>NZ_JBMKIA010000003.1:0-384579 GCF_049238215.1 Enterobacter cloacae complex sp. IR5441
GTTCGCACATCTTGTTGTCTGATTATTGATTTTTCGCGAAACCATTTGATCATATGACAAGATGTGTATCCACCTTAACTTAATGATTTTTACCAAAATCATTAGGGGATTCATCAGGGCTCAGTACCAGTTTGACTTCGGTCTGCGTCCGTCCATCGCTTACCTGAAATCCAAAGGTAAAGACATCGGTTCTTATGGCGACCAGGACCTGGTTGAATACGTTGACGTTGGCGCGAGCTACTACTTCAACAAAAACATGTCCACCTATGTTGATTACAAAATCAACCTCGTGGATGACAGCCAGTTCACCAAAGATGCCAAAGTGGCTACCGACAACATCGTAGCTGTAGGTCTGACCTACCAGTTCTAAGATCTGTTAGTTCAAAAGGCCAGCCCTCGCGGCTGGCCTTTTTTATTACTGCTGCCCTCCGACCTTCGCCAGACTAAACCAGATCCCGACCGCCAGAATCAGCAGCATGCCTCCCGCACTGCCCAGGGCCACGCTGTGCGAGGTGATGAACGCGGTTTTCGCCGCCTTCATCACCGGCTCGGCCAGAGACGGCGACAGCTCCTGCGCCACCTTCATCGCTTCACCGATGGACGACGAGGCTTTATCTGTCAGCGACGCGCTCAGCCCTTGCGGCAGTACAATAGACGCCGAAAAGCTGCGGGTTAACAGCAGACCGAAAATGGCGATCCCCAGACCAGCACCCAGCTCGTAGGACATGGTTTCGATCGCGCCTGCGGCGGCCGCTTTCTCTTTCGGCGCGGCAGCCATGATCGCTGACGTCGATGCCAGCAGTGCGCTGGCGGCACTGAAGCCCAGCAGCACCATCAGGCTCCACGCCTGCCACTGTTGGGTGCTGAAATCGAGCGTCGACAGGCCGATAAAACTGACCGCGCTAAGCCCCATGCCTCCGGCCGCGACAATGCGCAGCCCCAGACGCCCGACCAGCACACCCGCGATCGGCCCGCTAAATCCGCTCGCCACCATCACCGGCAGCATGAATATCCCTGCTTCAAACGGCGTAAAACCATGCACGAACTGCAACTCCTGCGCCATCAGCAGTTCAAAGCCCACCAGCGCAATCATGGCGGTCATCGCCATGACCACGCCGCTTAAAATAATGCGATGGCAAAACAGACGCATGTCGATCATCGGCACGCGCGCGCGCAGCTGGATACGGACGAAGATAAACAGCATCACCGCCCCGGTAAGCAGCGTACAGGCCACCATCCACGGCGACAGCACCCCTTTCAGGGCGATTTTGGCGCTATAGACCAGCAGTAAAATCGCCACAATCAGCATAATGGCATGGCTGATATTGAGCGGCTGCTCGGGCCGCCCCTGCTGAGCAGGCACCAGGCGCGCAGCAAGCGAAACCACGATCAGCACGATCGGCACGTTAATCAGGAACACCGACCCCCAGTAAAAGTGCTCCAGCAGCATGCCGCCAATCAGCGGGCCAAACGCCGCGCCGCCCGACCCAACGGCAGCCCAGACGCCGAGGGCGATATTACGGTGCCGCACGTCAATAAACAGGGTGCGGATCCCTGCAAGCGTAGCCGGAATGATCATCGCCGCGCCAATCGCCAGCGACGCGCGGGCGGCAATCAGCCAGCCCGCGGACGGCGCAAAAGCCGCCGCTAACGATGACAGGCCAAACAGCACGCTGCCGATCATCAGCAGGCGCTTAAAACCTATGCGATCGCCCAGCGCGCCCATCGGCAGCACCATTCCCGCCATCACCAGCGAGTAAATATCAATAATCCACAGCAATTCGTTGCCGCTGGCACCCAGCGTCATGCTCAATGTTGGCGCCGCCACGTGCAGCACCGTCGCGTCAATCGCCACCGGGATATACACCAGCACGATAATCACTAACGCTAACCACTGACGAAACATAAATTTCCTTTTCAGTTAAAAACTGGACACATGTCCAGAATGCGATCCTACGTAAAGTTGAACACTTGTCCAGCTCTTTGTTACACTCGTTTCGTTGCCATTGAGAGTGAGAAATTATGCGTTATCTGAGCAAGGACGAGCGGCGGGAAGAGATCCTCCAGGCCGCGATGCGCGTGGCGCTGACCGAAGGATTCGCTGCGATGACCGTGCGCCGCATCGCCACCGAAGCGGGCGTCGCCACCGGGCAGGTGCATCACCACTTTGCGTCGGCGGGCGAGCTTAAGTCGCTGGCGTTTGTCCGGCTGATCCGCGATTTGCTGGATGCTGAAATCGTTGGCGAAAACGCCGGCTGGCGCGAGCGCCTGCATGCCATGCTCGGCAGCGATGACGGCGGGTTTGAGCCCTACATTCGACTGTGGCGGGAGGCGCAAATTCTCGCCAGCCGGGATAGCGATATCAAAGGCGCCTACGTTTTGACTATGGAGATGTGGCACCAGGAAACGGTCGCGATTATCCGCGCTGGGGCGGAGGCCAACGCCTTTACGCTTGCTGACCAGCCGGAAAATATCGCCTGGCGTTTAATTGGTCTGGTATGTGGCCTGGATGGCATATACGTATTAAATATGCCTGAAATGGACGACGCGGCATTTAATAAGCATCTGGATAAGCTTATTTCCCTCGAATTGTATTAATACTCCCATCGGGGTATTAATTTCCGCAAATAGTTACAATTAGTAACACATAAAGCGAACCCTGATTCCCATTCCAAACTCAGGGATTCGCTTTTTTATCTATCCTTTCAGATGTATCCCATAACATCCAAAAATTTCTACAAACTGCCGAAAGGTATCTTTCTGTTTTCACTTCTTTTTTCTCTCCATTTGGGTAAGCAAGAGGGTGATATGTCACATCAAAGCGAGAAGAGTAATCAGCATCTGTTGAGTAACTGGAAACCGGAAAACGCGCAATTTTGGGAGAATAAAGGGAAACATATCGCACGTAGAAACCTGTGGATTTCCGTGGCGTGTTTGCTTCTCGCGTTTTGTGTATGGATGTTGTTTAGCGCTATTGCGGTAAATCTTAATAAGGTCGGATTTAATTTCAGCACCGATCAGCTTTTTATGCTAACGGCATTACCTTCTCTTTCCGGCGCGATATTGCGTGTCCCCTACTCTTTTATGGTGCCGATATTTGGCGGACGTTACTGGACCGTGTTAAGTACCGTTATCCTGGTCGTACCCTGTGTCTGGCTTGGGATCGCCATCCAGAATACCGCCACGCCTTACTGGGTCTTTATCATCATCGCACTGCTGTGCGGTTTTGCCGGCGCCAACTTCGCTTCCAGCATGGGAAACATCAGCTTCTTCTTCCCGAAAGCCAGACAGGGCAGCGCGCTGGGCATTAACGGCGGGCTGGGTAACCTGGGCGTGAGCGTGATGCAGCTGGTTGCGCCGCTGGTGATTTTTCTGCCGATGTTTACCTTCCTCGGCGTTCACGGCGTCCCCCAGGAGGATGGCTCGACGATGTGGCTGGCGAACGCGGCGTGGATCTGGGCCCCGCTGCTGATTCTTGCTACCCTTGCGGCGTTTTTTGGCATGAACGACATCGCCAGCTCGAAAGCGTCCATTGCCAGCCAGCTTCCGGTGCTTAAGCGCTTTCACCTCTGGCTGCTTAGCCTGCTTTATCTGGCAACCTTCGGCTCGTTTATCGGTTTCTCGGCAGGCTTTGCTATGCTGTCGAAAACCCAGTTTCCGGACGTAAATATCCTCCACCTCGCCTTCTTTGGCCCGCTGATCGGCGCTCTGGCGCGTTCGGCTGGCGGAATGATTTCAGACAGGCTGGGCGGCGTACGGGTGACGCTGATCAACTTCGTTTTTATGGCCATCTTTAGCGCCCTGATTTTCCTGACGCTCCCCGGGTCTGGTTCAGGCAGTTTTATGGCCTTCTATCTGGTCTTTATGGGCCTGTTCCTCACCGCAGGCCTGGGCAGCGGCTCGACCTTCCAGATGATCGCGATTATCTTTCGCCAAATCACCCTCGACCGCGTGAAAAAACAGGGCGGGAGCGACGAACAGGCACAGCATGAAGCGGTGACCGAAACGGCTGCCGCGCTGGGCTTTATCTCTGCCATCGGTGCGGTAGGCGGGTTCTTTATTCCCAAAGCCTTTGGCACATCCCTGGCGATGACCGGTTCCCCGGTGGGCGCCATGAAAGTCTTCCTCGTGTTTTACATCGTCTGCGTGCTCGTCACCTGGCTGGTGTACGGCCGCAAATCCTCACAAAAATAATAACTACCTCTTCGCCGGAGCGTGATGTCTCACCCTCCGGCCATGCTATCGAAGCAGGAGAAATGTCATGAGCAAACTGTTGGACCGCTTCCGTTACTTCAAAACAAAAGGCGACAGTTTCGCCGATGGGCACGGGCAGGTGTACCACACCAACCGCGACTGGGAGGACAGCTACCGTCAGCGCTGGCAGTTCGACAAGATTGTGCGATCCACCCACGGCGTTAACTGCACCGGCTCCTGTAGCTGGAAGATTTATGTCAAAAATGGCCTGGTGACCTGGGAAACCCAGCAGACCGACTACCCGCGCACCCGCCCTGACCTGCCTAACCACGAACCTCGCGGCTGCCCGCGTGGCGCAAGCTACTCCTGGTATCTCTACAGCGCCAACCGTCTCAAGTACCCGCTGGTACGCCGCAGGCTGATCGAACTCTGGCGCGAGGCGCTGGCGCAGCATACCGATCCGGTGCTGGCCTGGGATGCCATCCAGAACGATCCGCAGAAAGCGCAGAGCTACAGGAAAGCGCGCGGAAAAGGCGGTTTTATGCGCTCAAACTGGAAAGAGCTTAACCAGCTGATTGCTGCCGCCAACGTCTGGACCATCAAAAACTACGGCCCGGATCGGGTAGCCGGTTTTTCCCCCATCCCGGCCATGTCGATGGTCTCTTATGCCGCCGGTACGCGCTATCTCTCCCTGCTCGGCGGCACCTGCCTGAGCTTCTATGACTGGTACTGCGATCTGCCACCGGCGTCGCCGATGACCTGGGGCGAACAGACCGACGTGCCGGAATCCGCGGACTGGTACAACTCCAGCTATATCATTGCCTGGGGGTCGAACGTGCCGCAGACGCGCACCCCGGACGCCCACTTCTTTACCGAAGTGCGTTACAAGGGCACCAAGACCGTCGCCATTACGCCGGACTTCTCGGAGGTGGCGAAGCTCAGCGACCAGTGGCTGGCCCCCAAACAGGGTACCGACAGCGCCCTTGCCATGGCGATGGGCCATGTGATCCTTAAAGAGTTCCACCTCGATAACCCGAGCGAGTACTTCCTCAACTATTGCCGCCGCTACACCGACATGCCGATGCTGGTCCTGCTGGATGAACAGGCTGACGGTCGCGTGGTGCCGGGCCGCATGCTGCGCGCGTCGGATCTGGCCGACGGGCTGGGTGAAACCAATAATCCGGAGTGGAAAACCATCGCCTTTGACGTGGCCGGAAATCTGGTGGCGCCGAATGGTTCCATCGGCTTCCGCTGGGGTGAAAAAGGCAAATGGAACCTGGAGTCGCTGGCTGCGGGACAGGAAACCGAGCTGACGCTTTCCCTGCTCATCACCCACGACAGCGTGGCAGACGTGGCCTTCCCTTACTTCGGGGGCAACGAGAATCCGCATTTCCGCAGCGTGAAGCAGGAGCCGGTGCTGACGCGCCGCGTACCGAGTAAAACCCTGACGCTGGCCGACGGCAGCCAGAGACGCGTGGTTAGCGTGTACGATCTGGTGCTGGCAAACTACGGCCTCGATCGCGGTCTGGAAGACAGTAACGCGGCGACAAACTACGCCGAGATAAAAGCCTACACCCCGGCCTGGGGCGAACAAATTACCGGCGTCCCCGCTTATCTGATAGAAAAAATCGCCCGTGAATTTGCCGACACGGCGCACAAAACTCACGGTCGTTCGATGATCATTCTCGGGGCCGGTGTGAACCACTGGTACCACATGGACATGAACTACCGCGGGATGATCAACATGCTGGTCTTCTGCGGCTGCGTCGGGCAGAGCGGCGGCGGCTGGTCGCACTACGTGGGCCAGGAGAAGCTGCGCCCGCAAACCGGCTGGCTGCCGCTGGCCTTCGCGCTGGACTGGAACCGTCCGCCGCGCCAGATGAACAGCACATCGTACTTCTACAACCACGCCAGCCAGTGGCGCTATGAGAAGCTCACCGCACAGGAACTGCTTTCTCCCCTTGCAGACGCATCGAAGTTTACCGGTCACCTTATTGATTTCAACGTCCGCGCCGAGCGCATGGGCTGGCTCCCTTCCGCGCCGCAGCTCAACCTCAACCCGCTGCACGTGAAAGCTCGCGCCGACGCCGCCGGGATGTCGCCGCAGGATTACACCGTGCAGGCGTTAAAATCGGGTGATATTCGCTTCGCCTGCGAACAGCCGGACAACGGTAAGAACCACCCGCGCAACCTGTTCGTCTGGCGTTCTAACCTGCTCGGTTCGTCCGGGAAAGGCCATGAATACATGCTGAAATACCTGCTTGGCACCGAGAGCGGTATTCAGGGTGAGGATTTAGGCTCAACGGACGACGTGAAGCCCGAGGAAGTGGAATGGCAAACCGCCGCCATTGAGGGCAAGCTGGATCTGCTGGTGACGCTCGATTTCCGTATGTCCAGCACCTGCCTGTTCTCGGATATCGTCCTGCCCACCGCCACCTGGTATGAAAAAGACGATATGAATACCTCGGACATGCATCCGTTTATTCACCCGCTTTCCGCAGCCGTTGACCCGGCGTGGGAGTCCCGCAGCGACTGGGAGATTTACAAGGGCATCGCCAAAGTCTTCTCTGAAGTGTGCGTCGGACATCTCGGCACCGAAACTGACGTGGTGCTACAGCCGCTTCAGCATGACTCCCCGGGGGAGCTGTCGCAGCCTTTTGATATTCTGGACTGGCGCAAAGGCGAGTGCGATCTGATTCCCGGCAAAACCGCGCCAAACATTGCAGTCGTCGAGCGCAACTATCCGGAAACCTACGAGCGCTTCACGGCCCTTGGGCCGCTGCTGGACAAGCTCGGCAACGGCGGAAAAGGCATATCGTGGAACACCCAGAATGAGGTCGATTTCCTCGGCAAGCTCAACTACGTCAAGCCTGACGGCCCGGCGAAAGGTCGTCCGCGCATCGAGACCGCCATTGACGCTTCAGAGGTGATCCTCGCCCTTGCGCCGGAAACTAACGGTCAGGTCGCGGTCAAAGCCTGGGAAGCCCTCGGCGAACTGACCGGACGCGATCACACTCATCTGGCGCTGAACAAAGAAGATGAGAAAATCCGCTTCCGCGATATTCAGGCGCAGCCGCGCAAAATCATCTCCAGCCCGACGTGGTCCGGCCTTGAGAGCGAACACGTCTCCTATAACGCAGGCTATACCAACGTTCACGAGCTGATCCCGTGGCGCACGATTTCGGGCCGCCAGCAGCTGTATCAGGATCATGCCTGGATGCGCGCCTTCGGGGAGAGTCTGGTGGCCTATCGTCCACCGATTGACACCCGCAGCGTTACCCATATGCGCGAAATCCCGCCGAACGGATTCCCGGAAAAAGCGCTTAACTTCCTGACGCCGCACCAGAAATGGGGCATTCACTCCACCTACAGCGAAAACCTGCTGATGCAAACCCTGTCGCGCGGGGGGCCAATCGTCTGGATCAGCGAAACCGACGCGCGCGAGCTGGGCATTGAGGACAACGACTGGATCGAAGCCTTTAATGCCAACGGCGCCCTCACCGCCCGCGCAGTGGTCAGCCAGCGCGTACCGCCGGGCATGACCATGATGTACCACGCTCAGGAGCGCATTCTGAACATTCCGGGGTCAGAAGTAACCGGACGGCGCGGCGGGATCCACAACTCGGTCACCCGTGTCTGCCCGAAACCGACCCACATGATCGGCGGCTACGCGCAGCTGGCGTACAGCTTCAACTATTACGGCACCGTCGGCTCGAACCGCGACGAGTTCATCATGATCCGCAAAATGAAAAACATTAACTGGCTGGACGGCGAAGGTCGGGATCAGGTACAGGAGGCGAAAAAATGAAAATACGCTCACAGGTTGGCATGGTTCTGAATCTCGATAAATGCATTGGCTGCCACACCTGCTCGGTCACCTGTAAGAACGTCTGGACCGGGCGCGAAGGGATGGAGTACGCGTGGTTCAATAACGTCGAAACCAAACCGGGTATCGGCTATCCGAAAAACTGGGAAGATCAGGATGAGTGGCAAGGCGGCTGGATCCGCGGTATTCACGGCAAGCTGACCCCGCGCCTCGGCGGCAAAATGGGCGTGCTGTCGAAGATTTTCGCTAACCCCGTCCTGCCGCAGATTGACGATTACTATGAACCCTTCACCTTCGATTACCAGGATCTGCACCGCGCGCCAGAGGGCGATCACCTCCCTACCGCCCGCCCGCGCTCGCTGATTGACGGCAAGCGAATGGATAAAATCGAATGGGGGCCCAACTGGGAAGAGCTGCTGGGCGGCGAGTTCGAAAAACGCGCCCGCGACCGCAATTTCCAGAAGATCCAGAAGGAGATGTACGGCCAGTTTGAAAACACCTTCATGATGTACCTGCCGCGCCTGTGCGAGCACTGTCTGAACCCCAGTTGCGTTGCCACCTGCCCGAGCGGTGCGATTTACAAGCGTGAAGAGGACGGCATTGTGCTGATTGACCAGGACAAATGCCGCGGCTGGCGTCTGTGCATCAGCGGCTGCCCGTACAAGAAAATCTACTTCAACTGGAAGAGCGGCAAGTCAGAGAAGTGCATCTTCTGCTACCCGCGCATTGAGTCCGGCCAGCCGACCGTCTGCTCGGAAACCTGCGTCGGGCGCATCCGCTACCTTGGCGTGCTGCTGTATGACGCGGACCGCATTGAAGAGGCGGCCAGCACCGAGCATGAAACCGATCTGTACGAGCGCCAGTGCGACGTGTTCCTTAACCCGAACGATCCGGCGGTGATTGAGGAAGCGCTGAAACAGGGTATTCCGCAGAACGTCATCGACGCGGCACAGCGTTCCCCGGTTTACAAAATGGCGATGGACTGGAAGCTTGCCCTGCCGCTGCATCCGGAATACCGCACCCTGCCGATGGTCTGGTATGTGCCGCCGCTGTCACCGATTCAGTCCTACGCGGACGCGGGTGGTCTGCCGCAGAGCGACGGCGTGCTGCCTGCCGTAGAAAGCCTGCGCATTCCGGTGCAGTACCTGGCAAACATGCTCAGCGCGGGCGATACCGGTCCGGTGCTGCGCGCCCTGAAGCGCATGATGGCGATGCGCCACTACAAACGCTCCCAGACCGTGGAAGGCGTGACCGACACCCGCGCCATTGAAGAAGTGGGCCTGACCGAAGCGCAGGTTGAGGAGATGTACCGCTATCTGGCTATCGCCAACTACGAAGACCGCTTCGTGATCCCGACCAGCCACCGCGAAATGGCGCGCGACGCCTTCCCGGAGAAAAACGGCTGCGGCTTCACCTTCGGCGACGGCTGCCACGGCTCCGACACCAAATTCAACCTCTTCAACAGCAGCCGCATCGACGCGATCAACATCACCGAAGTGCGCGAACACGGGGAGGGAGAATAATGCAGATCCTCAAAATCATCGCGCTGCTCATTGAGTATCCCGATGAGTTGCTGTGGGAAAACCGTGACGAAGCGCTTTCCCTGGTGGAACAGGACGCGCCCATGCTGCTGCCGTTTGCGCAGCAGCACCTGAGCGCCCCGCTGCTGGATAAGCAGGCCGAATGGTGCGAAGTGTTTGAACGCGGGCGCGCAACCTCGCTACTGCTGTTCGAACACGTTCACGCCGAGTCCCGCGATCGCGGTCAGGCGATGGTCGACCTGATGAGCCAGTATGAGAAAGCCGGCCTTCAGCTTGACTGCCGCGAGCTGCCGGACTATCTGCCGCTCTATCTGGAATATCTCAGTATCGTCAGCGATGACGAGGCGCGTGAAGGGCTGCAAAACGTCGCGCCGATCCTGGCGCTGATTGGTGGCCGCCTGAAACAGCGCGAGGTAGCGCATTACCAGCTGTTTGACGCCCTGCTGACGCTGGCCGGAACGCGCCTTTCCAGCGACAGCGTGGCGAAACAGGTGTCCGGTGAAAAACGGGATGATACCCGTCAGGCGCTGGACGCCGTGTGGGAAGAGGAACAGGTGAAGTTTATTGAAGACAACGCCACATCGTGCGACAGCTCGCCGATGCAGCAATATCAACGACGCTTTAGCCAGGACGTCGCGCCGCAGTACGTGGACGTCAGCGCCGGAGGCCCAAAATGACACATTACCTGAACGTGTTTTTCTATGACATTTATCCGTACATCTGCGCCACCGTGTTTTTCCTTGGCAGCTGGTTGCGCTACGACTACGGGCAGTACACCTGGCGCGCCTCGTCGAGCCAGATGCTCAGCAAGCGCGGTATGAACTGGGGCTCTAACCTGTTTCATATTGGCATTCTGGGGATCTTCTTCGGGCATTTGTTCGGCATGTTAACCCCGCACTGGATGTACGCCTGGTTTTTACCCGTCGCGGTTAAACAGCAGTTAGCCATGATTGCGGGGGGGATTTGCGGGGTGCTGACGCTGATTGGCGGGTCGATGCTGCTGATCCGCCGCCTGTTCAACCAGCGGGTGCGTGCCACGTCCACCACGCCGGATATTATCATCATGAGTATCCTGCTGCTTCAGTGCATCCTTGGGCTGTCGACCATTCCTTTCTCCGCCCAGTATCCTGACGGAAGCGAGATGATGAAGCTGGTCGGCTGGGCGCAGGGGATCGTGACGTTTAAGGGAGGCTCGTCAGAAATGCTGAGCGGCGTCGCACCGATCTTCCGCGTGCATCTGGTGCTGGGGATGACGATCTTCCTTATCTTCCCGTTCACCCGTCTGGTGCATGTTTGGAGCGCGCCGTTTGAGTATTTTACCCGTCGCTATCAGGTGGTGAGATCGCGCCGTTGATTTTGTCGGGTGGCGGCTTCGCCTTACCCGACCTACGTTTCAAGCCGCTGTAGGCCCGGTAAGGCGTAGCCGCCACCGGGCTATTTCCCTGCCTGTGGATGCGTATCAAACCCCGCCATCACGGCCGTCAGCTCGGCCAGGGTAAAGCCGTGCTTCGGGTCATCAACGCCCAGGCCAAACCGCGCCTGCATCAGCTTATACAGCGCCTCCGCATCCGGCAAATGGATCTGCTCCTCCACATGCCCGTTCTGCCAGTGGGTAAAATTAAAGTTGGTCAGCGTCAGCTTGCCCCCGTCCGGCAGGTGGCGACACATCAGCAGGTGATGACGGAAATGGGACTGCGGCCAGTGCGCCGACCAGAAGTTTCCCATCACGTAATCGTTGAAGTACTGGGTCGCCAGGTCGAAGTGGTACATTGACTGCCAGTGCTCGTGATGGCGGAATTGCAGTACCCAGTCGTTACCCTCGCTCAGCAAACGATAACTCCCGTGCGGGGTTTCCTGTTCCTCGTTGGCGATCAAACGAATCGGCGCCGTCAGCGTTTGTCCGCCAAATCCCACATCGGCGATCCAGCGCTCGCCGTTCAGCTCAACCAGCAGCAACCGGTGCGTACGCGGCGGCATCTGCGACGGATTAGCCAGCACAACCCGCCCCAGCACGCTGCGCACCGTAAAACCGACTTCGCGCAACACCCGCTCAAACAGGCCGTTTTGCTCGAAGCAATACCCCCCCCGACGCGCGGTGACCAGTTTATCCACCAGACACCCGTCGTCCAGATGGATTTCCCGCGGCAAAACAACATCGATATTTTCGAAAGGGATTGCGCAGTTATGGTGTAAATGCAGCCCCCGCAGGGTATCGATATCAACCTGCACGGGCTGCTGCCAGCCCGTGCGGGCGAAATAAGCACTCAGAAATGGGGACATGATTTGCTCCAGGATGTGATATCCCCTGTTTATAAACTATTTTCCCTTATGCATATGCGCAAAAGTGCTTTTTCGTCATACTCATCGTGTACATGAGGAGATCCTATGAACCACTTTCGCCCTGTTGAATTACGCCATGCCAGCCGTCTTCTGAATCACGGTCCAACCGTGCTCATCACCAGCCGGGATGAGACCATCGATCGTCGCAACGTCATGGCCGCCGCATGGTCTATGCCGGTGGAATTTGAGCCCCCGCGTATCGCGATTGTGGTAGACAAAAGCGCGTGGTCACGGGAGTTGATCGAACGCAGCGGGAAATTCGGCATTGTGATCCCCGGCGTGGCGGCAGCCAACTGGACCTGGGCGGTCGGCAGCGTCAGCGGGCGAGACGAGGATAAATTTAACTGCTACGGGATCCCGGTTATTTATGGCCCTGAGCTTGGCCTGCCGGTTATAGAAGAGAAATGTCTGGCGTGGATGGAGTGCCGGTTATTACCTGTAACCTCTGCGGCAGAGAAATATGACACCCTGTTTGGCGAAGTGGTTTCCGCCGCGGCGGATGAACGCGCATTTGTCGCCGGACGCTGGCAGTTTGACGGGGATAAGCTGAATACGCTGCATCATCTGGGTGCGGGTACGTTTGTCGCGAGCGGGAAAATGGTGAAGGCGCTGGATTGATAACATAAATCAGATGCCATTGAAATATAATGATTTCGTATAACATTTAATGCTTAACAGCTGTCTTTAAAAAAGAGGATATTAGTTATGTGGTAGCAATAATAAGGTGAATTATAAAACGCATTAAGGATGTCACGTCATGAAGGCTTCTGATTATTTAAGGATAAAATTTCAGAGTGACCGCCATTTGGCTCTCACTATGCAGAACGCAATAGGTGGTATTTTACGATCGGCAAAAGGGGTTGCATCCGATATATATTCTGGCATTGAGCGAGTGAGTTGGTATTCATCCTGTTTCATTCCCCAGTATAATGATGTCTGTCAGGAGTTAAAAGCTGAAGAAATCAGAACACTCTACTCAATAGAGTCGATTTTCAAACACGCCGACGTCATTGCACACATATTTTATCTGTATCTGAAAACGATATGTGATGACATAGAGGATGGTAATGCAGAAGGTTCAGCCCGTAAACTTATAAAAAGAATTGCAGAATTCAGCTCTCACATGAACGTAGCGGGAGCAACACGCTATGCGTTTGCTACTGCGGCCTCAGTCGCGCTTTCTCATTCCAGCCTTATTTCGGAAATTGTTGTTGAACGTCTGTCGGCAAAATTACCACAAGGGGTATTCGCTCTCCAGTTCTATGGCATTCAACAGAAATGTGCTCTCGCTGCCCGCCATTTGAAAGCTATTAACCCCGATTATTACTGGATTCTGTACCAGGCAAAACTGGAGATGCTCTATTACTTTTGTGAGCCAATCCTCTCAAAGTTATTTAAAAAAATGAAATCAAATGCTTTTTCAAACCTGGATGATTTAGCCGATTTTCTACAAAGGGATTTAAATGTTTAAAAACCTAATCAGACTTTTTTTAGAAAGCGTAGCCTTTCCTGTACTCGTCATAGGTTTTGGTTTGTTATGGCTTCACCTATTCCCTGAGTACTGTTTGTCATTAACATTGTTCACAATCATTATTCTGATTTGGTTGCTTCCTCGTCTCACCTCACGCATAACAAAACTGAAATAAAAGGGTTTACTATGTCCAATCCAGCTTATATGTGGTTAACGGATGAAAATGGTTCACCGATGATTGGCTCATCTTTGGTCTCCGGGCGTATCGGTGCCATTGAGCTAAAATCACTGACTCATAATGTCAATATCCCAGCCGATAGCAATACAGGTCGCCTAACGGGCACACGTATTCACGCACCGATTATGTTTCAGAAAGAATTCGATCGGGTTACCCCCCTTTTATACAAGGCTTTAACTACTGGAGCCACACTCAAATCAGCAATGATAAAAATGTACATAATTAACGAAGCTGGAATTGAAAGTGAATACTTTAACATATTCCTGGAGAATGTTAAAATCACATCCATAACATCTGATTTATATCCTGACGCAGGTTCTGGCACTCACCTGGAAACAATCCTTCTACGTTATGAAAGTATTACCTGGAAGCACTGTGAAGGTAATATCGTTTACAAAGATAGCTGGAACCACAGAGTCACAGCATAAACGTTTGGCACTGTCTAAGTCGACAGTGCCATATTTCATCCGCCTGGTATATCATCAACCTCATTGCATATAACAAAGGCATGATTAATGAAACCACTCTGTTTTTTACTTTTCGCCCTGTCTCCGCTCGCGGCCGCAGAAAACATTTATGCACCGGGTCAGGCGGCGCTTAAATTCAATCAATGGTATATAGCGCAGTTAGATCAGAACAAACCACCCGTACTCAATCCAGACATTATGAACGAGTACGTAGCCTCAGGGACCATTGCAGCAATTAAAGAAATGTACTCTGGCGACAGTAACGACAAAGATATGCCCGATGCGGATATGTTTATCAAAGCGCAGGACTGGGATGATGACTGGAATCAGATAACCGTCTTACATTCTGATTTTGACGCCGTTTGCACAAACGTCTATGTCGCATTTGGTAAGAAGCAAGATCATGTGATTGCAGATTGTCTCGTTGAAGAGCAAGGAAAATGGAAAGTGCGATCGGCGACGCTAATTAAGTAACAGGCATAAACTCCCTGTCGTAATAATAAAGGCACATGGTAGCCAAATGACTACCATGTGCAATTAATTAACTCTTCACACGCTTCGCAATAATCTCATCCGCCACATTCCGCGGAGCTTCCGCAAAATGATGGAATTCCATCGTATACGTCGCGCGCCCCTGGGACATCGAGCGCAGCGTGGTGGCGTAGCCAAACATCTCAGCCAGCGGGACGTCAGCGCGAATAATCTGGCTGCCGTACTGCTCTGCCATCCCCTGCACCAGGCCGCGACGGGAGGAGAGATCGCCCATAATGTTCCCGGCGTACTCTTCCGGCGTTTCCACCTCAACGTGCATCACCGGCTCAAGAATAACCGGATCCGCCCGCCGTGCGCCCTCTTTGAAGCCGAGGATCGCCGCCATGCGGAAGGCCATTTCCGAGGAGTCAACGTCATGGTAGGAACCAAACGTCAGGGTCGCTTTCACATCCACCACCGGATAGCCCGCCAGCACTCCCGTATTCATGGCTTCTCGCAAGCCTTTTTCCACCGACGGGATGTACTCCCGCGGCACCACCCCGCCTTTGGTGGCATCTTCAAACACAAAACCACTCCCGGCGGCTAACGGCTCAAGGCTCAGGACCACATGACCGTACTGCCCTTTCCCGCCGGACTGTCGGACAAATTTACCTTCAATATCCTTCACCGCTTTACGCAGGGTTTCACGGTAGGTGACCTGCGGACGACCAATGTTCGCCTCAACGCCAAACTCGCGCTTCATGCGGTCAACGATGATCTCCAGATGCAACTCGCCCATCCCGGAGATAATGGTCTGTCCGGACTCTTCGTCCGTGTGCAGGCGAAACGACGGATCCTCCGCCGCCAGGCGCTGTAGGGCGATCCCCATTTTCTCCTGATCGGCCTTGGTTTTCGGCTCAATCGCCAGCGAAATAACCGGGTCCGGGAACTCCATCCGTTCAAGGGTGATCACCGCATTCGGGTCGGTCAGCGTGTCACCGGTGGTGACGTCTTTCAGCCCGACACAGGCTGCGATATCCCCTGCGCGCAGCTCGTCCACCTCATGGCGATCGTTGGCATGCATCAGCACGATGCGCCCGATACGTTCTTTCTTACCCTTCACCGGGTTGTACACCGCGTCGCCTTTACGCAGTATGCCGGAATAGACGCGGATAAAGGTCAGCTGGCCGACGTACGGATCGCTCATCAGCTTGAAGGCCAGCGCCGAGAACGGTTCATCATCGCTTGGGTGGCGCTCGGCGTGCTGTCCGTCTTCATCAACCCCATCAATAGCGGGCACGTCCAGTGGAGAAGGCATCAATTCAATCACCGCGTCGAGCATGCGCTGCACGCCCTTGTTCTTGAAGGCGCTGCCGCACAGCATGGGCTGTATTTCGCCGGAGATAGTCCGGATCCGCAGCCCTTTGATGATTTCCGCTTCATCAAGTTCGCCCGTCTCAAGGTACTTATCCATAAGCTCATCGCTGGCTTCTGCCGCAGCCGAAACCATTTTTTCTCGCCACGCCTGGGCGGTGCTCAGCAGATCGTCAGGCACTGGCGCGTAGCTAAACGCCATGCCCTGCGTCGCATCATCCCAAAGAATAGTGCGCATCCTGATGAGATCCACCACGCCGGTGAAGTGTTCTTCTGCCCCCACGGGGATCACAATCGGGACCGGGTTGGCTTTCAGCCGCTCCTGCATCATCCGCACCACGCGGAAGAAATCCGCACCCGGGCGGTCCATTTTGTTGACGAATGCCAGGCGCGGGACGTGATATTTATTCGCCTGACGCCAGACGGTCTCCGACTGCGGCTGCACGCCGCCGACGGAGTCATAGACCATCACCGCGCCGTCGAGCACACGCATGGAACGTTCCACCTCAATGGTGAAATCCACGTGCCCGGGGGTGTCGATAATATTGATGCGGTGCGGTTCAAAGCCTCTGTCCATACCGGGCCAGAAACAGCTTACCGCCGCCGACGTAATGGTGATCCCGCGCTCCTGCTCCTGCGCCATCCAGTCGGTGGTTGCCGCGCCATCGTGTACTTCACCCAGCTTGTGGCTCATCCCGGTGTAAAACAGGATGCGCTCAGTGGTGGTTGTTTTGCCCGCATCGATATGCGCGGAGATACCGATGTTGCGATAACGTTCGAGTGGAATGGGTCGGGGCATGATATTTCCTTAAGTCTTCATGACTGGTTTGTGACGACCGGGATGGTCGCGAGTTCGTTCGGTTGTTATAATAGTCCTATTGTACGAGTATTATCGAACTATTTTTTAACGGTTGACCTATTGTTGATATAGCTCAATCTCACGCGAGACGCAGGAAAACGATGATCCCAAACCACCCGGAACCTGAACAAATAGTGTTGGAAAATGTGCTGTTCGCCCTCGGCAACCCGCTGCGATTAGCGATTATTCGCAGGCTGGCCGACGGCAGCGAACTGAGCTGTAACGCGCTGCGCCCGGAAGAGGTGGTGAAATCTACTATGACTCACCACTGGCGCGTGCTGCGCGACAGCGGCGTGATCTGGCAGCGCCCGCAGGGGCGCGAGAATATGATCTCACTGAGAAGAGAAGATCTGGACGCCCGCTTTCCTGGGCTACTGGCGATCCTGCTCCAGGCTAAGTAGCGGCAGCGTCCTCGTCCTCAAGACGATAAACCGGAATGCGCCGTGTTGTTCCGGTAAGGGTGTCGAACACCTCCGTATCGGACGTCACTATTCTCATCCCGGTCTTCCTTAACCGCTGCACGTCGGCGGCTATGCGCTGGAGGCCAAACCAGAAAAGCCCGTCAAGCGCGGTGACCGCAAGCCCCTGTTCCAGCGCCAGCTGGAGGCGCTCGCGGGGGGCTTTCACCTGCTGAGCGATTTGCCGGTAAGGCACTTCCGAACCGCCGGACGCATCGATCCGCTGAATACGGGTCTTCAGGTGGTAGGTAAATTCATCGGGAATGCCGTTCAAATCCTGTTTAAGGCTGTAGACGCAGCCAAACCGCTTCCCGTTGAACAGGACATTTTTTTGACTGAGCTGAAACTCATTTCTGATGCCATCAATCAGCTGCGGTGCGCGGGTAAGAAGTAACCGGAAGGGAAGCTCAAAGCTGGTCACATAATCCACGTTCAGCAGCGCGAGACGCAGCCGCTCTTCTGCCCCGGATTTCTGGTCATGACACTCGCGCATCACCTCCGCCCACTGGCGCGTCAGATGTTCCGGCTCGCCGGCTTCGGTGAGGAGGTATTTTTCCAGATGATAATCGACTCTTCCGGTCATGGGGGGCATCCCGTCAATGTGGATGCGGTAATTCTATCCAGCGCGGCAGGATTTATAAAGGGCGGAGCGCACCGGCACATCCGCCCTGCCGGGCTACTGCTGGATACTCGACCGGTCCGAAATATCGCTGGCAGATAAGGTTCTTGCAGAAGATGGGATCTGTTTTTTGCGTTTATACCGGTCCGGCTGGCCTTCAGGGCGGGTTTTGAACCGGCGATGCAGCCACATATATTGCTCAGGCGCCATCATCACGGCGCGCTCAATCGCTCTGTTCATTTGCGTGGCCACCGACGCTTTGTCGCCTCCCTGCAAGGTATCGCTAATATCTTCCAGAATAATCAGCTCATACCCTGTGCCGTCTGCTTTTCTGCGCGGTACAAACGGGATCACGGCCGGTCTGGCACTTTTCACCAGCATGTAGCTCCCGGCAGTTGTCGCGGCGTCCGGGACGGCAAAAAACGGCACAAACACGCTATTCGTTTTGCCATAATCGTGGTCCGGGGCATACCACAGGATCTCGTTTTGCTTCAGCGCGCGGATCATGCCCTTCAGGTCATAGCGGTCAAGCATGGTTTTATTGGAACGCAGACGACCGCGCGTTTGCAGCCAGTCGAGCAACGCATTATTGTTGGGACGATACACACCAATACCCGCGTTAAGCATGCCAAAGATGCGTGCGCCTAATTCCAGCGTGAGAAAATGCATGCCAATGAGCACCACGCCCCTTCCTTGCGCCCGCGCCTGTTCCATATGTTCATAGCCGGTTACGCTGAAGTGTTTCCGTACGCGCCAGTCTGGCCAGAACCACGCTATCCCCGTTTCGATGACGCCCATTCCAACCGATTCAAAATTACGCTCAAGTAAACGCTCGCGCTCGTCCTCTTTCATATCAGGAAAACAAAGCTCAAGATTTCGTCTGGCGATCTCCACGCGGCGTGGAAGCAGGCGCATGGCCAGACGCCCAAGCCCGTGACCTGTTTTTAACAGCAGCGGATACGGAAGCTGAACCGTGCACCAGAGTGCGGCAATGCCTGCCCAGCTGAGCCAGTAACGAGGATGAATAAAGGCGAGTGAAAACTGAGGTAATTTTGTCATGGAAAAATTATCCTTTTACTAATTTGTACTTAATCTGGTGCAGTTGCAGTGCTTACCTGCTGATTTAACGAATATTGTTCGGAAGGATGAATTGTAGCGGAATCGTTATGGTTTTTATTATCGATTTTTGCGAAAGGGAATAAAAGCGAGGAGCGCCGGGTGATATTGCACCACCCGGCAGGCAAGTTACATCGAATAACCGGGCTTCTTAATCAGTTCATCCAGTTTCGGGCCGATCTCGGTATCCCAGACCTGCGCCTTCCAGTCAGCTTCCTGAACCTCCTGAAGCGCCACGGAGATTGAGCGATCTTTGCTGTTCAGATGACGGGCGATCGCTTCGGCGATATCCGCCGCCAGGGCCGTTTTTTGTTCGTCAGTCAGATCGCGTGGAAAACATTTGATATCAACGTGTGGCATGGGCAGGGCTCCTTTTATAGGTGAGCGTTCCACGTTATCAGATTATATCGTTAGCTTTTAGCACCTTGTGCAGTTCCGGCAGCGCGCAGACGGCATCCGCGACGGCGGTAATATTAGGCGTGTTAGTGGCAAACCACTCATGACGTGGCCCCCAGGTACGCGCAACGGCAATATAGACGTCAAGCAGCGTCAGCTGTTTGCCAAACGCAAACGGCGAGGCGCTGAGCTGGCTGTCGAACCACAGATAGAGCGATTTTCGGTACTCAATGCAATTTTTCTTCAGCTGTTCCGGGGCATCAGGCACCCAGCGTTCCGGGTAATCTGCATACGTAAAGGTGGGATAGACGTTCGCCACAAACCAGATGAGCAGGCGCTGAAACTGCTGGCGCTCGGCCTGCCCTACGGGCGGCGCGAGGTCGGGACGTCTGTCGAGCACCATCAGGGCGATCGCTGCGGTTTCCGTCACGATCGCCCCATTTTCCAGCTCCAGCGTCGGCACCTGGCACAGCGGGTTCAGTTTTAACAGCAATTCGCGCTGCGGGCCGGGCTGGTCAAACCCGTCCACGTTGACGAACTGATACGGGATGTCTGCCAGAGTCAGCATCACTTCACTGATTGCCGATCCCCAGCCGGGTACGCCATAGAGTTTGATCATGTTGCCCCATCAGGGATGAAAACCCTAAGTGTAGAGCACCATTAGTAGGTTATCCCGGGCGGGTTAACGTCAGAAGACGTCACCGCTTCGCCCGCCTCCCCCCAGCGCGCCAGCACCTTTTGATACTCCCCGCGCTTAATCGCACCGTCCAGCGCAGCCTGCAACGCATACACCAGCCCATTACCTTTTTTGGTTGTGGTGGCGACATAGGCTTTCTTCGGCCCTAATCCCACGACGCGGGTTTTGCCGGTTAAGGCGGCTTTGTAGGCCGAAACGGACTGCGGTCCAAAGAAAACATCCGCCCTGCCGGACTGAATATAAAGATTGCCTGAGGCGTCGTCGGTCAGATAAACCGGCAACGCAGGCTCGCGCCCGGCCTTTTTATTCTCTTCGTTCCAGCCCAGCAGAATACGTTCCTGATTGGTGCCTGACCCGACAATCACCTTTTTACCGGCCAGATCTTTCGCACGGGTGATCGACTGTACGTTGCTGGTGGATTTCACCGAGAAGGCGAGGGAATCGACGCGATAGGTCGCAAAATCGAACTTCGCCTTACGTTGCTCGGTGACGGCGATATTCACCATCGCCACGTCATAACGCCCGGAAGTGATCCCCAGCGGCCAGTCTTCCCACGCCGTTGGCACCAGCTTCAGCTTCAGCCCGAGACTGCCCGCCAGCAACCGGGCGATATCCGGGTCGCTGCCAATACGGGTGCGGTTATCACTGGCCAGCAGCGCCAGCGGCGGAGAATTCAGGGCTGAAATCGCCACCGTGAGGGTACCCGGCTCAACAAATTTATAGTTCGCCGGGATTTTCGCCACTGCCTGTTGATCAACCGTCACCGGCAGCGGCTGTTCGTTGGCCTTTAAATCAATGCTGGCGTAGCTCGCCGTCGTGAAGACCAGCCCCGCCAGGAGTCCATATTTCATCTGCGCTCCTTACAGCACTTTTGAGAGGAACTGGCGCGTTCGCGGATGCGACGGTCGGTTTAACACGTCGTCGCTGCTGCCCTGCTCCACAATTTTACCGTCGACCATAAATACCACCTGGTCCGCCACTTCCCGGGCAAAGCCGATCTCATGGGTAACCACCACCAGCGTAGTGCCGGAACGGGCGAGCTTTTTAATCACGTCCAGCACTTCGCCAACCAGTTCTGGATCCAGCGCCGAGGTGGGTTCATCAAACAGCATCACGCGCGGGCGCAGCGCCAGCGCGCGGGCAATGGCGATACGCTGCTGCTGGCCGCCGGAGAGGTGACGCGACCAGGCATCGGCTTTATCGCGCAGTCCTACCACATCCAGAAGGCTGTAGGCGTTTTCAACAGCCTCTTTTTTAGTGAACTTTTTATGCGCGATGGGTGCTTCAATCAGGTTTTCCAGCACCGTGAGATGCGGAAAAAGATTGAAGTTCTGAAACACGTACCCAACGTTGACGCGCTGTTTGAGGATCTCTTTCTCTTTGAGCTCGTAGAGTTTGTCACCCTGACGGCGATAGCCGATGTAATCCCCGTCAATCTGAATAAAGCCTTCGTCTACGCGCTCCAGATGGTTAATGGTGCGCAACAGCGTCGATTTTCCCGATCCTGAGGGGCCGAGGATCACCGTCACGGAGCCCGGCGGGATCTCAAGCGTGACGTTATCGAGCGCTTTATGTCGGCCAAAAAACTTACTGACGCCGGTAATGGAAATGTGTCCTTCAGGAGAGGCTTGCATGAACGGGCTCCTGTGCTGGCGAAGTGGTGACGGAGCGCGCGCGACTGGCCGCCCGGTTCTGGTTTACGGCGGAGCGGCGTTCGCTGCGGGCGAGTCCACGCTCAATAACATGCTGGATGGCAGACAGTACGGTGGTGATCACCAGATACCAGACAGCCCCCACCATCAACAGCGGGATCACCTCCTGGGTGCGGTTGTAGATCATCTGGATCGTGTAGAACAGTTCCGGCATCGCCAGCACGTAAACCATCGCCGTCCCTTTGGCGAGGCTGATGATTTCGTTAAACCCGGACGGCAGGATGGTGCGCAGCGCCTGCGGGAGAATTATGCGCACCGTGCGACGCCATGCCGGCAGACCTAGCGCAGCGGCCGCCTCATACTGACCGTGGTCGACCCCAAGGAACCCCCCGCGAATGATCTCCGCAGTATAGGCGCTCTGCACCAGCGTCAGCCCCACGATGGCGGTAGAAAACTGCCCGAGAACATTGATGGTTTCAAAGCTGCCCCAGGTAATGCCGGTAAAAGGCACGCCGAGAGAGAGCGTGTCGTAGAGATAGGAGAAGTTATAGAGGATAATCAGCACCACGATCAGCGGCAGGGAACGGAACAGCCAGATGTACCCCCACGCCAGGCTGCTCAACAGCCATGATGACGAGAGCCTCGCCAGCGCCAGCATGCCGCCAATCACCACGCTCAGTACGGTGCTTAACAACGTCAGCAGCAGCGTCTGGCCGACGCCTTCGAGGATCACCGGGTCGAAGAACCAGCGGGCAAATACCGCCCATTCCCAGCGCGGATTAAAGGCCACGGACTGGATCACGACCGCCAGTACAAACAGCGCCACCACGGCGCCAGCAGCGCGCAGCGGATAACGTGCCGGGACCACTTTTATGGTTTCAACGTTGCTCATCGTCGCTCCTTATGCGGTTTTGCTGAGCGCTTCGCGGATCAGCGTCTTGGTGAAACGCAGCCGACCGTCGAACGGCGGCTGGCTATACTCTTCCGGGTCACGGTTAAGATCGAACTGCGGCTGATACCCCTGACTGAGATAGAGCCGCACCGCCTCCGGCTGACGAAACCCCGTGGTCAGGTAGATGTGGCTGTAGCCCGCCAGCACCGCCCGGCGCTCCAGCTCCTGTACCACGCGCGCGGCCAGCCCCTGCTGGCGCAGCGTTTTATTCGTCCAGATGCGTTTGATCTCTGCGGTATGTTCGTCGAAGGGCTTGTACGCACCGGTGGCGATGATCTCGCCATCGCGCTCCAGGACGATAAACAGCCCCTGCGGCGCCAGGTACCACTCTGTCAGCTCGACTTCCGCATCCTTTGAAAAGTAGTCGCCGTAACGAGCGGCGTACTCACCGAAAAGCCCCTCGATAATGGGCTGAAGATCGGCATCTTCCGGTGAAACGTCACGAAATTGTTCGCGCATAGCGCCTCCTTAATCGCCCAGACCCGCCGGGTTAACTTCGGAATTGGGGATACGCTCCACGCCTTCCCCCCAGCGGTTCAGCACTTTGTCGTAATCTCCGTTCTTGATCGCGCCGTTCAGCGCGGTTTGAACCGGTTCGACCAGGCCGCTGCCTTTTTTCAGCGTCACCGCGATATGCGCCGCCTTCGGCCAGCCGCCGTCGACGCTGCCGACCAGTTTGGTTTTACCGTTAAGCGCCGCTTTCCAGGCACCGATCACGTTCGGGCCAAAGTAGGCGTCCGCGCGTCCGGACTGAAGCGCCAGCGTTTGGGCCGCGTCGTCTTTGGTGTAGATCGGCGTAAAGGGTTTAAGCCCTTTTTTGAGGTTCTCTTCGTTCCATGCCAGCAGGATGGCCTCCTGGTTGGTGCCGGAACCCACGATGATGCGCAGCCCGGCGATATCCTCTGCCTTCACAAGCGAGTTGATCGGACTGGTGGATTTCACGTAGAAGCCAAGTGAATCCTTGCGGTAGGTGGCGAAGTCGAACTTCTCTTTGCGCGCTTTAGTGACGGTGATGTTGCTGATAGCCGCGTCGTATTTCCCGGAGGCAACCCCCAGCGGCCAATCCTCCCAGGAGGTGGGCACCACGTTCAGCTCCAGTCCGAGGCTGTCCGCTACCAGACGCGCGATGTCGACCTCACTTCCCAGCAGAGTTTTGTTGTCGTCGTAAAAGACCGTCAGTGGCGGTTGATTCAGTCCCGCCACCGCCACGGTAAATTTCCCCGGCACGGCAAAACGATAGTCTTTCGGCAGTTGCGCGATCGCATCGCTGTTTTTGGCGGTATTGATCGGCGTTTTATTGGCCTCAATGCTCACGCCGGTGCCGTTAATATTGACGTTCTCTGCCCAGACGGCAGGGGTAAAGGCCAGCGCAAGCGCCAGAATAAGCGATGATTTCTGCATAGCGTTTTTCTCTTTTATTGTTGTGTGAACTGATTTTTGGGCTCGTCTAAGCCCAGACTTTCGCGCAGCGTGGTGCCGGGATAGTCGGTGCGGAACAGGCCGCGCGCCTGTAAAACAGGCACCACCTGGTCGACAAAGCGCGGGAAAGTGTCCGGCGTGCCGCCCTGAATGATGAAGCCATCCGCCGCCTTCTCTTCGAACCAGGCCTGTAAACCATCGGCCACCTGCTCCGGTGTGCCGGAAAAACGCGGGCGCGGTGATGCGGCTTCCAGCGCGACCTGACGCAAAGTTAAGTTGCGCTCACGGGCGTTACGCTTGATTTCATCGGTGGTGCTGCGGAAGCTGTTTTTGCCCAAGTCGCCAATATCCGGGAACGGCGCGTCGAGGGGATACTGGCTGAAGTCGTGATGCTCGAAATAACGTCCGAGGTAATTCAGCGCATCATTAATGGAGACCAGTGCCGCCGTAGTTTGATACTGGTTTTCTACGTCATCGGCGTCGTTTCCAACAATCACGCTGACGCCCTGGAATATATGTAAATCCTCTGCGCGGCGGCCGTGACTTTCCAACTGCTGTTTAACATCGCGGTAAAAAGCCTGGGCTTCTTCCCGCGTGTCATGGTGGGTAAAGATGGCGTCAGCGTGTTTTGTCGCCAGCTTTTTACCGTCGTCGGACGCGCCAGCCTGAAAGACAATCGGACGTCCCTGCGGCGTGCGGCCAATATTCAGCGGGCCGGAAACCTGGAAGAAATCACCGTGGTGATCAAGAGTATGCAGTTTCGACGCATCAAAGAACTGTCCGCTCTCTTTATTGCGGATAAAGGCATCCCCTTCCCAGGAATCCCACAGCCCCTTCACCACGTCGAGATACTCATCGGCAATGCGGTAGCGCAGCGCATGCTCCGGGTGTTTTTCGCGGGAGAAGTTCCTGGCTGACCCTTCCAGCGGTGACGTCACCACGTTCCAGCCCGCGCGTCCGTTGCTCAGGTGATCGAGGCTGGCGAACTGGCGTGCAACGGTGAAAGGCTCGCTGTACGAGGTGGATAACGTGCCGACCAGCCCCAGGCGCGAGGTGATACTCGCCAGCGCGGACAACACCGTCAGCGGCTCAAAGCGGTTTAAAAAATGCGGAATGGATTTCTCGTTAATATAAAGGCCGTCGGCCACAAATATAAAGTCGAGCTTGCCCTCTTCTGCTTTTAAAGCCGTTTCTTTAACGAAATCAAAATTAATGCTGGCATCCGCGACCGCCGCCGGATGGCGCCAGGCAGACATATTTCCGGATGCACCATGCAAAATGGTCCCCAGCCGCAATTGACGATGTGCAGACATATTCACCTCAAATTAATTAAACGTGTTGCAGGGCTTTTTCCGCGAGCTGAGCAAAATAGCGGGCAGCGGGTTCGATTAATGCTTCGTCCGGGTTAAATGCCGGGTGATGTAACCCAAACGGACTGTTGCTGCCAATGCTGACAAACGCGCCGGGTATGTTTTGCAGATAAACCGCGAAATCCTCCCCGCCCATGTGCAGTTCCGCATGCCGGGTTTCATATCCCGCTTCGCGCGCGACCGAGGTGGCAAACCCGGCCCAGTGCTCATCGTTCACCAGCGCGGTGGGCCCGGCGTACCAGGTGATGTTGATTTGCGCGCTAAAGGCGCTGGCAAATCCAGCGGCGATTTCACCGACGCGCGCTTTCACGTTCTGCTGCACTTCCGTGCGGTGCGTGCGCAGCGTGCCCTCCAGCTCAACGCTTTCCGGCAGCACGTTCCAGGTATTCCCCCCGGCGATGCGCGTCACGCTCAGAACAACCGAATCCAGCGTGTTGACGTTACGGCTGGCTACGCTTTGCAGCGCGGTTACCAGCTGGCTTGCCAGCACGATGGCGTCGTTGCCTTCATGAGGACGTGCGGCATGCGCGCCTTTGCCGGTCACGTGAATAACGAAGCGATCAACGTTGGCATAGAACGGGCCGCCGCGCGTGGCAAACTCGCCGACCGGCAGTGACGGCTCGTTATGCATCCCAAAAATCGCGCGTACGTCGCGTAACGCCCCGGCCCGCACCATGCTTTTTGCTCCGCCGAAATTCTCTTCCGCTGGCTGGAACAGGATCCGCACGCGACCGTTGAGCGAGGCTTCCCGCTCTTTCAGCTTTAGCGCGGCGCCGAGGATCACGCTGGTGTGAATGTCGTGTCCGCAGGCATGCATCACCCCGGCGCGCCGGGAGCTAAACGGCACCCCGCTGCGCTCGTCGATGGGTAACGCGTCGATATCGGCGCGCAGCGCAACCAGTGCGTTGCCCGTGCCGATCTCCGCAACCAGCCCGGTCTGGAGATCGTAAGGCAGCGGGGCAATCCCGGCTGCCGTCAGCCACTCGCGCAGGCGCGCCGTTGTTTCGACCTCCTGACCAGAGAGTTCAGGGTTCTGGTGCAGCTCACGGCGCCAGGCAATCAGTTGTTCGCTAAAGCTCATACGGTAATCTCCCTGTTAAGACGCGCCTCGGCCAGCAGTCGCAGGGACTGTACGCGCGTTGCGCCATCAGCGACCGGCGTGTCGATGATAAATTCGTCAATCCCCCACTGCTGATGCAGCGCGTTGAGCTGTTCAAGCACCGACGCCGCCGTTCCGGCCAGCAGAGACTGCGCCCGACGCCCGATGCGCACCGGTTCACTCCCTGCCTGCCGCGCAAAGGCGTAGGCCTGTTCTTCGCTGGCGACGGTGACGCGCTGTCCGTTTGCCAGCTCCACGCCCCACACTTCAACCTTCTGCGCCAGCGCATCGGCCTCAGCCTGGGTTGGGGCAACAATGGCCTGCACGGCCACAATCACCTCCCGGACGCTGTGTTGACGCCAGGCTGTGACGACCTCGCGCAGCAGCTCAGGATCACCGTTCAGATGGGCGGCAAAGACAAAATGCCAGTCGAGGGAGGCCGCCAGCAGCGCGCTTTCTGTGCTGGCGCCCAGCAGAAACCCCCGGGCAGGCACCGGCGGCAGCGGCGTGGCGCGAACGTCCTCCTCCGCTGACTGATTTTCAGGGCGGATCCAGCGATCGAGCTGCGTCAGTTGTTCAGCAAAGCTGCCTTTTTCCTGCGGATTAAGGCCATGCTGCAAGGCGCGGGTAGAGAGCGGCAGACCGCCGGGCGCTTTGCCAACGCCCAGATCAACCCGGCCCGGCGCAATGGCGGCCAGTACGTTAAAATTTTCGGCGACTTTATAGGGGCTGTAATGTTGCAGCATGACGCCGCCTGAGCCCACGCGAATGCGCTTTGTTTGCCCGAGGATCCAGGCAATCAGCAGCTCCGGCGAGGGGCTGGCAAGCTGCGGGGTATTGTGGTGTTCGGCAATCCAGAAGCGGTGATAACCCAGCGTTTCTGCCTGCTGCGCCAGTGCTAAGGTTCGCGCCAGCGCATCGGCGGCTGTTTCGTGTTCTGCGACGGGGCTTTTATCCAGAATGCTGATTCGCCATGACATGTTGCGTTCTCGTTTGACTTAACATGTCGTCATTATTAAAGGTGGATTTCACCTCTGAGAAACAATTAATTTACATTTGGATTGCCGGAAAACGGCAATAGAGAGTCTGTCATCGGCGTGATTTGAGCGATGTAATGAGTCTTTCCGCATCCTGCCGTCGGGTAATGCGGAGAAAGCGAATGTGTGCGTACTGCGGGTTTTGCATATCCGCCTCATATCGTTTGCGGTTGCTGCGCCAGGTTTTGATCGTCCAGATGATAATAGAGTCCTTGCTAAGGAACGACCGACGAAAGCTTTCGCGGTTCCCCGTGCCGGGCCAGAGCTCCTGTTTGTGCCAGGCGCGTCTGGAGGCCCGCGTCACCGCCTGCCAGAGCGTGCGGATAAACCCACGATCTATCCACACCACCAGATCGACGTCGCGCCACTTAACGTCGCGTGTGCGGTTGTAATTCCCGTCCAGGACCCAGTCAGGCGAGGCGGCGAGCGCTTTTTCCAGGGTTGCAAGAAACTCATCATCCGGTGTTCCCTGCCAGTTCGATCGCCAGTAAAGCCTGTCCATCTCAATGTAAGGGATAGCCAGCGCCTCCGCGATTCGCCTGCCAAACGTGCTTTTCCCACTTCCGCTGGTGCCAATGATATTGATTTTCACCGTTCCGCCTGCACATGCTGAAGAAAACGGATCGAATCATAACGTTAATAATTTGTTTACGAAACGCCAGACTACTCGTTCGGATACTGCTCGTCGGTGACCTTCTCCAGCCATGCCACCGGACTCCCGTCGACGGCTTCTGCGATGGCTATATGGGTCATGGCCGTCTGCGCGCTTGCGCCGTGCCAGTGCTTCACGCCGGGTGGGATCCAGGCGATATCACCCTGATTCAGCGGTTCCGCCTCTTTCCCCCACTCCTGTAACCAGCCGCGCCCCTGCGTCACGATCAGCGTTTGTCCAAGAGGATGCGTATGCCAGGCGGTACGTGCGCCGGGTTCAAAGGTGACGGTCGCGCCGCCGACTTTTGCCGGTTCAGTCGCCTGGAAAGGTGCGTCAATGCGCACGCTGCCGGTAAACCAGGCCTCTGGCCCCTGAACGGAAGGTAACGAACCGCTACGGATAATTTTCATGATTAACTCCTCGTTTGCTGTTGCGTTAACAGTAGCGTAAAGCCATGGGGAGCATTAGAGTGCTTAATCAGAAAGGAACCATGAATTCAATTCATAAATCGAGTAAACCGCCATGTTAAAAGACAACTTCAACGATCTGCTTTCCTTTATGGTCGTCGCCCGGGAGCGCAGCTTTACCCGCGCCGCGGCGCAGCTTGGGGTATCTCAGTCGGCACTCAGCCACGCAATGCGCAATCTGGAAACGAGGCTGAAAGTCCGTCTGTTAACCCGCACCACCCGTAGCGTGGCCCCTACCGAGGCCGGCGAGCAACTCCTCATGCGCTTAAGCCCCCATCTGCTGGAGATCGAACAGGAACTCACCGCGCTGCGTGATACCCGCGACAGACCTGCCGGGAATATTCGCCTTACCGCCGGGGAGCACGCCATGTCTGCGGTGCTGTGGCCTGTGCTTAAACCCTTTATGGCGCAGTATCCTGACATCAACGTTGAAGTCACGGTGGACAATGGGCTGACTGATATTGTCGATGGCCGCTTTGACGCGGGGGTGCGTCTGGGTGAGCAGGTGGCGAAAGATATGATTGCCGTTCGTATTGCGCCGGACATGCGCATGGCGGTCGTCGGGTCGGCAGAGTATTTGCAACGTTTCGGCGTACCGGAAACGCCGGAGCAACTTGATCAGCACCGCTGCATTAATATGCGCCTGCCCACACGCGGCGGATTATATGCCTGGGAATTTGAACGGGACGGACGTGAGCTGCGCGTGCGGGTTGACGGCCAGCTGATCCTCAACAGCCTGCCGCAACGCATCGATGCCGCCGAAAACGGTCTGGGGCTGGCGTACGTCCCGGAAGATGCGGTTCAGGACGCCCTTGCTGAGAGCCGGTTAGTGCGTGTGCTTGAAGCCTGGTGCCCGGCTTTTACGGGATACCATCTGTACTATCCGAGCCGCCGCCAGCACACTACCGCGTTTGCATTACTTATTGCAGCCCTGCGGCATTCATAAGCTCTACCTATAAGTAACTATTAAGTAAACCTGATGATTAAATCAGCATTCACAGACCTTTTTGCCTAAAAAAACGTCACGATTCAGCGCGTTGTGATCGCCGTCTGCTCTGACCACACGATTTCCTTCGACGAGCATCACTTTCGACACGGTTATATTTTGCGTCGCTTAACAATTGCGGGTAGGATGCCTCGCCATGTTTTGCCTTATCCATACACAGAATGACTGGAAAGGCGGCATGTGTCTGCGCAGAAGCAATCGTTTGTTTCGGCTTCTGCCAGGCAGGACTATCACGTTAATGGTTCAGACAGGCAAACAGGTAACTCAATGAAAACAAGCAATAAAAGCGCAGCCGATCATCATGCTGCGAAACGTCGCTGGTTGAACTCTCATGAAGAGGGCTATCACAAGGCGATGGGCAACCGTCAGGTGCAGATGATCGCCATCGGCGGCGCTATCGGTACAGGTCTGTTTTTAGGTGCAGGCGCACGTCTGCAAATGGCTGGCCCCGCTCTCGCCCTGGTCTATCTGGTGTGCGGGATCTTCTCTTTCTTCATCCTTCGCGCCCTCGGCGAACTGGTACTCCACCGCCCTTCCAGCGGCAGCTTTGTCTCTTACGCCCGCGAGTTTCTTGGTGAAAAAGCCGCGTATGTCGCGGGCTGGATGTACTTCGTTAACTGGGCGATGACCGGTATCGTCGATATCACCGCCGTTGCGCTGTACATGCACTACTGGGGCGCGTTTGGCGATGTGCCGCAGTGGGTGTTCGCCCTTGGGGCGCTGGCAATTGTCGGGACCATGAACATGATCGGCGTGAAATGGTTCGCCGAGATGGAGTTCTGGTTCGCACTGGTGAAGGTGCTGGCCATTGTGATCTTCCTGGTGGTCGGAACCGTATTCCTCGGTACCGGTAAACCACTGGACGGTAACGCAACCGGCTTCCACCTGATTACCGATAACGGTGGTTTCTTCCCGCACGGCCTGCTGCCAGCGCTGGTTCTGGTGCAGGGGGTGGTGTTCGCCTTTGCCTCCATCGAACTGGTCGGTACGGCGGCAGGCGAATGTAAAGATCCGCAGACGATGGTGCCAAAAGCCATCAACAGCGTGATCTGGCGTATCGGTCTGTTCTATGTGGGTTCCGTGGTGCTACTGGTGCTGCTGCTGCCGTGGAATGCATACCAGGCGGGGCAAAGCCCGTTTGTAACCTTCTTCTCTAAGCTGGGCGTGCCGTACGTGGGCAGCATCATGAACATCGTGGTACTGACCGCCGCGCTCTCCAGCCTGAACTCCGGGCTCTATTCGACGGGCCGTATCCTGCGCTCCATGTCGATGGGAGGCTCTGCGCCGAAGTTTATGTCGAAGATGAGCAGGCAGCAGGTTCCTTATGCGGGGATTCTGGCCACGCTGGTGGTTTACGTCTTTGGCGTGTTCCTGAACTATCTGGTGCCGTCCCGCGTATTTGAGATCGTTCTGAACGTGGCTGCACTGGGGATTATCGCCTCCTGGGCCTTTATTGTGGTCTGCCAGATGCGTCTGCGCAAAGCGATCAAAGAAGGCAAAGCGGCTGATGTGTGCTTCAAGATGCCGGGCGCACCGGTGACCTCCTGGCTCACCCTGCTGTTCCTGTTCAGCGTGCTGGTACTGATGGCGTTTGACTACCCGAACGGTACTTACACCATCGCGACGATCCCACTGCTGGCGGTTCTGCTGATTGCTGGCTGGTTCGGCGTGCGTAAGCGCGTTCACGAGATCCACAGCACCGCGCCGCTTCATCACGACGATGAAAAGCACGACGCACCGCTGGTAGAAGAAACCTCGCGTTAATAAAAAAGCCGGGTGGCGGCTTCGCCTTACCCGGCCTACATCTCATGGTTTTGTAGGCCCGGTAAGCGCAGCGCCACCGGGCAATTCCACCATCACAGCGCGATACGAATCACATCGTCAGGCTGGGTCGCTTCCTGCTGACGGGTTGATTTCTGTTTCACCGTTACGTACAGCGTTTTACCGTCCGCAGACAGCGCCAGGCTGTTCGGGTAAACCGGGGTATCGTAGGTCCTGGTCACTTTGTAGGTTTTGGCGTCAATCACGCTCACCTTGCCCGCCTCGCGGTGCGTCACATAGGCTTCGTTACGCGCCGGGTTAAACAGTACGGCCAGCGATGCTGGCGCGGCGATTTTCTGCATCACGCTGCCATCTTTCAGATTCACCACCAGCACTTCTGGCTGTTTTGAATCCGTCACAAACGCACGCTGGCCGGCAGTGTCCAGGCTCAGGTTCAGGTAGAAGTGCTCTTTTCCGTCATCCTGCACTTTTTTACGACTGAGGATTTTGTTGGTTGCCGTATCAATGGTCACCAGCTCGCCGTCCGCATTGGTGGTATACAGGCGTTTTGCCTTCGCATCCAGGGCCAGACCGGTGCTGAACGTGCCGGTGTTGGTGATGGTGTCCTTCAGCTTCAGCGTTGCGCCATCAACAACCCAGATCACGCTCTCCTTGCCGATACCGGTAATGTACACCGTATTGGTCGTGTCATCGGCCACCAGCTGGCGCGGCTGAAGCGGCTTCACCGTGTCGCTACGCTTGCGATCGTCCAGCACCAGGCGCCCTTTCACCTCGCTCGTTTTGGCGTCAATCGCCGTCACGGTGCTGTTGACGGTGTTACCGAACCACAGCGTCTGGGTGGCGTTATCGATCGTGGCGCCAAACGGCTTGAGATCGTTATGAATCGCCTGCGTCACTTCCAGCGTGACCGGATCCAGACGATAGACCACGCCGCCCTTATCGGTTTTGCGGCTTTGTGACGTCGCAACCCACAGCGCGTTTTCCTGCTGGCTGACGGCCATTTCATACGCGCCCTTGCCGACCGCTTTGCGCAGCATCTCTTCAGCGGCATGAACCTGGAACGTACCGGCAAACAGTAAAGAGCCCAACAGCAGAGACCCACGCAGGCGCGGCGAGCACAGATGACGTAAAGACATAACAATTCCTTTTTAAATGAGGAGATTTACCGCTGACATCACTTCCGGTGGGCAAAGTCATCGCTTTGCCGTTATTTTAATGAGAATAGTAATCATTAATGAGTTGAATGTGGAGTATTTCTTTCCTTCAAAACCTTACATTCACGAAATGTGCGGTTATAGTTTTCATAACATTTACAAAGGATTTAACATATATACACAGGTTCCAGTTGATTTGGTTCGAATTTTTCTTAACCGGTTTACTCCATGAAAATTATTACTGCCCGCAAGGCATCACTACCACTGCTGTTCGTTCCCGTCATTTTTGGCCCGCTGAGTGCGATGGCCGCAGATGAACAGACTCTGATCGTCAGCGCCACGCCGCAAACCGTCTCCGAACTGGACACCCCCGCCGCAGTCAGCGTGGTGAGCGGCGAGGATATGCGACATGCCACACCGCGCATCAACCTTTCCGAATCCCTTGGGAGCGTACCCGGCCTGCAAATCCAGAACCGCCAGAACTATGCTCAGGATCTGCAACTTTCCGTTCGCGGATTCGGCGCGCGTTCAACCTTCGGCGTACGCGGGATCCGCATGTACGTGGACGGCATTCCGGCAACCATGCCCGACGGCCAGGGGCAGACGTCTAACATTGACCTCAACAGCATCGAGAGCGTCGACGTGCTGCGCGGCCCCTTCTCTGCCCTGTACGGCAATGCCTCCGGCGGCGTGATCAACATCAACACCCAGACCGGACAACAGCCAGCCACAATTGAAGCCAGCAGCTATTACGGCAGCTACGGCACCTGGCGTTACGGCATGAAGGCCACCGGTGCGGTGGGCGACGGGACTCAGGCGGGTGATGTGGACTATGCGGTATCCACCACCCGTTTCACCACCCATGGCTATCGTGACCACAGCGGCGCACGGAAAAACCTCGCCAATGCGAAACTGGGCGTGCGCATTGATGATGTCAGCAAGCTAACGCTGATTTTTAACAGCGTGGACATGAAAGCCAACGATCCGGGCGGACTGAGTTATCAGGAGTGGCAGAACAACCCACGCCAGTCTCCCCGTGGCGATCAGTACAACACGCGTAAAACCATTAAGCAGACCCAGGCCGGGCTCCGCTACGACCGTCAGTTGAGCGAACAGGACGACCTCAGCGTGATGATGTACGCCGGTGAGCGTGAAATGACCCAGTACCAGTCCATTCCGGCGTCCACTCAGCGTGACAATCCTGCCCATTCGGGCGGCGTAATTGATATGCAGCGCCACTACCAGGGTATTGATACCCGTTGGACCCACCGCGGCGAGCTGCTGGTGCCGGTAACGTTTACCACCGGCCTTAACTACGAAAATATGAGTGAAAATCGTCGCGGGTATGAAAACTTCGTGATGAACGACGGCGTGCCGGATTATGGCGTGAAGGGTAACAAACGCCGTGACGAACGTAACCTGATGTGGAACCTTGATCCCTACCTGCAAACCCAGTGGCAGCTCACGCAAAAGCTGTCCGTTGAGGCGGGCGTGCGTTACAGCTCCGTCTGGTTTGACTCCAACGATCATTACATTACCCCGCAAAACGGCGATGACAGCGGTGATGCCAGCTACCATAAATGGCTCCCGGCTGGTGCGGTGAAATACGCCGTGACCGACGCCTGGAACCTGTATGCCGCGGCGGGACGTGGATTTGAGACCCCGACCATCAACGAACTCTCCTACCGTTCTGATGGCAAAGGCGGCCTCAATATTAATCTGCAACCGTCAACCAACAACACCTATGAGATTGGCAGCAAAACCCGCATCGGCAATGGCATCCTGACGGCGGCGCTGTTCCGCACGGATACCGACAACGAGATCCTGGTGGACGAAAACAAAGATGGTCGCACTACCTACAAAAATGCGGGGAAAACGCGCCGTCAGGGTGTGGAAATTGCGCTCGACCAGCAGTTTGCCGAAAACTGGAAGCTGAAAATGGCGTGGACCTATCTTGATGCGACCTACCGTACCAACGTCTGTAGCAATGCAGACTGTAGCGGCAACCGGATGCCGGGGATTGCCCGTAACATGGGGTATGCGTCGTTTGGCTGGGAGCCTGAGGAAGGCTGGTACGCGGGGGCAGATGCCCGCTACATGAGCGACGTGATGGCAAACGACACCAATACCGCCAAAGCGCCCTCTTATACCGTGGTCGGTCTGAATACCGGGTATAAACTCAATTACGGCAAATGGGGAATGGACATCTTTGGTCGCGTCGATAACCTGTTTGATAAAGAGTACGTCGGTTCAGAGATTGTTAACGCTGGCTACAATCGCTATTACGAACCCGCCCCTGGCCGTAACTATGGCGTGGGCCTGTCGGTCTCTTATCGCTTTGAGTAAAACATTTTCCGGCAGCGCACGTTGCCGGTAAAAAATAACATCATTCCCGGTAGCCTTAAGCGCCGGGAATATACTCAGGGAAGTTTAAAACGAATAAAAAAATAAGTGCGCCAGTGCGATCCTTAACTGTAGTATTGTCGTTGCAGGAGGATATTAGCTTCATCAATGGCTCGGTCGATCGCTTCCCGACTGGCCGTCACGTCCCTTTGCTCAAGCGCAGAAAGCAGATCGGCATAATGGTAAGTCGTTGCAGGGATATCTTTCATCTCTTCGTGCAGGTAGTTGATACACGGACCAATCCGTACCCAGAGCTGCTCAATCAGCGAGTTCAAGGTCGGCATTTCGGCATACTGATAAAGCGTAAACCGGAACACGCGGTTGGCATGGATCGCCTTCTGCACGTCGCCCTGATGCATGGCGGTGCTGAAGTTATCTGACAGCGCGCGTAATGCATCCAGTTTGGTCTCGGTCATATTCTGACACGCCGCCGCAACGGCCATCGGCTCAAGCTGTTTTCGAATGGCGTTAATTTCGTTATAACGCTCCAGCGTAACCTCTGGCACCAAAAACGCCTGAGCAGGCGTGGCCTGTAATGCGCCTGCCGACACCAGGCGCAGCAGGGCTTCGCGCACCGGTGTGATGCTGGTGCCTAATTTATCCGCAATCTCTTTCGTGATGAGTCGAGCCCCAGGTTTTAATGAGCCCGTAATTAACGCTCCCTTTAAACTGTTCTCAACTTGCATCGTCAGACTGATTCTTTGTGCTTTTTCCAGGTTTTCCAAATCAAGCATGTTTAATTCCCGTAGCCAAAACAAAATGCCATTTTCAGCGACTGTTTAAAAAAACATCGCCGGTTTGATATATCCTGTATCGTCATGCCTGGTATGAAGGGCGCGCGTTAAAATAAAAATTGTTCAATTAATATTACGTTTACCACTTCTGGCTCAGCTGGGCCGATGGCGCGCAATGCTTATGGATTAATTAAAGACAATATATCGTATCTTCACAAATAATTATGGCGGACTTTGCCCGCCATAACCGATGCTCTGTTTAGTCCGCCGCCACGCGGATCACGACCTTGCCGAAGTTTTTCCCTTCCAGCAGCCCAATCAGCGCCTCCGGCGCCGCGTCCAGCCCTTCGGTGACCTGCTCGCGATAGTGAATTTTGCCTTCCTTCACCCAGCGTCCCATTTCCTGCTGGAACTCGTCGATACGATGACCATAGTCCTGAGCGATGATAAAGCCCTGCATGCGGATGCGTTTTTTGAGGATGGTCCCCATCAGCAGCGGCAAGCGATCCGGACCATCCGGCAGGTTGGTCGCGTTGTAGCCGCTGACCAGTCCGCAAACAGGTACGCGCGCGGAGGTATTCAGGAGCGGCAGTACGGCGTCAAAGACTTTACCGCCGACGTTTTCATAATACACGTCAATGCCCTGCGGGCAGGCTTTCGCCAGCTGTTCGGAAAAATCATCCGCATGGTGATCCAGACAGGCGTCGAAACCGAGCACGTCGACCGCATGGCGGCATTTCTCCTCCCCGCCGGCCACGCCGATAACCCGGCACCCCTTGATTTTACCGATCTGCCCCACCGTTGCGCCGACCGGCCCCGTGGCTGCCGCCACGACAAGCGTTTCCCCCGCCTGAGGCTGGCCGATATCAAGCAGCCCCATATACGCGGTGAAGCCCGGCATTCCCAGCACGCCGAGTGCCCATGAAGGGTGCGACGGGTTTTCGCCCAGCCTGACCAGCCCTTTCCCGTCGGAAAGTTCATACTCCTGCCAGCCGCTGTAGCCCAGAACCCACTCGCCCTCTTTATAATCCGGATGGCGGGAGGTCTCGACGCGGCTTACCGTGCCGCCCACCATCACCGCGCCAATCTCGACAGGAGGTGAATAGGATGGCGCATCGCTCATACGGCCACGCATGTACGGATCAAGCGAGAGCCATACGGTGCGTAATAACACCTGCCCCTCTGCGGGCGTGGGGATCGGCTGCTCTTCCAGGCGGAAATTTTCGGCAACCGGTGCGCCGTGTGGACGGGAAGCCAGTACCCAGCGTCGGTTTTGCGTAGTTGATTGACTCATTCATCGCTCCTTACAGCTGAAAATGTCATTCAAGTCTGGCACGTTATCCTGCGGATCGCCTTTGCATTATGAGCCGGACTGATTAAGCCGCACGACCAGATAAAGGCACGATTCATCCGTTTCGTTAATAAACCGGCAGTCGTTCGGTGGCCCGAGTTCCAGACAATCTCCGGCCTTCATTTCATGGCGGGTGTCCCCCTCCAGAAAGACCAGTTCACCTGCCTGCAACCAAATCAGCTGTCGCGCCAGCGCATAAGAGGAGGCGGGCATCGGCACATCGCTGCCCGCGGGCAGTTCCACCTGGACGAGGTCAATAGGCATATCGCTGCGCGGCGACACATGACGACGTAAATAGTGGGTTTGCGGATCGCGCCAGACGGGCTGGTTCGCCAGACGTAACAGTTTGCCCTCCTGCATTTCCGCGCGCGCAATGAGCGTAGACATGCTAATACCGAAGGCACCGGATAACCGGGCAAGCAGCGTCGCCGTTGGGCTACTGTCCCCCCGTTCAATCTTATGGATCATGGCGCGTGAAATACCTGCCCGTTCGGCCAGTTCGCTTAATGACCAGCCCCGCGACTCGCGTTCAAGGCGTATGCGGGCGCTAATGCGTTGATTCATATTGTCTGTCATTGTGTTCATGACGTCATACTATAGTGTACGGATGGTTTTTCGGGGCAGTTTGGTGACAAAAAAATAGGGATTTTGTCGTAGCGATGCAACACAAGAACTGTGTAATATTGTGAGTGAATCGTACTACTATAGTAAACAACACAGCCAGAGGTTAACCATGATCGTTCGTCATGCCTGCAAAGAAGATTGTGCCGCTATCGGTGAAATTTATAACCATGCGGTGCTGCACACCGCCGCCATCTGGAACGATACAACTGTCGACACCGATAACCGTATTGCATGGTTTGAGGCGCGCACGCTGTTGGGTTATCCGGTGCTGGTCAGTGAAGAAGAAGGTGTTGTGACGGGATACGCCTCATTTGGCGACTGGCGAGCGTTCGACGGTTTTCGCCATACGGTGGAGCACTCGGTTTACGTTCATCCCGATCACCAGGGCAAAGGCATCGGTCGGCTGCTGATGACGGAATTAATCAAGGAAGCCCGCCAGATTGGTAAACATGTGATGGTTGCCGGTATCGAGGCGCAGAACCAGGCGTCGATTCATCTGCACGAAACCCTGGGCTTTGTTACCACCGGTAATATGCCGCAGGTGGGAACCAAATTCGGTCGCTGGCTGGATTTAACCTTTATGCAACTCCAGCTCGATGAGCGCAGCGATCCGGATGCTCTGCCATGAATCAATCGTTGACGTTAGCGTTTCTGGTGGCCGCCGGGATTGGGCTGGTGGTGCAAAACACCCTGATGGTGCGCATTACGCAATCCTCTTCCACTATTCTTATCGCCATGCTGCTGAACTCGCTGGTGGGAATTGTGCTGTTTGTCAGCATTTTGCTGGTGAAAAATGGCCTGGCGGGGTTTAGCGAACTGGCGTCAACGGTGCGCTGGTGGACGTTGATCCCCGGCCTGCTGGGGTCATTTTTTGTCTTTGCCAGTATTAGCGGGTATCAGAATGTGGGCGCGGCAACGACCATTGCCGTGCTGGTGGCAAGCCAGCTGATTGGCGGCCTGGTGATGGACATCCTCAAGAGCAACGGTGTCCCCCTTAGGGCGCTGGTTGGCCCGGTCTGCGGCGCAGTGATGCTGGTGGTCGGCGCCTGGCTGGTGGCACGGCGCCAGTTTTAACCCTTACAGGATAGTCCCACCCTGCGTGAGGTGGGCATGGCGCGCCTCCGCCTCTTCTTTATGCTGCTTACCATGATGCGCAATCGCGGTACGCAGGCGCTGCTGCTGGGTATAGCGATCTTCACGGCTGAGCTCTGCATCGTCGCTTAATTCGATCAGCAGTTCGTTCATGTGGGTAATTATGCTCTCTTCGATGGCGGCATCGACGCGGGCGATAACATCGTTTAAATGTGACATTGTCACTCCTTTCCAAATGCCCGGTGGCGCTACGCTTACCGGGCCTATGGGTGGTAACTGTAGGCCCGGTAAGGCATAGCCGCCATCCGGCAAGAATACGATCAGTTCAGCTTCGCTTTCGAGAAGTCACTGCCCATCAGACTCACGCTGTACCCGGTCACGTTGCTGCGGGTCGCGTAGAACGTTTTGCCGTTAGCTAACGCAATCCACGGTGCCTGCTGGTAGAAAATCTCCTGTGCCTGGCCATACAGCTTCGCACGTTCGTCCGGGTTGCTGGTCAGTTTGGCCTTTTGCACCAGCTCATCATACCCCTTATCACACCAGCGCGCGGCGTTAGATCCGGTTTTGATGCTGTTACAACCCAGCAGCACATCGGCGAAGTTGTCCGGATCGCCGTTATCAGACATCCAGCCGAACAGCGCGGAATCATGCTCGCCTTTACGCATGCCGGAGAGATATTCCCCCCACTCGTATGAGACGATTTTCGCCTTCACGCCCACTTTCGCCCAGTCAGCCTGGATCATCTCCGCAATGCGTCGCGAGTTCGGGTTGTACGGACGCTGAACCGGCATGGACCAGAGGGTCACTTCCGCGCCCTTATCCAGACCCGCCTGCTTCAGCAGCGCTTTCGCTTTTTCCGGATCGTAGCCGTAATCCTTCAGGTCTTTGTTAAAGCCGAGCATGTTCGGCGGGATCGGCGATTTAGCGACCGTACCAGACCCCATAAAGACCGCGTTAACAATGGCCTTTTTGTCCGTTGCGTAATTCAGAGCCTGGCGCACCAGCACGTTATCAAACGGTTTTTTCTCCGTGTTGAACGCCAGGTACCCCACGTTCAGCGCATCCACCGAGTGCAGGGTCAGGTCTTTGTTTTTCTTGATCGCTTCAAACTGCACCGGCGACGGCGCAGGAATGATCTGACACTCGTTCGTTTGCAGCTTAGCCAGACGCGTCTCAACGTTTGGCGTGATGGAGAAGATCAGGTGTTTGGTCGGCACCTCTCCCTCCCAGTAGTTCGGATTGGCGACGTAGCGGATCAGCGAATCCACCTTGTACTGCTGAAGCACATACGGGCCGGTGCCGATTGGCCAGGTATCCACATTTTCAGGCGTACCCTTTTTCAGCATCGCGTCCGCGTACTCGGCAGAGAGGATCGAGGCGAAGTCCATTCCCCAGTCGGCCAGGAACGCCGCGTTGGGTTCACTCAGCGTGAACTGAACGTGATAATCGTCGATCTTTTTCACATCCTGAATGAGCTTGTCGAGGCCCACGTCATTAAAGTATTCGTAATTACCCTGGGAAACATTGTGATAGGGATGCTTAGGGTCTTTCTGACGCATAACGGAGAAAATAACGTCATCAGCGTTAAAATCACGGGTCGGTTTGAAGTATTTATTGCTGTTGAACTTTACCCCTTTACGCAGGGTAAACGTGTATGTTTTGCCGTCTGGCGAAATGGTCCACGACTCGGCCAGAGAAGGCACCGGCGTGTTTTTTACCGGGTCGAAGTTAATCAGACGGTTATACAGCGTTTGCGAGCTGGCGACAAATGAGGGCCCAGAGCTGGCGATCTGCGGGTTAAACGACTCCGGCGACGCCTCGGAGCAGTAGATAATGGTGTCTTTGTTTGCCGCCCATGCGGCGCTTGCCGGTAGCAGCGCGCTCAGCGCGAGGGCGAGCACAGTTTTCCCTGTAGACATGGTTATTACCCTTTCGGTTTTATTATAGTGAACAGTAATAACAGCACAGACGTTTTGGCCTGACAAATAACGAATCACTATCAGGTTATTCTAAAGCCGTACATTTCGCTGGTTTTAGCATCAGCCCGCAGAAACCGATTTGCCTTAAGGTCCATTATTCGTCAAGCACAACCGTCACGATCAATGCCGCAAGAAATCGTCCCTTTTGCCGTCTCCTCAGCCGTTTGCTTGCTTACCTGATTCGCTAAAGTAATGGCGTGAAAAAGTCTACAGGACCAAATCGTGGCAAAAACACTTTTACGCAGCGGTAATCTGGATGATTTTCAGGCCGTTGGCGGCGGCGGACAGGCCGTTTTTGAATCAGCGCTGCAAATCCGCGAAGCGCTTCGGTTGCGCAAACAACAGGCTATCGTTGATTGCCTGGCCATCCCCCAGGTCAACGACGGCGGCGATCGCGTTGACTGGTACTCCCCGGTTGAGGGAACCGTCTCCAGCTGGAAGGCGGCGGATGAAGATGATCGTTATCGCGCCCTGCGCTATCTGGAAAACACGCTCACCAGCGTGGAGTCGCTGAGTAAAAAATGCCTTCAGTCACCGAAAACGGCGCAGCAACTGTTTGGCTCTCTGCTCTCAAAAGCCTTTCAGTTTCCCGGTGAAAACTTTGTTTTCCTGGTGGATGGCAAACCGGTGATCTGCTTCTGGGGTTTCGTCAACCTTAACGAAAACGCGCGCGACGACGTGCTGGACTGCCTGCGCGAATCGTTGGTCCCTGAACCTGAGCCAGTGGTGATTAACGAGCCTGAACCTGAACCGGAGCCAGAACCGGCCCCGGTGGTGACCTTTGAGCAGGCCGACGCGCCGCTTATCACGCCTGTGACTACAGTTCGTATCACCGACGATGAACTGTATACGCCAGAGCCGGTGCGCATGAACGCCGCGCCGCCAGAGCCCGCACCGGCGGCCATACAGAAAAAACGTCGCTCCCCCCTGTGGTTGCTGCCGGTTGCCGCCGTCATTATTGCAGCCATCGCCACCCCGCTGCTCTGGCCAAAACAGGCCCCGATCGCAGCGCCTGTTGCCACACCAGCGCCAGTACCCGTCGCCATTGCTCCGGCCCCCATAAAGACGGTTGAGCCGCTTGAACTGAAACTCCCGCTGCACCAGGCCGAAGTGGTAGAGCCGAAGGTGAAAACGCCTGCCCCGGCAGCCGAACCGGTGGTCATTACCGCGATACCGAAAGATGCGATGGTGATGGAGGCAAACCAGGTCAAAGCGGGGTTAACGCGCTTCCTGAACGGCACCTGGCGCGCGTTTCTCGATGTGCAGGATCCGCTCACCGGCAAACCGCCGTCGCTGCGCTACCAGATCCAGAACAATAAAGGTTTCGCCCGGGTCGTGCATGGCGACAACATTGTCTGCCGGGTAGACGTCTTTTCCGGATTACACAGCAACGGCGAGCTGTTGATCAAAACGCGCGGAAACGCGCGTTGCACCGACGGTTCACGCTATCCGATGCCGGAAGTGACCTGTAAGGCAGGTGCCAGCGATGTGGCGGAATGCACCGCACGTTACGATGCCAACACCGTCGTTCCTCTGACGTTCAAGAAAGCAGGTGTCTGATCCTATGCTGGTTAATCTTTGCGACTATAAACAGAGCGTGACGCTGATTGCTAACAGCGGCGTGCAGTTTCTCGATTTTGGCCTGACTCCGCAGGACACCGCCAGCAACGGGCGTTTCGTGCGTAAAACGGCAAATGGCCCGCTGCTGCGTCTGGATTTTGACCTGGTTAACGGCCGGTACACGCTGCCTGCCACCGATGGCGGGCAGCCGGAAGTGGTCAAGCCTGAAAGCACCATTCCACTGCATGACTCCCTGACCGTGCTGGACGGCGTCTGGCTGCCGCTCCCTTTCCTGCGCTTTAACCCGCCGCGGACGTTTGTTGAAGGCCCGGATAACTGGGCACGCGTCCAGGTACGAAAACTTTCCACCCCCGACGCGGCTGGCAATACGCACCGGGTCACCGTCGCGCTCGACAGCCAGATTGCAGTGCATGCGACGTCTGCCCTGTCGCCGGTTGAAAACGATATCCTGAACGGCACGCGTTTCGCGCTCGCCTGGCGCGACAGTGAGGTTGAAAGTTTCCTCGACCAGACCTGGATTGACGGCTGGCTCCGTGAAGCCTTCACGCAGTTTGCCGACGGGGTTGAAAAACGCTCCGAGCGCGAGCTGCATCAGGCCATGCGCAGCTTTGAATATCAGGCGCACTGGCTCAACCTGCTCTCCATGCTCGGTGAACAACTCACCGTGCCGGAAGTGAAGTTTGTCACCCATACCCTGAGCACCCCTGCTATTCCTGTCGATCTGATCCTTGACGTAGGCAACACCCATACCTGCGGCGTGATTATTGAAGATCATGGTGATGCCAACGACGGCCTGCGCCAGACGGCTGAACTTCAGGTACGATCGCTGAGTGAGCCGCAGTTCCTGAATGAACCGCTGTTTACCAGCCGTCTTGAATTTTCCGAAGCGCGTTTTGGCAAGCAGCACTTCTCGGTGGAGAGCGGCCGGGAGGATGCATTCGTCTGGCCGTCAATTGTCCGCGTGGGTGATGAAGCGCGTAAGCTGGCGATGCAGCGTCTGGGCACGGAAGGCAACAGCGGCATCTCCAGCCCGCGTCGCTATCTGTGGGACGAGACGCCGGTGGTGCAGGACTGGCGCTTTAGCCAGATGAACAGCAAAACTCAGCGCGAACCGCTGGCAACCGCGTTTCCGCTGATGAACCTGATGAACGACGACGGGGAACCGCTCTTTACGCTGCCGCAGGATGAACGCCTGCCGGTATTCTCTCCGCAGTACAGCCGCAGCACCCTGATGACGCACATGCTCTGCGAGCTGCTGGCTCAGGCGCTTGGCCAGATTAACAGCGTGGCCACCCGCCTGCGGCTCGGCTTCCCAGCCTCTCCCCGCCAGCTGCGGACGCTGATCCTCACCCTGCCTTCGGCGATGCCGAAACAGGAGCGCGAGATTTTCCGTCGCCGCATGTTTGAAGCTATCGCCATCGTCTGGAAAGCGATGGGCTGGCACCCGCAGGATGAAGATTTTGCCAGCCGCAAGCAGCAGGAAAAAAGCGTAGTGCCGGTCCCTGAGATCCAGATGGAGTGGGACGAGGCCAGCTGCGGCCAGCTGGTGTGGCTATATAACGAAGCCATTTCCCATTTCGGCGGTCAGACCGAGGCCTTTTTCGCCTCCCTCGCCCGTCCGGATCGCGCGCCTGAGCCTGACGTCCAGCCGGGGCGTGCGCTGCGCGTGGCCTCGATTGATATCGGCGGCGGCACTACGGATATGGCTATCACGCACTATCAGTTAGATGATGGTTCCGGGAATAACGTCAAAATCACCCCACAGCTGCTGTTCCGCGAAGGGTTTAAGGTCGCTGGCGACGACACGCTGCTGGACGTGATCCAGCGCTACGTTCTGCCTGCGCTGCAAACCCAGCTTCAGAAATCCGGCATAGCCGATGCTTCCCAACTGATGGCATCCCTGTTCGGCGACTCCGGGCGGATCGATACCCAGGCGGTCCTGCGCCAGCAGACGGCGCTTCAGCTCTTTATGCCGATCGGTCACGCGATCCTGGCGGCGTGGGAATCGAGCGATATTGACGATCCGCTGGCCGGGCTGCATGCCACCTTCGGCGACCTGCTTACGCAAAAACCGACGCGCAACGTGATGAATTATCTCCAGCAGGCGATCGACCATGCGTTGCCTGCTGGCTCAGGACACTTTGATCTGTTCAGCGTACCGCTGCACGTCAGTTTCCGGGAGATGCGGGACGCGATGCTGGCGGGTCAGTTCACGCTGGCCGCTCCGCTTCATGCGGTATGTGAGGCGATCTCTCACTACAGCTGCGATATTCTGCTGATCACCGGACGGCCAGGCTGTCTGCCGGGCGTTCAGGCCCTGATTCGCCACCTGCAACCGGTGCCCGTCAACCGCATCGTCTGGCTGGATAAATACCAGGTTCATGAATGGTATCCGTTCAGCCAGCAGGGACGGATCGGCAACCCGAAATCCACCGCTGCGGTGGGAGCGATGCTTTGTAGCCTGGCGCTGGATCTTCGTCTGCCGCGCTTTAACTTTAAAGCAGCGGATATTGGCGCGTACTCTACGGTGCGCTATCTGGGCGTGCTGGATAACACGATCAATACCCTGCGGGACGAGAACGTCTGGTATCACGATATCGACCTCGATAAACCCGGCGCGAAACTGGACGCCCGTCTGCACTTCCCGCTGCGCGGCAACGTTACGCTCGGCTTCCGGCAGCTGGCCAATGCCCGCTGGCCCGCGACGCCGCTCTATACCCTGAGCATCAACTCAGCCGAGCTGGCGAAAGCCATTGCGGGCGACGGCGTACTGAACGTGCGCCTGAAGCTGCGTGGCGGCACTAAGCAGGAAGGCCCGGAATCTTTCGAGCTGAGTGATGCCTGGCTACAGGACGGCACGTCCGTGCCGCCGGACGCCCTGACCTTTAAACTGAATACTCTGGCCGATCGCCGACACAGCGGCAGCCACTACTGGATCGACAGCGGGAGCGTATACCTTAAATGACTGCGACGACTGCCACCACTCAGGCCTTAATCGGGTGGATCAACGAGACGCGACAGCACGCCCCGATGCTGGATAACGAAGCCGACGCCCTGCTTGCCCGCCTTAACGCAGTAAGCGCGCGTGAAGAGGCGCTCGATCGCGCCCTTGTCAGCCAGGGCAGTATCGGCTTATATGGCCACTCGCAGGCCGCGAAAGCGCACCTGCTGGCTGCACTTTGCGGCAGCGGGGACGAACGGCTGAACGTTACGCCGGGTCAACGCACGTTTGATTACTTCTCGCATATTAACCCCGGGCATGCACCGACCAACATGGCCGTGCGTTTCAGCAGAGCGTCCCGCGAGGTCGCAGACGACGCGTTTCCCTTACGCCTGCGCCTGGTAACGGAGGCCGAGCTGGTGCAGCTGTTTATCGCGCGCACCACGCTGGATCCGCAGATCCGCGCGGTGGATAAATTGGTGATTGAAGCCCGGCTTGAGAAGTGGCGGGCGCTGCGTCAACCGCAGAGCGTGCCGGGAATGACGGCGCGGGAAGTCGCGACCATTGCCCGGTTCTGGCAAAGCGTAGTACCCGGCGCTAAGCAGCATATTGATGATGCCCTGTGGCACCAGTTTGCCCTGCTGGTTCCGTCACTTGATCTCAGCACCCGCGCCAGCGTCTGGTCTCTGCTGTGGGGTGAGCAGCAGGAGTTAACCCAGCAGTGGCTTAAATTCGCCCAGGTGCTGCATCAAACCAGCCATGCCAGCGCGCTTGCGGCGCCGTTGAGTCTGCTGGTGGACAGCTTTGGTCTGCCCTGCGAAGGCTTCCTTACGCACGGGGCGTTTACCCTGCCGGAAGCACAGGAAACACTGCTTCATCCGGTAAAAAACGGCGAGCTGCTTAACGCCATTAGCCTGCCCGTCGATGTACTGGCATCTCTGACCCGCGAAGTGGTGCTGCCCGTTGAGAACTGCGTGCTGGATAACGTTGACATCATTGATATCCCTGCCATTTCTGAGGAAAACACGCCGCTGATGATGCAGGCAAAATGCCTGTGGTTGCTGGAGCATTATCGTCAGCACATTCAGCCGGATGTCCTGGTTATCTGCAATGCGACGGCGCACCACCAGCAGACCGCGAAAACGGCAAGGCTCCTGCAAAACTGGGTCAAAGAGACGCAGCCGGTTGAAGAATCCGCGTTGCCGGGGCTGGTCTGGGCCATTACCCCTCATGATGCGCGGTTTACCACAAAGCAGAATCTGGACGAAGCGGTGCAGCAATTGCTGGGCCAGCCGGGTCTGCGCTGGGGCACGCTCCAGGCGCTCGATACCCACAGCATGCAGCGGGTGATTGAGTGGCTGTCGCAGGCTACCCTGCCGGCACAGCGCCATAAGCGTCTCCGCGTGCTGAAAAGGCTGTTACAAGAGTCGCTGTCGATGCTGATTCGCCCATATGTCGCGCCTCTCACTCAGGAGCCAGGCGCAGGGCGGGCACAGGCCGAAAAAATGGTCCGAACGCTGCAAGGCAGTGCCGCTCGTCATGGTGAACTGCTTGAGGGACTTCTGCCGCCGTTAAACGCGTTTGAGACGCTGCTGACCGTTCACCAGCCTCGTGAGGAACAGGTCAACGGCCTGTTTAACGATGTTATCGATCTGTTTGCGGAAGAGACGCAGGAAAATCCAGGCGCGTTGCAGACCAAAGACAAGGCGCGGCTGGCCCATAACGTGTGGGTTAACCATCTTCGTCAGTGGAGTCGCAACGACGCGGCGGCTGCCCGTCTGGGCCTGGACGCAGAGGTATTACAGCAGATTGCGGATGTGCTGATCGTTACCAGCTACCGGCTGGATCTGCCGCTGCAACTGCAACGCATTGCAGAAAAAGATAAAAGCAGTGCCGCGCAGCTGCATGCCGCGACAGGCAATTTCATTAGCTGGCTTGGCTATGAAATGACGCCCGTTTCTGAACGGCCTGCAAGCCGGATCCGCAAAGGTCAGCCAATTTTTGTGACGCCAGTTGTGAGCAGCGCTTCACCCCGTCTTACCCGACTTGGCGAGCAGCCTGTCCATGCGGCGACAGCCTATGTTTATGACTGGCTGGTTGCGCTCTACACCCGCGCGATTGAAAACATGGATTATCAGTGCCCGTATGACGTTCAGCCTGCTGCGCGGAAAGCCTTGTCTGCCTTGCTGTCTTAATCATTGCAGCCCGCAGCAATGCGGGCTACCCCTTCATGAGCCGTTTATGAAGCCAGACAAAGCCTGAGCCAACGCTGACGGGTTTTCCCAGGACATTGAATGGCCCGCATCAGGGATAATTTTTACAGCAACGCCGTTTTGTTGCAGGCGATTAAAATCGTCATCAGGCAGGGAGCGCTCACCAAAAACTAACATTACCGGGCAGCTCAATGACAAGAACAGGTGTGCCCAGTCAGGTTTAACGCCCTCGACCAGGCTTGTTGCGCCGCGCCAGACGGCCCAGGGGGCATTGCTTTGAAGGCTTCCAGCCCACGGCGACGTTTCCGCCCGCAGCATGTCATCATAGCCCTGAGCCAGAAAATGTTGTTCCGTTTGGGCCGCAATTGCTCGGCTGAACATCCCGCCACCCGCATGAAAATTGGGTTCAGATACTATCAGGCCCTTAACGCGCGACGTTAACAGTGCTGCCGTTTCGATCGCGATACTCCCCCCCATGCTATGACCATACAGCCAGAGACTATCCAGGGCGAGATGGTTTAACAGTTCAACCACCACCTGCGCCTGTTCGCTCGTGCGATAACGGTAGTTGTCAGGTTTGTCACTGTAACCGCTACCGGGAAGATCGATCAGAATGGCTCTGCGCCCCCCGAAACGGGTATCACAGACAATACGAGGATATTCATACGACGATGCACAGCCCAACCCGTGGATAAACACAACCGGGTCACCGAAACCGGGAAGATCCTGCCAGCGCACAGTGCAGCCTGCTTGCTGCGAATAGAAACTGTTCATAAGCACTCCATGTATGACGGACTGTATATTTATACAGCCTCAATGTATGGAATGCTATGTCTGGATGCCGATTCTGGAAGCGTGCTTCAGAAAAGAGAGATCAACAGGGCAACAGGAAAGCTCATCGGCCAGGTGGAACCCACCAGGAATGCGCTCAACAGGCGAATACGTTTACGATCTTTAGACAGGAACCAGGTGATTAATGCGCAGATGGAGGCCATGATTGCGTAGAACACCAACATCTTTTGATACAACGTCATTCTGTTTACCTGAGCCGAAAAATAACCGCACGCAATATGCGTCATATGTTGACACAGATCAAGTTTTTTCGTTACATCATAACCACTTAAATACTAAGGATAATAACAACTGAGTACCTTGTGTAACAACGCCGGGTAAAGCAAAACGGTTATTATTGATAAGATGCATATTAAATGCACTTATTGATAAATTCATCCCCGCAGAAAGCAGTTTAATAACAGCAGGCTTTTAAGGGAGGAAACATGCTACGCATTCCGCAGAGTTGCATTCACACCCGTTCCACGCCTTTCTGGAACAAAGAAACGGCCCCCGCCGGCATTTTTAAACGTCACCTTGATACGGGCACGCGCCCGGGCGTTTACCCTCGCCTGTCGGTGATGCGTGGCGCAGTGCGTTATCTGGGCTATGCTGATGAATTTACACCTGAGCCTGACAGCGAGCTCGTCATTGAAGCGGGTCGTTTCGGCGTTTTCCCGCCAGAGAGATGGCACCACATTGAGGTGATGACCGACGACACCCTGTTCAATATTGAATTCTTTGTTGAACCTGAGGTGCTTAAGTCCCTTTAAGCGCCCGCCAACATGAAGGAAACTATGATGTTACGTATTCCTGAAAACTTTGTTCATACCCGCTCGACGCCGTTCTGGAATAAAGAGACCGCCCCAAAAGCGCTTTTTACCCATCACAACACCAAAGCCGGCGTGTACGGTCGGTTGTCCGTCATGCAGGGTGCGGTGCGTTACTTTGGCTTTGCCGATGGCGACGCCACCGAGCCCGATCTGGAAGTGGTTATTGAGGCCGGTTCTTTTGGCATCTCCCCACCGCAAAAATGGCACCGCATTGAGCTACTGACCGACGACACCTATTTTAATATCGACTTTTTCGCGGATCCTGCCGTCACGCTCAGCGGTGCGGGCATCGGTAAAGTGGTCAACACGCATAAGGAGTAAATAATGGGTAAGGCTACCTATACCGTGACCGTCACCAACAACAGCAACGGCGTGTCGGTGGATTATGAAACAGAAGCGCCAATGGAGCTGTTGATCCCGGACGTCGCGGCAGATGTCGTGAAGGATCTGGTGAACACCGTTCGCGCCTACGATACGGAAAATGAACACGAGGTCTGTGGCTGGTAAGCTGAATCGCCCGGCACTGCGCCGGGCATGAGGGTTTAGTGTTTGATCATGACATGCCGGACTACCGTGTAATCCTCAAGTCCGTAGACCGACATATCTTTGCCATAACCGGATAACTTCATCCCGCCGTGCGGCATTTCGCTCACCAGCATAAAATGGGTATTGACCCAGGTGCAGCCATACTGCAACCGCGCGCTGAGTCGGTGGGCGCGTCCGACGTCTTTTGTCCAGACGGACGAGGCCAGGCCGTATTGCGAATCGTTAGCCCAGCTCAGCACTTGCGCTTCATCCTCAAATTCTGTCACGCTGACCACCGGGCCAAACACTTCTCGCTGGACGATCGCATCTTCCTGCTTCGCCCCGGCCAGCAGCGTAGGCTGGAAGTAATATCCTGCCCCCTCTCTTTTACTGCCACCGGTGACGACGCGGATATGTCCAAGGGTTTTGGCTTCGTCCACGGCAGCACAAACGCGGGAAAGATGCGCTGAGGAGCTGAGCGGGCCCAGCTCGGTTGACGCATCGTCCGGCGCGCCCATTTTCAGGCTGGCAACGGCTGCGCCCAGCTTTTCGACCAGCGCGGGGTAAATCCCCTTCTGGGCATAGATACGACAGGCTGCGGTACAATCCTGACCAGCATTGTAGAAACCAAACGTACGCACGCCTTCAACCACGGCATCCAAATCTGCATCGTCAAAGACAATGACCGGGGCTTTTCCGCCCAATTCCATATGGGTACGTTTAACTGAAGATGCGGTATGCCCGATAATATGTTCTCCGGTAGCAATAGAGCCGGTGAGAGAAACCATACGGACTTTTTCGTGGCCGGTCAGCGGATCTCCTACGGTTTTTCCGCGACCAAACAGCACGTTCAGCACACCTGGCGGGAAGATATCTTTCGCCAGTTCCGCCAGCTTCAGCGCCGTCAACGGGGTAATTTCAGACGGCTTGATGACGACACAGTTTCCCGCCGCCAGCGCGGGCGCCAGCTTCCACGCCGCCATCATCAGAGGGTAGTTCCAGGGCGCAATAGAGGCGACAACGCCAACCGGGTCGCGGCGGATCATTGAGGTATGTCCTTCGAGGTATTCTCCGGCAGCCAGCCCGTTCAGGCAGCGGGCGGCCCCGGCAAAGAAGCGAAACACATCGACCACGGCCGGGATCTCATCTCCCTGAACACAGTGCAGCGGTTTCCCGCAGTTAAGGGACTCCACTTTTGCGAACGCGTCAGCGTTGGCTTCTATCACATCAGCCAGTTTCAACAGACATTCGGCGCGCGTTTTCGGCGTCGTTTGTCCCCACTCTGTGAACGCGCGATCGGCAGCCTGGACGGCAGCGTCCACCTGTGCTGCCGACGCTTCAGCAATCTCCAGCAGCACTTCACCCGTGGCAGGATTATAAACCGCCTGCTTCTCACCTTCGCCGGTCACCAGTTCACCATTAATCAGCAATTGATTTTGCATAGCATCGTCCTGTTGAAATCGACATTGTTTTCGCTGTCAGCACACGTTCTGGCGGCCAGAAACGTGACAACGTCACGTTACCAATCCGCACTCCCTTACTAAAGGTAGACCGCGCGTCATGTCGCTTCAGGAATTTTCATCAAGGTGTGACTGGGTGCAGCATCATTTCGCGGATTAACCCCGCCAGCTGGATGACCGCCTGCTCTTCCCGCTCGCCCCAGCCCCATGAGGTATTGAAACGGAAAAACGGTGTCCAGATATTGGAGGTGGAAAACATCTTGCCGGGCGCAATGCTGATTTGATGGGTTAACGCCTTCTCACTCAACCGCCCCGCATCCAGCTGTTCAGGCAGTTCCAGCCATAAAAAGTAGCCGCTGTCGTTATGATGGATTTTGACGCCGGCAGGCATATGACGCAAAAGCGATTGCCAGGCCTGCTGTTTGCGTTCAGCAAGCGTGCGTCGCAGGCGACGAAGGTGGGCGTCGTAACGTTTGGTCGCCAGGTAATCCACCAGCGCCAGCTGCATGGGAGAGCTGGTGGATAACGTACTCATCAGCTGCAACTGCTGAATACGGCGCGCATGTTTTCCCGCCGCCACCCAGCCAATACGGAAACCGGCCACCAGACACTTGGAGAATGAGGAGCAGTGCAACGTCATATCCTGCTTATCCCAGGCCTTTGCCGGAAGCGGCTTTTCACGGCCAAAGTAGAGTTCGCTGTAAACATCGTCTTCAATCAGCGTGACGTTATGCCGGGTGAGTAAGGCAACCAGCTGAGCTTTCTTCTCTGCACTCAGCGTGAAGCCGAGCGGGTTCTGACTGTTGGTCATCAGCCAGCAGGCTTTCACCGGATAATCATTTAACGCCTGCTCAAGGGCACTGAGATCGATGCCCTCACGCACATCAGTGGCAACCGACAGCGCTTTCAGTTTCAGACGTTCAAGCGCCTGGAGTGCGCCATAAAAACAGGGGTTTTCAACGATAACCCAGTCCCCTGGTTCAGTCACAGCCTGCAAACTGAGGTTAAGCGCCTCAAGCGCGCCCGCGGTGATCACAATTTCATCCGGGGAGATATTCATTCCCTGCTGAGCGTAGCGACGGGCAATGGCATGACGTAAGTCGACGTTACCCGGCGGCAGGTTTTCGATCACGCTCATGGCGGTAGCCGTTTTGCTGACGTTAGCCAGCGATCGGTTGAGTTGCTGAAGCGGGAAAAGGCGCGGATCGGGAAACGCCGAGGCAAAAGGGACAACGGAGGGGTCGCGGCTGGCCTGTAGCACGTCGAAAATATAGGTGTTGATGTCGACCACTTCATCGCGCATCACCTGCGCGGGCGGTGCAGGCTGGTGTGTGATCGGGCGGGCGGCAACGTAATAGCCTGACTGCGGTCTGGCAACAATGCGCCCCTGACTTTCCAGCATCTGATACGCGTGGCCCACGGTCATAAAACTCATGCCGCTGCTTGCCACCTGCTCTCGCAGAGAAGGCAGCTTATCGCCCGGCAACCATACGCCAAGCTCAATCTGCGAGATAATTTGTTGCGCCAGACGCTGGTATTTTTTCATCAGATTCTCCTTATTGCTGACAGTGTATATCAGCAGGAGAAAAAGAGAAGATTTTGCTAACTGTTATAGGAAACGCGGCAGATTACTTGCGGTACTCTGTAATGTGATTCTGAGCAGAACGCGCTGCGGCCAGGTGGTCGAGCGTGATCATCGACGATTTGCAGAAAATGCATTTCGCGCCGAACGGGTTTTTGTCAGACACATCAAAAGCTGAGGTGCGGTACTGCGAGCCATGACAGCATGGGCAGCGGAAATGGATATAAGAAGTCATAGGATTCTCCTGTAAACGTAAAAACGTAAATTACTCATGAGCCGATCAGGCAATAAATGGTTCGATACAAAACTAATCGGAATGTAGATAAAGACCCAAGAGAGGCTGCGGAGAGGCACAACGTGATGAGAACTGCTTTATAAAACTACGTCAGATATTTATTTGGATTCAAAACCAGAAATCCATTAACGCATGTTGCTGGCGACAAAGCAAGCTGTTTAATGCGTAAAAATCATAAAAAGAAATTTTTTATTCTTCCTTGTTACCTATATCAGCCAGATAAAGTTCAGCTTTTCCCACAACTGTTATAGATAAATTATCGATTTCTGCTTCTGATATCTCACTTGCCGCCTCTCTATCATAACAGTACACCGTTTAACATTGAGGCAGTGCATGTTTGGTTTAGATGCGTTTCATCTTGCGCGAATACAGTTCGCCTTTACCGTATCCTTTCATATTATTTTTCCGGCGATAACCATTGGCCTTGCGAGCTATCTCGCCGTGCTGGAAGGGCTGTGGCTGAAAACAAAAAATCCCGTCTGGCGCTCGCTGTACCATTTCTGGTCGAAGATCTTCGCCGTCAACTTTGGGATGGGCGTGGTCTCTGGCCTGGTGATGGCTTATCAGTTTGGCACTAACTGGAGTGGGTTTTCCCAGTTCGCGGGCAGTATTACCGGCCCCCTGCTGACCTATGAAGTGCTTACCGCGTTCTTCCTTGAGGCGGGATTTCTCGGAGTAATGTTGTTTGGCTGGAATAAGGTCGGGCCGGGGCTGCACTTCTTTTCGACCTGCATGGTCGCACTGGGGACCCTCATGTCTACGTTCTGGATCCTCTCGTCAAACAGCTGGATGCAGACACCGCAAGGGTATGAAATCATCAACGGTCAGGTCATTCCGGTGGACTGGTTTGCCGTGGTGTTTAACCCCTCCTTCCCTTACCGCCTTCTGCACATGTCGATAGCGGCATTTCTCAGCAGCGCGCTGTTTGTCGGTGCCTCCGCGGCCTGGCATTTGCTGCGCGGAAAAAATACGCCCGCGATTCGCACCATGTTCTCCATGGCGTTGTGGATGACGTTGATCGTGGCACCCGTCCAGGCGCTGGTGGGTGATATGCACGGGCTTAATACCTTAAAACACCAGCCAGCGAAAATAGCCGCCATAGAAGGCCACTGGGAGAATCCGCCGGGTGAACCTACTCCACTTCTGCTGTTTGGCTGGCCAGATATGGAGCAGGAACGGACCCGTTTTGGCCTGGAAATTCCCGCTCTCGGCAGCCTGATCCTGACCCACAGTCTCGATAAACAGGTTCCGGCATTGAAGGAGTTCCCGAAAGAAGATCGCCCGAACGCCACCATTGTCTTCTGGTCTTTCCGCATCATGGCTGGCCTGGGGATGTTGATGCTGCACCTCGGCGTGACGGCGGTCTGGCTGCGTTACAAACAGCGCCTTTATACCTCACGTTCCTTCCTGTGGTTTGCCCTGCTGATGGGGCCGTCCGGGCTGATCGCGATCCTCGCCGGATGGGTAACAACGGAGGTCGGCCGCCAGCCCTGGGTCGTCTATGGTCTACAGCGTACAAAGGATGCGGTTTCCGCGCATGGCGATCTGCACATGAGCGTCAGTTTGCTGGCCTTCTTCGTGGTTTACACCGCGGTATTCGGCGTGGGTTACAGCTATATGGTGCGTCTGATTAAAAAAGGGCCGCAGCCCCATGAATCCTTCGCGACTGAATCCGATGGCCGCCCTGCTCGTCCGCTTTCTGCCGTCACCACTGAATTTAAGGAGTAACCGTAATGGGTATCGATCTTTCCATTATCTGGTTCGTGATTATCGTTTTCGCCACGTTGATGTATATCGTGATGGACGGTTTTGATTTGGGGATAGGCATCCTGTTTCCGGCAACGCCGAATGCGGACGACCGCGACGTGATGGTCAATAGCGTGGCTCCCGTCTGGGATGGCAACGAAACCTGGCTGGTGCTTGGCGGTGCGGCCCTGTTTGGCGCCTTTCCTCTCGCCTATGCGGTTATCATCGACGCGCTAACCATTCCACTGACAATAATGCTGATCGGGCTTATATTTCGTGGCGTCGCCTTCGAATTTCGCTTCAAGGCCACTCCGGCGCACCGCCCGTTCTGGGATAAGGCCTTTATTGGCGGATCAATTGTGGCGACCTTCAGCCAGGGCATCACCGTCGGCGCGGTCATCCATGGGTTCAGCGTCACCGGTCGCGCTTACAGTGGTGGTCCGTTTGACTGGTTTACCGCGTTCAATTTTTTCTGCGGTGCGGGTCTTGTAGTGGCTTACGCGCTGCTAGGTTCAACGTGGCTGGTAATGAAAAGCGAAAATGCCCTGCAACAGCGGATGCGTCAGGTATCGAAAGTGCTTCTGCTCCTGCTTCTGGTATTCATTGCAGTAATCAGTATCTGGACCCCTCTCGCCCAACCAGCTATTGCTGCGCGCTGGTTTACGCTGCCGAATCTGTTTTATCTGCTGCCCGTTCCTGCGCTGGTTGCGATCCTGAGTCTGTGCCAGTGGCGCTGCCTGAATGATCCTGCGAGCCATACTCTGCCGTTTATTATGACATTAGGGCTGGTTTTTCTTGGCTTTAGCGGGCTTGGGATCAGCATCTGGCCGCATATTATCCCGCCGGACATTACCCTGTGGCAGGCCGCTGCGCCAGTCCAAAGCCAGGGCTTTATGTTAGTGGGTGCACTGTTGATCATTCCCGTGATTCTGGTCTACACCTTCTGGAGTTATTACGTTTTTCGCGGAAAAGTACAGCATGGGGAGGGTTATCACTGATGCAACAACCTGTATGGAAACGTTTGATGTGGCTTGCCATCATCTGGGGCGGCAGCGTTCTGGCGCTGGCCTGCGTAAGTATGCTCTTTAAAATGCTGATGACCGCAGCCGGATTTAAATCGCACTAACTCACTGACCGGGTGCGCCGCCGCCCGGTCCCTTCCCGCACTTTCAGATAAACCCCATTAACACCCAGGAGGGTATGGTTACACTGAAAAAATATTTACGGTATTGATAGTTTGAGAAAAAAATGAAAAAGCTCGCGGCAGTAAGTTTAATCAACCTCGCACTGGCTGGATGCGTTAATCCTGGTAAAGCCTCCGTTCAGACCGAACAGCTAGAGAATCATCGTTTCGTTCTGGAAAATGTGGATGGCAAAGCGGTTAAAGGCGGGAAAACGCAGCCTGAAATTCGCTTCAGTGCGCAACCCAATATCAGCCTGATTAACAACATTGTCGTCTCCGGCACAATGTGCAACGGCTTCAATGGCCAGGGGAAACTGTCCGAAGGAGAGTTGACGGTCAAAACGCTGGCAATGACGCGGAAACTCTGCACCGAGCCGCAGCTAAATGAACTGGATCAGACCATCGCTGATATGCTACGCACAGGCGCACAGGTAGACCTGACCGAAGACCAGTTAACCCTGGCGACAGCCAATAAGTCATTGATGTTTAAGCGAGTTGAATAACTCAGTAGCTTCCGCACGAACCTACGGCAAGCGACTGCTCACTACAGCGTTTGCCATTTGGCAATGCGCACATGCCGATGGCGGAGCCGTCGAGCTGACGGGCAACGGAGAGTGAACCGCCGATCATTGCGCAGTTGGCCTGACCTGAACTGGACATCGCCGCTCGCATACCCGGCGTAACGTGTGCCGCTGTCGCCTGCTGTACAGGTTCATTGCTGCATGCCGACAACAGTAACGCGGCACATCCGACCCAAAATGCTGAACGCATACCTTCCTCCCCATAAATAAAGCGAAACCTATGCATAATAGGCATCACGCGCCGCATCGTCGAGAGCGGATGTGCGTATTTATGCGCCCTGGTAACAATTTCTCGCAATTTTTTAACGCGAATAGCTATCGAGTCATTGATACAGCGCATACCAAGGACACAAAAGCGAAAATCGTAAAACCTGAGCTTTGCTAAAATACACAGATAATATTCAGGGTCTGTCGTCGTTTTACAGGCCCCTCTTTTTGCGCAATGTAAGGGTGTTGTCCTATGCAAACTATTGACGGCAATGGTGCAGTCGCGTCTGTTGCGTTTCGTACCAGCGAAGTGATCGCCATCTACCCCATCACGCCCAGCTCCACCATGGCTGAACAGGCTGACGCCTGGGCTGGTAATGGGATAAAAAACGTCTGGGGCGATGTCCCGCGGGTTGTAGAGATGCAGTCCGAAGCCGGTGCCATTGCCACCGTGCATGGTGCGTTGCAGACCGGTGCCCTGTCGACCTCGTTCACGTCGTCTCAGGGGCTGCTGTTGATGATCCCCACGCTTTACAAGCTGGCTGGGCAATTAACGCCGTTTGTGTTGCACGTTGCCGCACGCACCGTAGCCACTCACGCTCTCTCTATTTTTGGCGACCACTCAGACGTGATGGCCGTGCGTCAGACCGGCTGCGCTATGCTCTGCGCCAGCAGCGTGCAGGAAGCGCAGGACTTCGCGCTGATTTCGCATATCGCCACGCTGAAAAGCCGAGTGCCATTTATTCATTTCTTCGATGGTTTCCGTACGTCCCACGAGATCAATAAAATCGTTCCACTGCCGGACGACACCATTCTGAATCTGCTGCCGCAGGCGGACATCGATGCGCATCGCGCTCGCGCCCTCAATCCGGAACATCCGGTGATCCGGGGTACCTCTGCAAACCCGGATACCTATTTCCAGTCCCGCGAGGCGACAAACCCGTGGTACAACGCGGTCTATGAGCACGTTGAACAGGCGATGGACGATTTTGCCGCTGCGACGGGCCGCGCATATAAGCCGTTTGAATATTACGGTCATCCGCAGGCCGAGCGCGTGATCGTCCTGATGGGCTCTGCCATCGGCACCTGTGAAGAGGTGGTTGATGAGCTATTGACGCGTGGTGAAAAAGTTGGCGTGCTCAAAGTTCGCCTCTACCGTCCCTTCTCAGCGAAACACCTGCTCGCAGCCCTGCCGGACAGCGCGCGTGCAGTGGCGGTACTGGACCGCACCAAAGAGCCTGGCGCACAGGCTGAGCCACTTTATCTGGATGTGATGACCGCTCTGGCTGAGGCGTTTAACCGCGGTGAGCGCGAAACGCTGCCGCGCGTCATTGGCGGGCGTTATGGATTGTCTTCCAAAGAGTTCGGACCGGAGTGCGTCCTGGCGGTATTTGCTGAACTCCGCGAGGCAAAACCGAAGCCGCGCTTTACGGTCGGCATTTATGATGACGTGACTAACCTTTCTCTGCCCTTGCCGGAAAACACCCTGCCCTCGACTGCGAAACTGGAAGCGCTGTTCTACGGTCTGGGTAGCGACGGCAGCGTCTCGGCAACCAAGAACAACATCAAAATTATCGGCAACTCTACGCCGTGGTATGCGCAAGGGTATTTCGTCTATGACTCCAAAAAAGCGGGCGGACTGACCGTCTCCCACCTGCGCGTCAGCGAACACCCGATCCGCTCGGCATACCTGATTTCTCAGGCGGATTTTGTTGGCTGTCACCAGCTCCAGTTCATTGATAAATATCAGATGGCCGAGCGCCTGAAGCCCGGCGGTATTTTCCTGATCAACACCCCTTACAGCGCCGACGAGGTCTGGGCACGCCTGCCCCAGGAAGTGCAGGCGGTGCTTAACCAGAAACAGGCGCGCCTGTATGTCATTAACGCCGCGAAGATCGCCCGCGAATGCGGCCTGGCGGCGCGCATCAATACGGTTATGCAGATGGCGTTCTTCCACCTGACCAATATTCTGCCGGGCGACAGCGCGCTGATGGAGCTTCAGGGTGCAATCGCCAAAAGCTACAGCAGCAAAGGTCAGGAACTGGTTGAGCGCAACTGGCAGGCGCTGGCGCTGGCCCGCGAATCGCTGTTCGCGGTGCCGTTGCAGCCGGTCAATGCCAGCAGTCCGAACCGGCCGCCAGTGGTGTCTGACGCCGCCCCGGATTTCGTCAAAACCGTCACGGCGGCGATGCTTGCCGGACTGGGCGACACCCTTCCCGTCTCTGCGCTTCCGCCTGACGGAACCTGGCCGATGGGCACGACCCGCTGGGAAAAACGCAACATTGCCGAAGCGATTCCCATCTGGAAAGAAGAGCTGTGCACCCAGTGCAACCACTGCGTGGCGGCCTGCCCGCACTCGGCCATTCGCGCCAAAGTGGTGTCGCCAGAAGCGTTAGATGGCGCGCCGGAAAGTTTACACTCGCTGGATGTAAAATCCCGCGATATGCGTGGTCAGAAATATGTCCTACAGGTGGCGCCGGAAGACTGTACCGGCTGTAACCTGTGCGTCGAGGTGTGCCCGGCGAAAGATCGTCAGGACCCGTCAATCAAAGCCATCAATATGATGTCGCGTCTTGAACATGTTGAAGAAGAGAAAGTGAATTATGATTTCTTCCTCGACCTGCCCGAAATCGATCGCAACAAGCTGGAACGCATTGACATTCGTACCTCGCAGCTCATCACCCCGCTCTTCGAGTACTCCGGGGCGTGCTCCGGCTGCGGCGAAACACCGTATATCAAACTGCTCACTCAGCTTTACGGTGACCGAATGCTGATTGCCAACGCGACGGGCTGCTCGTCGATCTACGGGGGTAACCTGCCGTCCACGCCATACACCACCGACGCGAACGGTCGCGGCCCGGCGTGGGCAAACTCGCTTTTCGAGGACAACGCAGAATTTGGTCTGGGATTCCGTCTGACGGTCGATCAGCACCGCGCCCGCGTAATGCGTCTGCTCGCACAGTTTGCCGATAAGATCCCGGCAGAACTGAATGATGCCCTGCATGCGGAGGCCACACCTGACGTTCGTCGCGCGCAGGTTGCTGAACTGCGCAACGCGCTTCAGGGTGTTGAAGGGGCTGAACAACTCCTCACTGATGCTGACGCGCTGGTTGAAAAATCTGTCTGGCTGATCGGCGGCGACGGGTGGGCCTACGATATTGGTTTCGGTGGTCTTGACCATGTCCTGAGCCTGACCGAAAACGTCAATATTCTGGTGCTTGATACTCAGTGCTATTCCAACACCGGCGGACAGGCCTCGAAAGCAACGCCATTGGGGGCGGTCACGAAATTTGGTGAGCACGGCAAGCGCAAGGCGCGTAAAGATTTGGGCGTCAGCATGATGATGTATGGACACGTCTACGTCGCGCAGATTTCGCTGGGGGCGCAGCTCAACCAGACGGTGAAAGCCATTCAGGAAGCGGAAGCGTATCCAGGCCCGTCGCTGATCATCGCCTACAGTCCCTGTGAGGAGCATGGCTACGATCTGGCGCTCAGCCACGACCAGATGCGTCAGCTCACCGCAACCGGCTTCTGGCCACTGTACCGCTTTGACCCGCGCCGTGCCGATGAAGGGAAATTGCCGCTGGCGCTGGATTCGCGTCCGCCGTCAGACGCCCTTGCCGAAACCTTACTTCAGGAGCAGCGTTTCCGCAGGCTGAACGCTCAACAGCCAGAAGTGGCAGAGCAGCTATGGAAGGATGCGGCAGCGGATCTACAGAAGCGTTATGACTTCCTGGCGCAACTGGCGGGGAAAGCCGAAAAATCGACCAGTGAATAACTTTATGCCCGGCTTGTCCGGGCATTTTTTTGCCAAAAAAAGCCCGATGCACGTGCACCGGGCGAATCCAGAAGATCGGTGAAAATTGCCTCAATGTTCTGAACAATATTCACGTGAATTATGGATGAAAAAATCTTAAAGGCATATAACGGCGTGGAGGTTACCTTGTTTTCCACGTAATTAATAATTTTTATTTTGTATTGATTATAATAATTCATTCATGGCATCAATCGTTATTTCTACCGCATCATTTAGTTTAGATTTTACTTAACCCGTAACAATTATATTTTATTCATCCGCCGTCAGAGTGATTTAGCATGGGACAGCTTTCCAGCCCGGAAAGTTCACGAAGTAATAAAAAAATAACTGCAAAGGAATAATCAAAATGCAAAGAAAAGTACTGGCACTGATGATCCCCGCTTTGTTAATGGCTGGCGTCGCTCACGCAGCTGAAATTTATAATAAAGACGGCAATAAACTGGATCTGTATGGCAAAGTAGATGGTCTGCATTATTTCTCTGACGACGCGTCTAAAGATGGCGATCAAACCTATATGCGACTGGGCTTCAAAGGTGAAACCCAAATCAACGACATGATGACCGGCTTCGCACAATGGGAATACAACATTCAGGCAAACAACACCGAAGGTTCTGACAATCAGTCCTGGACGCGTTTGGCCTTCGCGGGTGTGAAGGTGGGCGATTACGGCTCCTTCGATTACGGCCGTAACTATGGCGTCCTGTACGACGTTGAAGGCTGGACCGATATGCTGCCAGAATTTGGTGGCGACTCTTATACTTATGCCGATAACTTTATGACCGGTCGTGCAAACGGCGTGGCTACCTACCGTAACACCGACTTCTTTGGTCTGGTGCAGGGTCTGAACTTCGCGGTGCAGTATCAGGGTAATAATGAAGGCAGCAACTGTGACGAGTATGGCTGCTCTCAGGAAGGCACTAATAACCGTTCAGATAACAACATTCGTAATCAAAACGGTGATGGCTTCGGTATCTCCACCACCTATGACTTTGGCATGGGCTTCAGCGCAGGCGCGGCATATACGTCATCTGACCGTACCAACGATCAGGTTAGTGCTGGCACTGGCGCAGCATCTCAGTATGCAGGTGGCGATAAGGCGGATGCATGGACTGCTGGCCTGAAATATGACGCTAACAATATTTACCTGGCGGCAATGTATTCCGAAACCCGCAATATGACCCCTTATGGTTCAACCGATAGCCAAGATGGCGGCGGTATTGCAAACAAAACCCAGAACTTTGAAGTCACCGCACAATATCAGTTCGATTTCGGTCTGCGTCCGGCTATTTCCTATTTACAGTCCAAAGGTAAAGACCTGGGCAATGGCCAGGACGATAAAGATCTGGTGAAATACGCTGACGTCGGTGCTACCTACTATTTCAACAAAAACATGTCCACCTATGTTGATTATAAAATCAACCTGCTGGATGAAGATGATTCGTTCTACAAAAACAATGGCATCGGTACGGATGACATCGTAGCTTTAGGTCTGGTTTACCAGTTCTAATCCCGTTAGCCCGCAGCGATCTGCGGGCTAATTTTATCGCTGTTTCGCCTGTTCTTTGCGGAAAGAGAGATAGCCAAATACCCCGCTGTCGCCATCCATAGGGTGATTTACTCCATCCATTACCACCACTTCCGGGAAGTCGAATGGCGTGACATTTTCCAGACAGGCGACATTCACACCATATTCATTGGGATTGAAACGTCGTTGGTGGAACGTGTAAATACCGCAGATCGAACAGAAGAAATGGCGCGCCGTGCCGGTGTTGAAACGGTACTCTGTGAGCGTGTCCGCGCCCTGCGTCACCTTAATGCCCGTCAAAGGCGCTGAAACCACTACCGCCCCACGCATCCTGCAAAACGAGCAGCTACATCGACGTGCGGTATTCAGGCCGTCCGACAGCTCAACCGTAAATTTCACCGCCCCACAATGACACTGTGCATGACGAATGTCAGCCATCGTTATACTCCTTTTCTCACTAACTCAGCCGCTTTTAAAAAGACCTCATCTTCGACACCATCCCCCTTCTGCCTGCCGAGCCTTACCAGCTCAGCGACAATACTTTCACGGTTGATGATCTTCTGGGATGAAACCAGCCCGATAACGGCGGCACCAATCGCCAGCCCAACTAATCCTGTCTGCTCGTCTTTATTTTTCATAGAAGCGCTCCCTTGTCCCCCTCAAAAGCGTAGCAGGAGAAATGTAAAACGCGCTGGTACGCGGGAATGAGATCCGTGCTTTATCTCAGCTTTTCGCCAGGCAAAACAGTAGGGGTTCTGAGCGGTTATCAGACAACGTTGAAGAGGACAACATGAATAGCGGTGCGCGTAGAGAGGCCGAATGGGTGTTAAAACCGCCTTCGAAAAGGCGGCAGGTCATTACTCTGGATCTTTATCGCCTGATTCAGGCGCTGAGCCAGGATCATCTTTCGGTTTTTTTCCATCCTTGTCCGGGTTATCCGGGCTGGGATTATAATCAGGATGGTCACCATTAACGGGACGGTCAGTCATTTTCACCTCCGTTTTTACTGCGTAAGCTGTAAGTGTAGACAACCCTTCAGTCTTAACCAAACTTCTCCTGTGGAGCTCATTTGTAAATCGTGCTGGCATTCGGCGCTGCAATCCGTACCATACACGACACACTTTCGCATGCTGGTTTTTACCGGTAGCCGCAAACCCGTCTTTTATCGCTAACCAGATGGGGCACGTACATGCGCAGATGGTGTATGAAATCTATGCTACATGGATAGAAGAGATGAACACGAAGCTGACGCTTTGAAATCGTTTTCCTCACCCTGTGCCCCATTTGAGATCTGAGTAACGAATAGATGCAACAAAATCAAGAAATTAACAAGAAAGAACAGTACAACCTGAATAAACTGCAAAAGCGACTGCGCCGTAACGTGGGCGAAGCCATTGCAGACTTCAACATGATTGAAGAAGGCGATCGCATCATGGTCTGCCTGTCGGGCGGTAAAGACAGCTACACCATGCTGGAGATCCTGCGCAATCTACAGCAAAGCGCACCGGTGAACTTTTCCCTGGTCGCGGTTAACCTCGATCAGAAACAGCCGGGCTTCCCGGAGCATATCCTGCCGGAGTACCTTGAGAACCTGGGCGTTGAGTACAAAATCGTAGAAGAGAATACCTACGGCATTGTTAAAGAGAAGATCCCAGAGGGCAAAACGACCTGCTCGCTCTGCTCACGTTTGCGTCGCGGCATTCTGTACCGCACCGCAACCGAACTGGGCGCCACCAAGATTGCGCTTGGTCATCACCGGGACGACATTCTGCAAACGCTGTTTCTGAATATGTTCTATGGCGGCAAAATGAAGGGAATGCCACCGAAGCTGATGAGCGACGACGGCAAACACATCGTGATCCGCCCACTCGCCTACTGCCGCGAGAAAGACATTGAGCGTTTCTCCCAGGCCAAAGCCTTCCCTATCATTCCGTGCAATCTGTGCGGCTCACAGCCGAACCTGCAACGTCAGGTCATTGGCGACATGCTGCGTGACTGGGATAAACGCTATCCGGGCCGCATCGAAACCATGTTCAGCGCCATGCAGAACGTGGTGCCTTCGCACCTGGCCGACGTTGAACTGTTCGATTTCAAAGGGATTAACCACGGTTCAGAGGTGGTGAATGGCGGGGATCTGGCGTTTGACCGCGAAGAGATCCCGATGCAGCCTGCTGGCTGGCAGCCAGAGGAAGAGGATGCGCAATTCGATGAACTGCGCCTGAACGTGGTAGAAGTCAAGTAACCTGGCAGCGTCTCAGATATCATTTCTGAGACGCGTTTTAAGCTTATTTCAGCAGTCGAACGCGGCAGGTCTTCCCTTTAATCTTCCCGCCCTGCAACTGTTTCCAGGCCTTATGCGCAACCGACTGGCGAACCGCTACGTAGACATGCGCAGGATGGACCGTGATCTTGCCAATATCTGCCCCGTCGAGACCGATATCCCCAGTTAACGCCCCCAGAACGTCACCGGGACGCATTTTGGCCTTTTTACCGCCGTCGATGCACAGGGTGGCCATTTCCGCCGCCAGCGGAGCGATGCTGATATTACCAGGGGTATTCACCCAGTTGAGTTTCAGTTGCAGCATTTCCGCAAGAATATTGGCGCGCTGCGCCTCTTCAGGTGCGCAGAAGCTGATGGCGAGACCACTGTTACCTGCGCGCGCGGTACGCCCGATGCGGTGGACATGCACTTCCGGATCCCATGCCAGTTCGAAATTCACCACCAGCTCAAGCGATTTAATATCCAGGCCACGGGCCGCCACATCCGTTGCAACCAGCACGCGTGCGCTGCCGTTAGCGAAACGCACCAGCGTCTGATCGCGATCGCGCTGTTCCAGATCGCCATGCAGCGATAATGCGCTCTGTCCGGCATCATTCAGGGCATCGCACACCGCCTGACAATCTTTTTTGGTATTACAGAACACCACGCAGGACGCTGGCTGGTGTTGGCTCAGCAATTTTTGTAGCAGTGGAATCTTGCCGTGCTGCGATGTCTCGAAGAACTGCTGCTCAATCGCCGGTAACGCATCGACAGTATCAATTTCAATGGTCAGCGGGTTCTTCTGCACGCGCCCGCTGATCGCCGCTATCGCCTCGGGCCAGGTGGCAGAAAAGAGCAGCGTCTGGCGCGTGGCTGGCGCAAAGCGGATCACTTCGTCAATCGCATCGCTGAAGCCCATATCCAGCATGCGGTCAGCTTCATCCATCACCAGCGTTTGCAGTGCATCGAGTGAAACGGTGCCTTTTTGCAGGTGATCGAGCAGACGGCCCGGCGTTGCCACAATGATATGCGGCGCGTGCTGAAGGGAATCGCGCTGCGCACCGAACGGTTGCCCGCCGCAGAGCGTTAAAATTTTAGTGTTAGGCAAAAAACGCGCCAGACGACGCAGCTCACCCGCGACCTGGTCGGCCAGCTCGCGCGTCGGGCAGAGTATCAGGGACTGAGTCTGAAACAGGGTTGCATCAATGTGTTGTAACAGGCCTAGCCCGAATGCAGCCGTTTTTCCACTGCCGGTTTTCGCCTGCACGCGCACGTCACGGCCTTCAAGGATAGCCGGCAGCGCGGCGGCCTGGACAGGGGTCATAGTGAGGTAGCCCAACTCATTCAGGTTAGTCAGTTGGGCTTCAGGCAGAACGTTCAGCGTGGAAAAAGCGGTCACAATATACTCTCGTGGTAATGATTGCAGTCAGATGGCGCGTATCCTCGCAGATATGCGCTAACGATGCGACAATTTAATCGGTTCTTCATCGGGCGGCGGATCCGGCATCGGCTGCGGACGTGGGACAGGATCGGGTATCGGCGTCGGATCGGTGGGCACCGGATCGGACTGCCAGGTGTTGAGGCGTTGCAGGGCAAGTAGCATACTCATCTTTTCCTCCAGATTAGGGTGCTGACCCCTAAAGGGTAGACGCAGATAAACAGGAGGCAAAAAAAAAGCCGACTATGAAGTCGGCGTCGTACGAATCAATTGTGCTATGCAGTAATTCAAAAAAAGGAAGTAAGACAATATGGAGCGCAACGCCCATCGCTTGACGTTGCATTCACCTGCGGGAGTAATATTGCACCGAACATGGTCGGAGTTTATTGACTTCGCTCAATTAAAATGTCGTTTTGAAGCCGACTCTGCCTCAGAAAAGCGTAAATTTACAGCCATTTACTACGATGCAACCACCATGCAACACCCCCAATCAAAACCACTAACATGACGCAAAACGTGGTGAAGCCATAGTGATATTCACCGCCGGGGATCCCTCCGAGGTTTACGCCAAACAACCCCGTCAGGAAGGTACTCGGTAAAAAGACCATCGCCATCAGCGACATGGTGTACGTTCTCCTGGCTAACGACTCCTGCATCACCTGGGCTATCTCATCCGCCATGACTGCCGTTCTGGCAATACATGAGTCAATCTCGTCCAGTCCACGTCCGAGCCGGTCAGCGATATCCTGCATTCTGCGGCGCTGATCGTCGTTCATCCAGCTCATGCGTTCGCTGGCCAGCCGCGCATAAACGTCGCGCTGAGGGGTCATATAGCGGCGCATCACGATGAGCTGCTTACGCAGCAGCGCCAGAAAACCACGGGGGGGGATTTGCTGATCGAGCAGGTTATCTTCCAGATCGATGATTTTATCGTGAAGTTCTTCTATAAACTCGCTGGCATGATCAGTCAGCGCATCACACACATCCACCAGCCAGCTGCCGCAATCCGTAGGCCCCGTGCCCTCTTTCAGATCGTTAATGACATCATCCAGCGCCAGCACTTTTCTCTGGCGGGTGGAAACAATCAGCCGTTCATCCATATAAACACGCATTGCCACCAGCTGATCCGGACGCTCATCCGTACTGCCGTTTATACAACGCAGCGTAATTAACGTCCCCTCACCCATGCGGCTGACGCGGGGTCTGAGACTTTCTCCCGCCAGCGCATCCCGAACGTTGTTGGGCAGTAGCGGCGTGGACGCGAGCCACTCGGCGCTGTCCGGGTGCGTGTAGTTGAGGTGCAGCCAGCATGGATGTTCGCTGTCGATGTGATCCTGATCTTCAAGCGGCCTTGCGCCGCCTTGTCCATCAAACACCCATGCAAAAACTGCGTCAGGTACGTTAACCTCAGACCCTTTAATGCTCTCCACAGCGCCTCCACCGTTTTATCTCTTTCGGTGTCAGTCTAGCTTTCGCCGAGGGTTAAGCAATAATTATGTGAGGCATCGTCCTGAATACGTTCAGGAATTCACCGCCCATTCGCGGCTTCTTAACGCATTGTCAGTCTGGAACTCATTTTCCAGACGGAAATTACGTGTTCGTGTCTGGAGCTCAATCACCTGATTGCGCAGCACATCTGACGATCCATTGAGTTCCTCAACCATCGACACGTTGCTCTGCGTTACGCGTTCAAGCTCTGACAATGCCTGCGTAATTTGTGAAATACCTTTTTCCTGTTCTGATGTTGAGGCGGATATTTCATCCATCAGTCTGCTCACATTGCCCGAACCGGTAACAATGTCATGCATGTTTTTTTCGGCTTCAGAGACCACGTTAACGCCCTGCGTCACGTTATGGCTGGTAACTTCAATCAGTGACTTAATATTTTTTGCCGCTTCGGCGCTACGATGCGCCAGGCTTCTCACCTCACCCGCGACCACAGAAAACCCTTTACCATGGTCGCCCGCTCTTGCCGCTTCAACGGCGGCGTTAAGCGCCAGAATATTGGTCTGAAAAGCGATACCGTCAATCAGCGAGATAATCTCTGTCATTTGCTGGGCGCAGTCGGTAATCGACTGCATATTGTTCGCGACCTGCCCCATTAATTCTCCGCCTTTACGCGCCTGTAACGTCGCGATATTCGCCTGCTCGCTGGCTAAACGGGTATTGTCGGCATTATTTTTTGTACTTGCAGCCATCTCTTCCATGCTGGCTGCCGTTTGCACCAGCGAAGCTGACTGCTGTTCTGTTTTGACGGAAAGCTGCGCGCTGCGTGAAGAGAGTTGATCTGACAGGGTCATCGCGGTTTGCGAGGAGGCGCGGATCTCACGGACCAGCGTTGCAATGTTGCTGGAGAGACTATTAATCCCCGGGATCAGTCGTCCCGCACAGTTGTTGCCAAATTCAGGTATCGACACGCCAAGTTTGCCTGACGTCACTTCTTCAATACTTTTTTTCACCGTATTGATCGGCGTCACAAGATATTTGGTCATGTACGCCCAGAGTAAAAATAAGGCGATGAATTGTACAATTATGACTGCAATAAAAAGCGAAGAATTCCGTGAAAATAGCGCTATAACTCCATCACTTACCAAAAATACACATAAAAGGAAATAGACAATGAACGTTCTGACACTAATATTTCTTAGCATACGTTTTCCTGGGGCATTATATTTTGGTTGGCATTAAGGGTTATAGCATTGCCATACAAATTTGTCCTCACGTTCGTCGCTGGTTTGTTGTTTTGCAGTTTGATTTTCGCAGTTTTACTTAAGGCGGACAAAAAGCATGTTTTACGCTAAATGTCTGGCTTGTCGTTTGGTTGCTGATACCCCTTCAAAAATGGCAATTATATATTTAAGGAGGGGTACTGTAGGGCGCCGTTGTTTAGTGGTGCTTAATAAGTTAACGTAGTTAATACGCTCCCCTCCCGTTAGAGTGGCTTACGTTCAGGCCAGATAGTCGATAGCCTGGAAAAAGCAGTCCTCATTCATGAGAATATTCTCTTTTGCACTTTGATGCCCGCGACGAATATACCAGCCTGTATCAGGCGCCATGCTTAAATGGAATATCCTCGCCCCCGACAGACTATCGGGGACATTAATACTCATCGTCACACACCCCTTCTCCGGCCCCCTGATCACCTGTTCTGGCATAATGGTGACGCTGCGATCCCCATTTTGCAAAATGATCGTCGTAATGGCATAACGGCATATACCGCTACTGAGGCTATAGCCAACCGTACTTAAATCGGTGATATGTTTTTTAGATAAAATTATTTCAATACCAGAACCTTCAAACCATGTAATGATTTGCTGTGCAAGATCCTCCATCCGCTCACAAAACGCCCTGACTTCGGCCTCAGCCGTATTAACATAGATTGGTTTGTCCCCGATGCTCTGCTGCACTTTCTTAAAAAAACGCTCTCTTGCTGACATGTCAACTCCGTGTTTTTCGCCAGTCTCATTATTCTTTTTGGTGCTTCAGCAGGGCATAGCTGGCAATCAACTGCTGAAGATGCTGTTCGGTCTGGTTTAGCTGCGCTGCTGACACGGGTTGCCCGGCAGGTAAAATGGAAAGCAGACGAAGCTGCTCCTCAAGCGGAACGGTATGGCTGAAGGACTGCGACATGGCAAACACGGCTGATTTCAGTTCGCTGACCGTCATGTACTTCCCCTTCTGTTCATCCAGCGCGTTTAGCCTGTTCGTCAACTGCTGTAACTGCGTCATTCCCTGATGCCAGCCATTCAGCTCTGACTCTGCAAGTCCGGCAACGCTAATCTGCTTGTGCCACCGCTGCGCCAGGGGTTTGGCCTCTTCAGGCCACAGCGTCAGCGCCTGCTGCACCAGACGGTCGCCGTAGCTTACTGCCCAGTCTGGTTTCAGGTATAAAAGCTGCGCTAACAGCTGCTGTGTCTTGCTGATCCCCGGTTCAGGTGGCGGTGACGTTTGTTGCAGCGCCTGCAACTGTGCTGTAGAGAGTCCTTCAGGTAAAGGAGTCAGGGACGCGGTCAGCTGTGTTTGTACTGAATCTGGCGCATGCATCGTCTGCCATCCCACTGCGACAACACTGGCAGCCACCAGCATGAACAACATACCCGCAGCAAATGGCTTCCACTGCTTCACGGGTACAGGAGGCTCTTTATTCGGCAACGGCTCGGGCTGAACCACATAAACCCATTTACAACGCTCTGTCGGTTCTGTGAGGTGAAGTTCCGCGGCCCCCACCGCGTTACCCGGCAGACTTACGCCCGTATTTTCGCTGTTTTCCAGACGCACTGCTGCGTTCTGCATCATCGTGCGCAGGGCATCAAGCTGAGCAGCATGCTTAAGTTCGAGGCGCTGCAACATGTCACTCAGAGCGTTCAGATTCTCCTCAGCCTGATAAAGCTGCCCTAAATCGGCATACGTCAACGTCAGCGTTCTCACCACCTGTTGCAGGCGTTTGCTCAGTGCGCTGAGGATTTCAACTCGCGCATGGACAGGCTGTGGCCAGAGGCTACCCCACTGGCGGACGACCAGGGCAGCCAGTAGCGCCAGCCCTTCATTCATGCCGTAGAGTCCGGCGAGATGCGTGCGGGCGAGCGTATACCAGGCAGCCGTTTGTAGCTCCACACCGTTATGCTCAAACAGTGACAGACAGAGAGTTTCCGCGTGTTGCCAGTTAACATCCGGGCGTGCCGGATGGGTGAGCTTGTTCATTTCGTCGCGCAAGGCAGCGTAATCCGCAAGCGTGCGCGGATCCCCGCCGGTTTTAAGTTGGCGTTCAGAATTTATTGTCATAACTGTTTTAACCTGAGTAAGAACTAGATGGCGGCTCGTGCATCGAGGTATTGCTGTTGTTTCAGATGACGGATTAATACCCTGCCCTCGGGCATAAATTCCTTGCCGTAGCGCACCAGCCCCACCCCCTTCAGCTCCGCGTCAATGGCGTAGCGGAGTTCACCGGGCTGAATCTGTTCCTGCATCACCACGTTAATCCGGCTCAGGCGCGGCTCGTATTTCAGCAACACGGCCGACAGTGTGGTGATCAGCTGGTGGGCGGTCCCGGGCATTCCCTGGAGAATTTTTGTCATATCCGGCAGGCCGTAGTCCGGCAGGTGAGCCAGCGTACCGGCGCGGCAGTTAAGTACCCGCTGCATATTATCGAGTACCGATAAAATCACCTGATTCTGTTCGCTGACCTGGTTGAGGCTCAGGCCTCCTGAGAAATTACCGCTCAGCATTTCATAAAGCGATGGCGTGTTGTGTCCCTGTGGCATAAGTCATTATATGAACACATTCCGTTTGCAAAGCATCCATTGTTTAGACATTGACGGGTAGGGTTCAGCATTATTCCTGGCTTATTTGCAGCTATAACGCTGCCAGCCCAAATGTAATTCGCTGACTCACGCCTTATTTCCTTCGCGGCTTTAAGCCCCGTGACTGATTCAGGTGTAGTGAGTCCTGGTCTTACCTGTCTTTGCCATTACACTGGCCGCCAGAGCAACCTTTCAGTATTCACCCATTTGTTAAGAGTTTATATTCATCCGTATCAGCGATTAGTATGACCGGATACTGATATGATCCTTACCGTACTTATGGTAATAAGTCGCTATAGCCCATACTATTTCATTGCCTTAATCGCGTTTCCAGGTCAATTCTGACCAAGGGGGCGAAGGGAATTGGCATTTTAAACGTTAACCACACTCTGGAATTTTCCATCCAGCCCACCCTTCACTTGTTGGATACATTGCATATTGCCCGTGCCATTCTAGTGCAACCGAATCAGAGAACTGAGCTTGCCAAAAGTGCCATGCAGAGCTTTTTATTTTATTCCCATTGGAATCATATACAACAAAAAAAGATTGATTGGAAAACAACCGTAATACTCTCCCGATACCACCATATAGTCGATAGTCAGGAATATAAGTATTCAGTTCGCATTTATTTTCTCGACTCCATATAGAATCATTCTTGATTGCGTTTTGATAAGCCATGATCTTAATCACCATTAGCAAAACGCAAAAGAAGAAAACTGATATCAACATGAAGCAGCACGTTTTTTTTATAAAGCTATGGATTTATATTCACCACTTTCCAGTAAACATATTCCTCCATATCTACCTTATTCAAATGAATGATAAGTTAGTGAGACTGGTCCTTTGAGGTGGAAAGCCAATCCAAGTGGGTCACCATGCCGTGCACACTTTTGCCGCTCCGCATCCGGAAGGAGGCATATTTCATCAGCACCTGTTCCGGGGGAATGTTCGCCTGAAACGTTGTGAACACGATGCCCCAGCGGAATGGTTCGCTCAGTGCTTCCCTGCCGTAAAAGCGCAGAACATCCAGCTTCACTGAACTGTCATTGATATCCAGAAAATATCGGGTCTGTCCGTCAAAAAGCGCTAACCAGTTATCCATCACGTCACTCCTTCACCGGCACGAGGCTGAGCCAGCCATCACCCAGTTCAATCGTGCGGGGTTTGTCCGGGTCAAGATCGTCACGGGTCAGTACCAGGCGCCAGCGGTTATCCTTCTGATCCGGGCGGTTAAACAGTCCCACCACAGCCACGAACTGAGCATCTTCATCCATGGGCATATTGAGAGTCACGCTGGCTTTAGGCATCACCAGCACCGATTTTGACGCCAGTACGTCGTCTTTAAGAGACCGTATCGGCATTGCGAAGCAGCGTCTGGTAATCGGCGGCATCAACTGCTTTACGATCCCTGAGCTGATAAACCCGCACCATCGTCGCCAGCGGCGTCTGTGCGCCATCGGCGTTAATGGCCGTGCGTGGGGTAAAATCCAGATGCAGCGTTTTAATTTACTTGTAGAAGATGGATTTCGTGATGCTGACCGTACCGTCCGTGACAGTCTGTGTCAGAGCGCAGCCTGCGAGCAGACCACAGGCAATAAGCGTCAGCGCCCGCCAGCGGGTTACTGTTGCCATTCAAAGACTCGTACATTGATTGAACAATAAATGTTATTTTAACTTTCTATTTAAAAAAGATATAAAGAAAGTCAAAGATATAACGCAGGCAATGAATAATGACACATTCCTAAACATTTCCACTTCAAAGAAGAGATATGCAGGATAAACAATTAGCAGAATGTATTTAAGTCGCCTTACTACTTTGGTTGCGTATGACCCAGAAGATACTTTTTTCAACTGACTATTTGAGAAGAAAACAAATAGATAAGACAAAGAAGAAGAGAAAATAAACAATAACGCCCTATATGGCAAATCAGCTCTGAAGATATCCATCCCCAATAGCAGAGTTGAACTTATTGCTACTGTGACACTTATTACTCACCTAGGAATAACTGCTGATATCAATATGAAAAACACAAGAAGCAAATATACATAAAAGCCATAGAGGTTTGTTGATATGTGGATTTTGTGTGGATTAAAAAAATTGGCATAAAATAAAGAAATTAAAATGGTTAGAATTCTATAGATCATAGAGGCTAGCAAGCCGATCAGTAATTTGCCATTAAGTGAATTTATATTTTTATTTATTCCAATCCGCATATTTAGCATACTCTTCTGAGGTTATCGGGTTACCTAGTGCATCAGCTGATGTACCATTGTCTTGCTCAACAACATTCACCGCAGGGTAAGTACCTCACCCAGATTTAATGCTATATGTAAATCTTTGGCTTGCATATAAAGTCCCTCGAAGCACAAAGAAATTATCATATATATTATTTATATCAGTACGTTTACCAGTTTCCCATATCATACCTGTTTCAACTGTTGATGGTATCTTTTTTACCATTCTATATGTGTCTGTGGCGAAAGGTATTTGCCCAACCGCATCTGTCCAATATGGAATTTTATTTATCATTACGAGGAGATAACTGTCACCACCCAGGCGATTATTTTCCAGTCACCCTCGCCTTTTGGACGAAACGCCAAAGGCGTTCTGTCAATAACGGAAAATTCCACAATATTATCCCAATTGAATATTTTGTAGGTTTTTTTGCGTAATCAGCTTCGTTAACATATAACAATTCTCGATAGTTATCAGCTAACGGTTCAAACCATTGATACTGAAATTTATCATACAGATCTTGAACTGTCATTATTGCAAAAGAATCATTTTCCCCACCTCGCAAAACAAATAATACATCAGCATTTTTCCTTGTAATTATTAAGATATTTGGCACGTAGATTTCATGTGTTTCCTCATCTTTTTCAGGCGTAGTATTACCTTTTATTCCCAATTCAGTCTTTTCATCTTTTGTAAAGATTAGATAAGGTTTTCCATCGACTTCAATACTGATTTTTTTCATTGAATTATCACTGAGCTTAAAAAGACCCAGTACTCAGATTCACTATCACTCTTGTCGATATATCCATTTGTACCCGAGCCAGAAAGTAATTCCTCTCCATCTGACGTTTCAACACGATAGTTGACATTTGAAGAGAAACTTAACGTTCTGTCGCAATACTGAGTGATCATTGCCATCTGCTTCAATGACGCAATTGGTAGGTCGTTTACCCTGCCGTCATCGTCCTTTTCACTTTGCGCAAATACATCGCCGTCGTGCCATACTCGACCTTCCCGGCCTCAAGCTTCAGATAACTACCACCACCGATAAGCGTGATACGCTTTTTCCCGGCAAACGAGATGTCACTCGCCGAACTCATCGTCAACTTTTTCTCCGCAAACAGCCGCATGTTGGCGTTCTGCGCCTGGACCTCCACCGGCCCTTCCCCTGACTTGACGCTCAGCTGACCGGTACGGGCAAAGAGCCCCAGCTTCTCTCCGGTAAGCAGGGTCAGATTGCCCATAGCGCCTGTGCTGATATCTCCGCCAGCATTAATGGCGACGTTTTTGCTGGCGGCAATTTGCAGATGCTCACCACTGGTCAGCGCCATCCCTTCCGGGGCGGACATCAGCAGCGCCTCATTGAGCGGTTTCAGCCGCTGTTCGAACATCCGTATCTGGCTGTCAACATCCGCTTTCAGCGCCTGCGCCTGCTCTGCCGCCATTTCCAGCTGTTGCAGTTGCTGGTTAAGCCGGTCGATTTCCTTAAGTGCGGCATCCATGTCCAGCGCATCACCCTGCGCTTTCGCCTGCGCATCCGCACTGACAAACAATCCCTTGCCTGCTCTTAGGGTTCCCCACTCATCGGTGCGCAGCTCCGTTCCCTGACCGCGACGCTGCCCCTGGCTGTCCACCAGATGTCCGCTGTTCAGCTGCGTTTTGCCGTATTCCGTGGCGAGTTTGACGTGCTCCTCCCCGCGCTTATCCTCCATCCGCAGCTTGTTGTTCGCGGGGGTGCGCAGCACGTTGCGGGTGTGGTTGTCGCGGGTGACGGGGTCCGGGTGTTCTGAGTCGTGCAGGGCGTGAGAGATATATGGCAGGTCGATGTCGCCGTTGCTGTACGCGATGGCAACTTCGGTCCCGTCGGTGAGCGGCGTATGCCAGCCGTACGTCTCTCCGGCATACGGTTTCGCCATCCGCAGCCACAGGTATGCGAAACCCTGCTCAGCTTCGTCCCGGTCAAAGTCCAGCCTGACGCGGTAGCGGCCCTGGTCGTCCAGATGCGCATAAATATCATTCTTCTCCCGGCTCTCAATGCGGGCGGGCAGGCTGCCGTGGATTTCCGGGCGCGAAACTTCCGCCGGGCGAAAACAGTAGCGCTCTGTGTAGGGCATGCCCCACACCGACACGTGCAGGCGGGAATCCCGCGCTCCCCGGAAGGTCACCAGCGTGAGGATGCCCCCCTCTTTCAGGGCCGTAATGACATCGCCCTGCGGCTCCAGCACCTGACCGGGTGACAGTACGGAGGCGTTGCTGAACAGGTGGATACGGACTGATTTATTGAGTTCCCGCTCGTGATGAAGCCGGGCATAAAATGCGCCGGATTCGGTTTCCGGCTCCGGGTCGCTGTCGTCGCCTGCTTCCCGGTACGGAGCTTTGTAGCGGTAGTGCTCACCCGTCGTCACCGCATCACTGCGTACGCTGACCGTCGCATCCATCGGCGTGGAGGAAGTCCGGTAGTTGTAATCCCGCGTGGCGACGGTGCCGGTGGCAATGTTGTGCCAGGTCCGCACATCCCAGACCGATTCTGCCGCCCCGTCGAACAGACCCGATGGCTCACGGTAAGGCAGGCGCACATCAAACCGGTAGTTAAGCTGGCTGTCGGCAAAAATGTACGTATCCAGACCGCGCACATCATCCATCTCCGTTCGCCAGTAAATTCCCACCTCTGACAGAATGCGCTGGATAAACTGTAAATCCGTCTCCCGCCACTGGGTGATAAGCTCCCGCGCCGGATAGCTGCGCTCCAGACGAAACTCAAAGTCCGGCCCTTCCAGCCCGTGCTGACGCAGAACCTGCTCCACCACCTCCGGTACGGCCTGGTGCTGGAAAATGCGGCACTGGCGGGTGCGGCTGAGCAGCGCCAGACGGGAACTCAGCTCCACCCGGTAATGCGACTGGTCGGCAGTGGTGGAAAGCCACTCCAGACGGGTCACTATGCCGTGAACATTTTTGCCGCTCCGCATCCGCAGCGACGCATATTTCATCAGCACCTGTTCCGGGGGAATGTTCGCCTGCCCGGAGGTGAACTCGATGTCCCATCTGAACGGCTCGCTCAGGGCTTCCCTTCCGCGAAAGCGCAAAACATCCGCCGTCACGGTACTGTCATTAATATCCAGAAAATATCGGGTCTGTCCGTCGAAAAGCGCCAGCCAGTTATCCATCACATCACTCCTTTACCGGCACGAGGCTGAGCCAGCCCTCGCCCAGCTCGATGGTGCGGGGGGTATCCGGGTCGAGGTCGTCACGAGTCAGCACCAGGCGCCAGCGGTTATCCTTCATGTCCGGGCGGTTAAACAGCCCCACCACCGCCACGAACTCAGCGTCTTCATCCATGGGCATATTGAGCGTCACGCTGCCGTTGGGCATCACCAGCAGCTCTTTTGTCGCCAGCTCGTCCTCTTTCAGTACCGTATCGGCCTTACGCAGCAGCGTCTGGTAGTCTGCTGTATCAATATTCTTACGGTCTTTAAGCTGGTAGACCCGCACCATCGTCGCCAGCGGCGTCTGTGCGCCATCGGCGTTTATGGCCTTGCGCGGGGTAAAATCCAGATGCAGCGTTTTAATTTTCTTGTAGAAGATGGATTTCGTGATGCTGACCGTACCGTCCGTGACGGTCTGTGTCAGACCGCAGCCTGCGAGCAGACCACAGGCAATAAGCGTCAGCGCCCGCCAGCGGGTTACTGTTGCCATTCAAAAGTTCCTTTATTGAGAATGTGAATACGTATTTAGTCGAAGCGGTAATGTCCGTCTTCAGCGGGAGGGAACGCAGAACACCGGAGCCCTTCATAGCAGCCCAGACTGACAGTCAGTGTTTCCCGGTTATCGCTGAGTCTGCCGTCCTTCAGTCCGAGCAGTCCGGTGCGCCCGAGCTGAATACGCCTGCCTTTGCCAAGGCGTGGCTCAGGCAACAACCACACGGGTACAGTGAGGCGCAGTCGGGCATTGCTGCGGTAACCAAGATAGACGCGCATCAGGACCAGCAAATCGGTATGGAGGATGCCACCGGGTAACCAGCCTTCGGCTTCGCCGGGATCTTCCGTGACCAGTGTCAACAGCACTCTGCTACAGGCTTCCCTGCCCGTTTTACCCAGCGTGGCCCGCTGTGAAAGACGGACGCGGTTTCCGGTACCCAGCCCGCTGCGGTTATCAATATGGACCTTAACCGGATCGGGTTCGGTGATAATTGCCCGGGTATTCGGTGCCAGCAGGCTCACCAGAGCCCGGATGCCTTCAGCATTGCGGGTGGGCAATCGCATGGTCCCCAGCAGGGCCAGGAAGCGGGAAACCGGCGTTGCCACCCGATCAGCCGTGCCCGGTATACCGAGTCCCACCAGTCCCAGCAGACACTGCGAGGTGGCATCGTGACCACCCGCCTCAAAGGTGGCCGGATACGCGTATTTTCGCCAGATGCGGTAATACTGCGTTGTGATCCGGTGGCTGAAGATATCCAGAAACGAGGTGACCGCCTCATAGCCTTCCCGGCGCTGCGCAATGTCATCCAGATAAGACGTCGGCAGAGGGGAGTCCACGCCATACATCCCCAGAAAAGTCGTGCGGACCGTTGGGGGCAATGTCGGGTGGTCTTCGTCGGTCTCAACCGCTTTCAGGGTGCTGACCGGGAAACCCATTCCCGGCCAGGGTCTGAAACGTACCGGGTCGTTGCCCGGATGGCTGGTGGTGCCCAGTTTTGGCGCGTCCGGATTTTCCTGCTCCAGCAACTGGCAGAAACGATAGAAATTGACCCGCCAGATGTCTTTATCAAGAGCTAACGTCAGCCCGGTACGTGCTGGCTGTGATTCTCGCGCCATCTCAGTCGTTTCCCTGTCGGTTGCAGTACCAGCGTGAGCTGGTTAAAGAGGTGAATATCGGCATAGAGCGCGAAGAACCGGTGCAGCATCTCGCCGAAGAGATTCACATCGCCCTCGCCTGCAAAATTGTCCATATTCAGCGTGACCTCAATGTCCACGCCCCGCAGCATAAAGCCCTTCTCAAAACGGCGGATCAGGGTGTGCTTCACGGCGACAATTGCTTCAAGCCGACGGCGGTTCATCTCATCGTCAGTCCAGTCATAGAGCGCCAGCGTTCCCCGAAGAACCTCCGGATTGTCCATCATGCTGAGGAAGTTTGACCCGAGGTGACTCATCACCCGCCAGTGAAAACGATCGTTTGCCGGGGGGTAAAGCGGCATCGTCGGTGCTGTGAGGTTCAGAAGCCTGACGGGCACCTTGCCGGATTTGACCACCCTGTCCAGCAGGGTACTTTCCAGCGCCTTACGCGGAAGCTGACCGTTGGTCCCGGTTATTCGCATCGAGAGGGACTCCGGTTTTTCGGACAACTGCTCCAGTTCGAACGAGCGCCCACCGAGAATTAACCAGGTGTCATACAGGCCAGAGGGACCGCGTTTCACGCGGGTGTGGTAATAACGTTCAGGGGCATCGTGGCGCATCATACCGCCCCGGTGTCGGAAGCTGGTGAACGGTACATAAGGGTGCTTGCCATTCTTCACCGCGCCGTGAATATTATCGACGCTGTAAATCTCGGTGTGACCATCCTGAAGACGCAATGGCCTGAGCAGGTATTCGTTCTCCAGCGGGTTTAGCGTCAGCGGGTCGGCTTCCAGAGTAAAGAGATTGATAACCGGCGCACAGTGCAGCCGGAAGTTTTCCGTCTCAAAAGGCAGATCGGATGACCAGGCTTCACTGAGTACAATGTCGATTTCAAACCAGGTGCTGGCCGCAGTGAGCCCGATGGTGTCGAGGCCGTGCAGCTCAACAAACATAAACTTTGGACGGAAGCTGAAATACTCCAGCAGCAGCTGGTAACCACTGAAGGCTGTATCAGCTTTCTTCCACAGGCCGTCATTGTCATCAAAGCCCATGGGTTTGCACCAGCCATCAAACTGATGACGTTCGGTATGCGTCCCGGCATGGCGGGCATACATGGCGTGTACACGACGGGTCATTGCCAGATGCAGCGCAGAACTCACCGGACTCTCTGCGTTAATGAATATGGCGACCTTGTTGATCCCGGCTTTACTCCAGTCCACTTTTTCAGGGCATTCGAAGCGCAATCGGATAGCAGAGCGTCCATCGGTTTCAGTGTGCAGGCGGGCATCTGCAAGGTGCAGTGGTTGTAGCGGCACATCGCGGGTCGTCCGGTACTGACAGGCAGTTTTATGCGGCCCGACAGGACGTGACAGAACGGAGAAGCCTTCAGCCAGCATCTCGGCCTGACGCAGGCTACGCCAGTCAGGTGAAAACTCAACGATGGCCAGCGACGGGATAGTCCGCATATAGTGTGGCCACAGCAGACTCACCAGCCCTTCGGTCAGCTCGGGCAGGTCATCATCCAGCTTCTCACGCAGACGGCCCATCAGGAAGGCAAAGCCTTCAAACAGGCGTTCCACATACGGGTCCCGGGCGCCAGGCTTATCGAGATTAAGCATTGCCGCCCGGTCCGGATGAGCACGGGCAAACTCTTTACCCGCCTCACGCAGGTAGCGCATCTCTGCTTCGTAATAGCGCAGGGTTAGATCATCCATGCACGGCATTCCTTAAAATTGTTAATGCGAGAATTAGACACAGAGCACCATGGCACGGGCCGGGTCAATGGCAATAAGTCCAGCAAGTAAAGCATCCATCTCAGGCGTCAGACGGGCTTTATCGGACTCGCTACGGCCGGCCTTCATGCGCAACAGTTTCAGACGGCGGGCCTGAACTTCGAACATCAGGCCCGGCTCCCAGTCACCCAGCGTCAACTGCGGCGCACCGGATGTTAGTTCAGCCAGCAGATGAAGCGCCATGTCGTTACGCCCGTATTGTTCCGCAACACGAGCCATCAGCAGACGTATCAGCCAGCGATTTCGCGGAGAGTCCAGTCCGGGGCGGGTCTGGAGCCAGGTCAGAGCCGCTTCGGGCCCCTCACTGTCACCCTTCTCCATCGCCTCGGCCTCAAGTGACAGCACCTCATCCCCGTTTACCGCCGCGGACACGACCGGCTCACTGCCGAATGACAGTCCTTCCTCATTGACCTTTTCCGCAATCCATCCCGTGGTTACCTCATCGGCAAACGGGGTACCGTCATTCCAGGCGAGGCTTTCAAGCCCGGGCAGACGTCTGAGGAGGAACCGAAGATCCAGCAGGACTGACTCCGCCAGATTCTCCCAGGGCTGTCCCGCATGGCTGAGTCCCTGCCAGAGGTACCACTGGAGATCGAGCCAGAAATGATTCACCCCTTCGCAGTACATCTGGCTGGCCTGCTCCACCAGTTCAGCCCAGCTTTTTTGCAGGTACAGACGCTTTAACTGCGCCCGGTACTCTGGTTTAGGCGGGACCAGCCGGGTACGTCCATTGCTGTCCAGCGGCGGGATCTGGTCAACCGTATCCCAGCGAACGGTTTTCATCAGCCGGTGAGAGGCCAGCCACCCCTGGGGTTGTTCTCCGAGCCAGCGGGAGAGTATCTTTGCCTGATCCAGCAAATCGCGCCCCGACTTTACGTCCGTCAGCAGTGGCGACGGAGAAAAGACAGCATCATGCCCGGTATCCTGAGTGCTGCTGTTCTGGGGGATTAGCGCTGTCACCCCGCCAGAACGCGCCAGACGGTTTTCCAGCGCGCTACAGAGGCCAGCGAATGCGGGTTTTTCATTTTCAGGCCAGTCTGAGACCACCTTACTCAGCAGAGTGACCGCTCCCGCCGTCAGGCCAGCATCCTCCCGATCGACTTCCGGCCAGCGCGAGAGCGTATCAAGTACTTTTGTACTGTTGAGCCACTCCAGCGCAGCTTTCCGGGCATTCGGGCGCAGCGGATGGCAGTGTCTGCCGTAGCGGCACAACATCGCGACCAGCAGCAGTATCCCTTCCGCCAGGCCTTTCTCGCCGTCACGGCTCAGCCGGGCCTGGGTATACCAGGTGACGACACGGATATCTTTGGCGCTTTCACACAGTATTTTTTCCGCCAGGGTGCAGAGCAGATCCGGATCGGTGCCCGAGAGTTTGTTGATTTCTTCCCGCATCAGCTGGAAATCGTCGTCACTGGCCGGATCGTCACCCGTTTCCGCCCCGGGGCGGACCGGTTTTAACCAGTTCTCCCAGAGAGACAGGGTGCCGGAGGCGCTTTCAGTAAGGCGCAGCTGCGCTTCGTGGTTTGTGGTGCATGCCGATAACAGGGCTTCCGGTGAACTCATGTTTTTCCTTGTCTTATCTTTATTCGACGTCTTCAACGCTGGCCGCAACCGTAAAGATGGTTTCAGGCAGTGTAAATCCCTGGAGCTTCAGCAGGGCAAGCGGACCGTCACCCAGCTCACTGCGCATAACAAACTTCAGCGGATTACCGTCCGGGGTGATCCAGACCAGCTGCGTGCGGCTTGCATCAAGAGGTGTAATTAATGCCTTATCCAGCAGCCGGATGAATCCCCAGTTCCCCTGATGGCTGGTGTAGAGCTGCATCCCGCTGTTCACGCTGCGCCAGCGAAGGCTGACACCCGGATAATATGTGTTTCCCGGCCAGGTAAAGCTCTGCCAGCTTTCCATCTGGTTAAAGAAGTCCAGGTTCTGCTCATCAAGCGTCAGCTGCATACGGGCCACATCGCGGGAAGGACGCGCCATTAATTCGAAGTGAACGCCCGCATCGCCCTGGGCAAAAACGATATCCGACAGTTCGGCCAGCTGGTTAATTGCCCGCAGGAAATCCGGGCTCACTTCCATTCCCTGGCTTGCAGAAGGATCCACCACCCAGCGGTTCCCCTCCTGGTGGAGAATGCCGCCAAGGCTGGTTTTCAGGAACGTGGCGATGCGACCTGAATCGCCGCGCAGGAACTGAGCCAGCAGCGGTAAGGAAGCATCACTTCCGGTGGCTTTAAACGGATAGCGGCCGGCAAACGCTTTATTCCACTGTTCGACAATGGTCGTCTGCCAGCGGGTATTGAGGCTTTCTGCTGCCGGGGTCAGCACCTGCCGCCAGGCCAGATCCAGCGGCTGAACAAACAGTGACTGGCCGAACCCGCTCCACTCCTGGCCCAGACTCGCCGCCGCCAGACTGCTGTAGTCACGCGTGTCGGTCAGATCAATAGCCTTGCCCTGGAACACGGTCTGAGCCAGCATTTGAGACATTGCCTGTGGATCCGGCGCGCTGGTGACCTGCTGGAGTTTCAGGCGTACCTGGGTAACACGGGCAAGCCAGGACTGAAAACTCAGGTTACCGTTACGTCCGGTTCCCTCTTTTCCCTCCATGAATCCCGTCAGCGGACCAAACACATCGTCCAGCGGACCGCGCGGTCCCTGCGCCTGTTCGATAAACTGCTTCACGTTCTTTTTCCGTCCAACCAGCTTTTTCGCCGAATCCACTATCGAATCCGCCAGCGCTTCCCCCTTCTCGCCGGTTTTTCCCTGCCATGCCAGGGTGTTCATCAGCGCCACAAGTGGCGACTGACGCACGTCACCGATCAGATTGAGCTGGGCGATCGCGTCAGAGAGCGAGGCCGCTTCGTGCCACTGGATGCTGTTGACCATATTCAGCCAGGCATTGCCGAAATCGGTAAAGTAACGTTCGGTCAGTCTTGACTTCAACGCTTCAGGCGAAACATCGCTTCCGGACTGATGGGTTTTATCCGTCAGCACCCAGTCGATTTCATCGCGGCGGGTTTTAACCACCTCCTCAATTGCATCCTGCACCTGCTCTTCCCAGGCCTGGCGGGTAAACATGCCCGGCACCACTTCTTCTGTACTGAAGACGGTGGAGGCATCCGTGTCGCCGGTCATATCGGCAAGCGTTAAATCAGGCCAGTTGCTGGCAACGCGCTTCAGCATGTCCTGGTACAGCCCGGATTCGGCATTACGCTGGCCAATCTGTTTGAGCAGGATTTGACGTACCGTGCCGATTAATTCAGCATCGGGCTTAATTTTCCATTCCGGATGTGAAGGAAGATTCTGGGCGTAAAAGCCCAGCAGTTTGGGTGCCATTTCCTGCCAGGCGCCATCCGGCACATTCCGGCGTTTCGGCCAGGCTGCCAGCACGCTTTTTCCCAGCCAGCCCGCGTCCGCTTTGTCCGGTCTGGCCAGCATCAGGTAACTTTTCAGCACATCGTAGGTACGCTGTGTGCCCTGTGCTCGGGCATCACTGGCCGGAGGAAGTTGCACAAAGGCATTCAGTTGCTGCCTGAGATGGTCTGCGGTGGCATCCCTCATCAGCTGCGCATTATTCTTCGCATACAGTGGCCAGAGCGCCGTCAGCATGTCGCTATCCTGGTTAAGACCAAAGCGGGTGTACCACGGAGCGCTGGTCGCCTCACGATGTTGCAGGCGGGCAATGGATTGCTGTAATACGAGCTGGTTGTGCAGGCGTTCAGCCAGGGGTAATGCCGTATCCGCTGCCTGCCTGGCCGTCTCCTGCGCCTGATAAATCTGGGTACGGTTAACGATGAGAGACAACAGTGTACCGCCCCCCCATAAGACCATCAGGGAAAGCAAGATTAACCGCAGCATCTTCAGCCAGCCGAAGCCCAGTTTCCTGGCGCTGACAGCTTCACAGTCATCAATAACGGCTTTCCATGTCGGCGTGTCGAGGTGCGAGTTCGGCACTGTTCCGGTAATGGCCAGTTCAGGGCTGAACATCACGCCGCGTAAACGCCAGGCCGCAGATCCCTGCATCAGCCCGCTGAGTAAAACGGTCAGACTGGCTTTCAGTTCCTGTCGCAGAAGGGAAGACAACCGGAGCAGACCGAAATCAGCCGGATTATTCAGTACCTGTGCCATACCAGCTTTTTGCAGACGTTGCATCAATGTAGAAAATGCCTCGCCCGCCTCTTTTACGGTGCCTTCCGGTCCGAATATCACCCCTGCCGCAGTCGTTTCTGCGTCCTGCTGAGCACTCGTAGCTTTGTCAGTCAGCCACAGCCAGACAGGTGCCTGCCAGCCCAGCAGGTGGTCGGCTTTCTGGCGACAACGCAAAAAGGCATCCCGTTCGGTATACGTCGGGAGGGCTGAGGTACTCATCACCTGAACGATGCCATCAACCGGCTGACCGGGACGCAGACGTTTCAGTTTTGAAAGAAAGATCTCATCCGGGAGTGACTGGGCGTCACCGCCATAAATCAGCACGTTACCGTCGCCTTCCTGCCAGAGGTCATGACACAGGCCCGGTGCTGCTTTCTGGACATCGTCCGGGTTGCCCGTTACCAGCAGGAGTCGCACCTTACGGTGCCAGCGGCGTCCATAGCGAAAGCGCAGGTGTTCGGAAATGGCGTCCTCGTTGAAGACGGGTTCATCGTCATCTTCTTCACTGGCAATAGTGTTCGTCACCGGAGCGACAAACTGAGCCTTTTTCTGCCCCCAGTGGAAATACAACCCGGATTTACCGGCGAAGTCGAAAGCCTTCTCTGTCAGCCAGCCGAGTAAAAACATTGCGGCAACCAGTATGGTGCAGAATGTGAGTATGCGCTGGCCGTCATACGGTCCAAATCCGGTGGCCGAAGCCACGTTTTCCGGAAAGGCATAAAACAGAAATGCCACGATGACCGTCAGAAAAAACGCGACAGTCACAACGGAGCCGATGAGTGTTTTGACTTTTACCTTAGACATTCTTAGGCGATTCCTTGCGAACTTCTTCTTTGGTGATGACGGCGACCCAGATGTCGTCTTTGGCAGCGGCGGGTTGTGCGGCGATAACCTGCGGGCCATTACCGCTACAAGCAGCAGAGGCAAGAATAATAGCAAGCCAGGGGGCGGCGCGTTTAGCATATCCCAGAGCGGGATCAATACCATGATTGTCTTTTGACAAGCTGAATGTCACCCCGTTATCTTCACAAGCCATATTCCAGCCACTTCCGCTTGAAAGGATTGATCCTGTATACCAGGCCGTTTTTAGTGCTTCAGGCGCTGTTGCGGCCCATAAAAGTGCCCTGCCCAGTGTTTTTACAAGCCGGTTTTCCTGGCCCCTTTCAGGGCGATGGAGACATACTGCATCAGGATAACCAACAGCTTTACGGTTGCTGAGCACCACAAGGGTAATAGCATCGGCGTCACCTTCATCAGGCTGAGCAGGCAATGAAAACGTCACTCCTGCAAGAATGCCTGGAGTGTCCCAGCGCTGGTCCAGCCAGGCATCAAACCCCGCAAGACCTTTGCCCGCAAGGAGTCTGAAGACCCGCCCGGTTCTGGCGATGAGTTCATTTCTGAAGTGCTCCTCCAGTCTGGGTCGGATATCGTCGTCACAGTCCAGCATCAGGCAGCAAGGAATATCCTTCGACAGGGTGTCGGTAATTTTTTGTACATGGGCGACAAGAGTTGACGTGGCGGCGATGAGTTCTGTATTCAGATCTGTCTGAAAACTGACTAAGGCTGCATACCTGACAGCGGTTTTGGAACCACGTGGCGTTGAGGCCTCTGATGCTGGAACGGTATAATTAAGTGCTCTCACCAGTGCACCAGGGCTATTTCCTGAAAAATGTTGAACGCATGTATCGAGTATCTAGGCACAGCGCTGACCCCGACAAATTTCGCGATCAATAAGCGTTTCGCGCTCCACATTCCGGGACTCGGCCCCCACCTGCTCTGCCTTGTATGCAAACCGGCGCAGGGAGAAAAGCAGTCCCCAAAGACAGAAAGGCAATCCCAGCGCAGTAAACCAGAAAATAAAGCCAGTGCGTTCTGTCGTCCAGTTCCAGAGCGTTAACGCAACCCCTCCTGACATGACAAATGCCAGGAACAGCAGCCAGCGGCGGGTATCAGGTCGTGGAACCTTCGCCGCCTTTTCAGGGATGGTATCCAGCAAGACTGGCATACTCAGGCAACCTTTGCTGGAGCAAAAGAACTGATCAATGTGCAGCCACAACCACATTTATGGCCGTGAAAGGCAACCGGGATCCCGTTATCAAGATAATCAGGGTTCCCTTCAATAATGGTTGTCGGTCCATGTCCAGGTATCGGACAGGAAACCATGTCACCTTTACGCGCCACGCCAATCCCACCAAATATCATGATGCCAGAACAGGTCATGACTGAACCGCCGTGGGTGGTTTTGTCGCCTTTTCGAATAATTTGCAACATTTGTATCTCCATTAATTTATTGTATACAGGACAGAATAAATTAATATTTATTACTCAAGTGTTTCAGTCCTGACCCAAGATATAAGGGGTGAACCTTTTGCATTGATATAGCCAATATTTATCCATTTATTATCTGGCGACGTCTGTATCACCCTTACCTTATCTCCGGGAACAAGGTAAGCACTGGTTTTGTTATTGTCATTTGGCAAAGTGAACAAATTTGACTTAGTTTTCACCGTGGATATCTCGGTAATTCCGCTTAGATATTCAGAAATGGATTTCAATACAACCCTTTTTGCTTTTTTGTTTTCCTTTGCCATTCTTTGATATGTATTTACATTTTCCTTAGATGGTGAGTCGCACCGAATCAGGTTGGCAATATCTTTTTCATCTATTCCAGAAAAATCATCTATAATTTTATTGATCACGGGGCACATCGACTGGAAGTCAAACTTATCTGCGTTCACACCTCCTGAACTGGCTAATACATCTTTATTACCCACCCAGCTATAACCACACGCCTCACCATCCCAGTCACTAACAATGCAACCATTGGTCATGTCCACGACACTACAATAAGCCTTATCGGTATATTTTTTTACTCCATCACCAAACTCTACATATCCCCCAGAGACACTCGTTACGATTAAGATACTTTCCAGAGGGAGATGGTTTTGAAGAACCATCCTCTATATAATATCTGTCGCTGCGACTGAGATCTGCCGAATAATTGTTACGATAAAAAACGATTCCCCCCCATGAATTATTTTCATAATGCTCACCTTTTTTTCCTGGGAAAAAATTAAACGACCTCCTTCTGGGGATTTAATTTCTATATCAGCATAACTTACATTCGCAGTAAAGATAGTCAAAATAATAACATTCAAGAAACCAGGCTTTATCATAATTTTGCCTTTAATGAATTAAACCGGGCAGAAGAATCTGTCATTCTGCGGGATTGGTGATGAACCTTTCCATATCGATATGCACCTGGTAGCGCGAGCGTTTGCCGTTTTCTTCCGGTAGCTGATAAAAAAACCATATGCCGAGACTGTCTCCGGTCCTGACTGGTACAGATCATTACCTTCATAATACCCTTCGGATAAGCATATTTTCAGCTCATATCACCATTTGCAATTATTTCCATCATTATTATATGCCCCTATATTCTCCTCAAAAATAGTTTACTTTCCAGACAGGGATTTATAATAAAAGGTATTAAACCTTGCACCTTGAGTAGCAATTACGTAGAAACCATTGACTTTACCGTCAACAACCTCACTCCATGTCACAGTAAATTCTGATGGTCTATCACCAAAAGCCATTTCTGATTTTTTTATATATGCAAGAGGTATAAACACTGATGAATTCCCATAAACCACATAACCTAATAGAGCATTTTCATGTGATATTTCAACATATTTCACATTGATGTTCCCTGAGCTAAAGCAACCTACAAAGCTCTGTTGTTTTGCAAATAAAAAGGATGGTATAAAAAATAAAATCAATGCTAATAATTTAAGTTTCATATTGATGACTCCAGTTCAATTATTCTTCTGTCCACAAATGCGGCCACATTTCTTCGTTCTATTCCATAAACTTCCTTTCGCCCCTCCCGACCTTCTTGCGGAAATGGAGATAAAGCTATTAAATCTTTTGCTCTTTTATATCCTGTCAGTGCTTCCTCTTTACTTTTGACAGTACCCTGGATCATGCCATAGCCCCAACCAAGAGCATATTGTAGTGGTCAACTAATTTTGGTCACATTCCCTGACTTCCCACCAGATACAGTCCCAAACTTTCGCTACCAAACATCGATAAAATATCCTCCACCGAGGAAAAAGCATGGCCATTTTTGTTTGACAGTACGGGATAATTGATTTTGGGTAGCTTTGCAATCATAAATTACCTTCCATATTATTCACTTGTCCATTTGGCGGAATTTTTGGTCATGACCGTCACGTCTGTCATTTTAAAGCCCGGTGTTTCCAGTGGCAAAATGCTGCCACCTCTAAGCACCAGATAACTCACTACCCAGCATTTTTAAAATTACTGCCACGTCCTATCTGAGACATATAAAAATAACACCCATTAATATCCAGATTTAATAACAACAGCCACTCGCGTTCCTGATTTGGCTTTTTTAAATGAATAAATCCCTTCATCCATATTCTGTATAACTGTTATTTTCACTTCATCACTACCAATCCATTGATAAACAACTTTCGTATCCCCCATTTAATAAGATACGCTTCTGCCAGGTAACGTCTCCTTCAGAACACCATCGCACCCGCTTATTTCTTTAAATTTTAAATACGCATAAGACAAATTATCATTACTGAAACTACAAATATATTTTTCCTTTCCATCAAAAGTATGGCCTTCCAAAAGATTTTCACAAAAATGTAGAAAAACTAGATTTATCAGATGGTTTTTCTAATTTCCCAGCGTTGTTCGCTATGCTTTTAAAAAACACCAAATAATCCTGAACAACCAACAACAAATAGTCATCACTCTCTATTATTTCATCATAAGGAGGTGGACAGGTTTTATCAGGATCATAGGGTTGTAATATGTAAATATCTTTCGCTAAGGAAAGATTGTCATTTTTGAAAACATTTTCATACATTGTCAATGTTTTCTTTGAGTAAAAATAAGAAAGAGGGGTTTCTTTCTTCTTCCTATACTCAACTGAGCAGACCGTTGAACTCTCCAGTAAATCGTTATTAATCGTTAGTATATTATCATTCGAATTAATTTTAGCTTTACCATATAACTCATTGAGATTCTGTATTGTTTTCGAATCATGCCTGGAAAATAAATCAGTTCTGGATACTTTATAAAACACCCAAGAATCATTTGCATATACATTAAACGAACATATACGACAAACAAAAGAAAAAAACACAAGTGAAGTTTTCATCCTCACACTCATATAAGACTTCATATTTAACTCAGTGAGACGCATCATATATATTATTCAGAAATAAGTTGCTCTCGGATATTCTTCTTGCAACCAGACCGGATTCTGTCCTACCAAACTTACTCTTGACAAAAATTTAGTAAGACTCGAATTTATCCTTTGAAACATTATCACCTCTGGAATTTTTACCTTCGTTAGATGAGTAGTCAAAGAATATGTTATCAACCTTCACTGCTTTACCATTATCAAAAAAGTAAATAATTTTATTAAATTTATTGCAGCAATCGTCTTTTGAATTAAAAACAATGAGTTTTTTATAAGAATTATATACAAGGGTGCCATTTTCTTTTGATAAGTTCTTATCTTCAGTCAATCCATTATCACCTGAGAGATAAACAGTCTGACTACCATTATTTGGACGATGATCCGTTCTGACTACCAAGTCGTAAAAGCCATCACTATTAATATCCACAAACTCCAAAGATGGTGGATCTATAGCATCAGTAATAATTATGCTTTCGTTTTTATTCTTAAATGCTAAATTTATTTTATAAGTGTCTATATCAGAGTCATCCGAATTAATATCTCTCAATTCACCGTCTTTGAATGAATTATTGTTTTGAATTGTTACAGGAACACATTTTTTATCACACCACTTACCTGTATAACCCTTATCTGTATGAACAAGTGTTATAGCAGCAGTGCCGTTACTTGTCTTTTCTTTTAACTCAATAGAATTAGAATTTACTACTCCGTTTAGCAAGATCCTATTTTTATATTTATCATATATATAACTTCCAGAGACAGTATCTCTGGAAGTAATAAGATTCATTGTAATATTACTCTTCCCAATGGTCCCACTATACATCGAAGAAACTGAATAATCAGTATTCACCACATCCGAAGCACTACAAAATAATGGCAATACCCATACAGTTAATAATAATGATACTTTTTTCATTAAACTCACTCCAGACCAAATACATTCTTGGCGATAGATAATTTATTAACTCGATCATTCATATTATTCGGCTCTCTAGCTTTGTCTGGATAATAAGGATGCTCTTGCACCGCCCATCCATTGACATAAACTGAAACCCAATAAATATCGTCCCTATCAGCTGTAGCATTTAACTTAGGTTTTATATACTTCCAAAAATATCCAGATGCTAATGCGGCATACCGTGGATTTTCTGATAACTGTTTTGCTCTAGACACTGACGACGTTATGTCAAACGTACTGTCATTAAGCTTAGTCCTGAGATATTCCTGGCACTTTGTGTAACTATCACGGCCAGTAATCTGTAACAAGCCCCTGCCTTTAAATAGTGGGCCATCTCCGACATGAATATTACCAAGATCACAGCGACCTTCATATGCATTTCCAGAAGCAGTTTCTTCTGTATATCTGAAAAAACCTGTTTCGTGGAGAATTTGAGCTATAAAATGCGATTTTCGTAATGGTGTATTTATTTCAAATAATCTCATAGCTTCATTCAACGGTTCCAGATAAATACTAATTCCACCTTCTCGATCGGAAGGGAGCATTAATTTTAATTGCTCGTATGTAATAAGTTGATCACCATCGGATAATAAAGCTGATAAAAATGCAATCGGATGCATATGCCACGGCTCCGGCCCCAGTACCACACCTTTTTCACACACCGTCTTCATCCATGTCATCTTATCCAGAAACGCTTCCAGATACGTTTTCCATAACGGCGCATCCGTGGTTAATGTATCCAGGTATGCCTTCCAGAGCGGGTCATCCTTCCCGTGATACCATTCGCTGGCGTGCTTCGCAATAATACGATACAGGCGATCACGGTACGACGCATTATGCACTGCCTGAAGATACTCCTGCTCCGAGTAATAGCCGTCCTGGTTTGTGTCGATCATCTCCAGCAACCGCTCGTAATTATATTTGTTCAGCGCATGGCTGGTGCGGGATTCATCCTGTGCCGCTTTATACAGTTGTTCCAGTATTCCCTTCACCACGTTATCCGGTTGTTTTATCCCATTTATCAGGTCAAAACTCTCCGGTGTCTTATTCAGAGTAACAAAGCCGAGCTCACCAAGCGCATACTGCGACACTTTCAGAACACTGGCGGCAGGTAACCAGCCATTTTCTTTGTATATGTGAAAATAAGCCGCATTCTGGTTATTTGTCAGTGCATTTCCCTCAGCATCGGCACCCGGCACTTTTGCAAGCGTAACAATACCCGATATCTTTGTTTTACGACTGCCCGCAACCATTCCCCTCTCACCCTTTTCAAACAACGGTGCATCAGCTTTCCAGGTCAGATACACCGGCGCATCCTCTCCTGCTCTTCCGGGATTAGTGATGAACTTCTCCATATCATCCATGCTCAGGCACTCTATATGTACCTGGTAGCGCGAGCGTTTGCCGTTTTCTTCCGGTAGCTGATAAAAACCCATATGCCCAAGACTGTCTCCGGCATTGACCGGAACAGGCGCTGAAGGTACATACACATCATTAAAAACAGGTTCGCTACCGGATGCTGCCGGTGCAACCGGCGTCAGACTGTCGCCGTCTGACACTACCCATACCCGGTCGCCCTTTTTCAGCTTATCCTTATCCCGCCCCAGAGTGACCAGACTGAATGTTCTTGCGACATCGCCAGGATTCCTGCCGGAACGGACAACCTGCTGCGCGGTATTACCAGGCTCGTAAGAAAGCGGGAAATCTGCCGCCAGTTTGCCTGCATTTTTATATTGCAGTACATCTTCACTGCTCAGGTAGTACGCCCAGTCTGTACGAGAGGTACAGTTCACGATACCGTCTGGCTGAGTAGTGTAAGCAGGAGAGCATTTTTCCCACCAGGAGGGAACGGACACTGACGACGACGCTTTCAGTGAACCCCGGTCAGACACCGTCCAGACTTTCGTTCCTGCTGCAAGCGTTTCTCCTGCGGCATTTTTCGTCTCACTGGTAATGGTCACTTCAGTAAACTGACGCCCGTCGCTTCTGCGGGTCACTATGGCATCACTCAGCGTGACAGGCGTGTCTTTAGCCAGTTTTCCGGCTGCGCTCCCCGCCTGCAAATCTTCCACGCTGGTGTAGTAACGCTGGACTCCTGCCACTTTTCTGTCTGACTGGCTTCCCTGCTGTTTATAAGCAACAAAGGGCGCCAGATTCATATACAGAGTGAAAAATGTCAGTCCACTTTCTTCTGTATCACCCGGCTGGATATAGTGTTTCACCAACACAAAGGATGTTGAAAGAAACAGTTTTTCACCGCGCCATTCAATCGCGGCCCCCTCATAATCCTTACAGACACGCCAGGCAACTATCTCACCATCAGCCATACAACGAATAAATTGCTCCCCTTTATAAGGTTCACGGCAATATTCTTTTTCGGGCTCACTATCTGTACTCAGGGCACACCAGGGAATGGTGGCATCAGTAATATGGATACCGCCATGCCACATTCCCTGACTTCCCACCAGATATAGTCCCGACCTTTCGCGTTCAAGCTTCAATAATAACTCTTCAGCAGAAGTAAACTCCTGACCTTTAGCATCTGAAGGGACGGGAAAACTCTGTTTAGATATAACTGCTGCCATAAAAAACCTCCGTGTTAATCACATGCCCGTTTTGCAGAACCTTTGGCAGAATCGTTTTCAGGCTGATTCTGTCGATATTGATCATCATTTTTCGATGAGTCCGAATTATCCGTTCCTGGCTCGTTATTACTGTCTTGATTCAAAGAGGTTAAAGGAAAATCGGGAGTGTCGTAGGGAAGACTCGCAGGAGTACCGGGAACCAGATACATTGCCACTTTCATTATCATCATCCCTTCTGAGCCATGCTCTATCCCGTTCTGGTTCAGCCTCAGATACGACCCGCCGCCGTTCAGCGTCAGCGTTTCCGGGGTGCTGATAATGATTTCATCTTCGCTGCTCGTCACGGTCAACTGCTTTTCAGAAAACAGGGCCATCGTGTTGTGCTGAGCCTGAATTTCAATATCTCCCTGATTCGCAAACAGTTTAGCCCCTTCTTTATGTACAAACAGACCGAGGGCTTTTTCTGCCGTTACGGACAGATTTTTCATCGCACCGATATCAAGATGCTGACCTGCATTGATCATGGTGTTGCGGGTGCTGTTGAGCTGAAGGTGTTCACCTGAGGTCAGTGCCACCCCCTGCGGAGCACTACCCAGCAGGACCGCAGACTGGAGGTCTTTGATTTTGTCGGTCACAAAATTAATCTGGGTATTGATGTCGCAGACCAGCGCTCCGGCGGCTTCAGCGGCACTGTTCAGCGCCTGCATCTGGCTGTTGGCCTGGTTAATCTGGTTAATCGCAGGAGCCATTTCCAGCACCGGTCCCTGGGCTTTGGCCTGAGCATCCGCCGTCAGGAACAGACCCTTTGCCGCACGTACTGCACCAAACTCGTCCGTACGCAATTCAAAACCGGCACCGCGTTTTTCTCGCTGGCTGTCGACCAGATGACCCATATTCAGCTGCGTTTTGCCATATTCTGTCGCGAGCTTGATATGCTCTTCCTGGCGCTTATCTTCCATCCGCAGCTTATTGTTCGCCGGGGTACGCCACACGTTCCGCGCATGATTGTCACTGGTGACATGATCTGGATGCTCTGAATCATGCAGGGCATAAGCGATGTAGGGACGATCCGGGTCTCCGCCGTCAAAAACGACGGCCACTTCAGTTCCGTCGATAAGCGGGGAGTGGAATCCGTACGTATCACCGGCATACGGTTTAGCCAGCCGCAGCCACAAATAGGCATAACCGTGTTCAGTGCTACTGCGGTCAAAGTCAAGTTTTACCCGGTATCGCCCGTCCGGGTCGAGCCAGGAATAGATGTCACCTTTCTGTGTGCTTTCCACCCGGGCAGGCAACGAGCCGGATATCACCGGACGACTGAGCAGTGCCGGACGCCAGCAGACGGTTTCGCTGTAGGGGATACCCTCAAACCTCAGCGTAAAGCTACTTTTGCGTGAACCGCGAGTGCGCACCGTGGTGATGACGATGCCTTCCTTGACGGCATCGGGTAACGTGCCGTCCGTTTCCAGTACCTGACCCGGGACCAGAAGCGGACTGGAAGAATGCCCGCTGACGCGATATTGCGCGTTCAGAATGCGTTCGTGACGCAGACGAGCGAAGTATGCCCCGGTCTCTGTACTTTCAGTATCACCTGCTGACAGGAAGGGTTCCGCGTAATGGTACGTTTCCCCGGTGGTGATCCCTTCCTTGCTGAAAATACTTTCGGCGCTGTCCTGAGGCATCAGCGCTTCGCGGTAGTTGTAGTCACGGGTGACCACACTCCCGCTCACCACATTGTATGCGGTCTGAATACCCCAGATGCTCTCCTGGCCGCAGTCACTCATCCCGGCCTGGCTGCGCAATGGCAGCGTGAGGCCAAATTCATACTGCTGCTGGCTGTCCTGAAAAATTACCACATCCTGTTCAAGACGGCTGTCCATTTCATAACGCCAGTAAATACCGACTTCAGCCAGCAGGCGCTGAATAAATTCAAGGTCAGTTTCCCGCCACTGGGTGATGAGCTCCCGAGCCGGGTACTCCCTTGAGAGCCGGAACTCAAAGTCAGGTCCTTCCAGGCCGTGTTTACACAGTACCTGTTCAACCACTTCCGTGACCGACTGGTTGAGGAAAATCTGACTGCCCTTTGTAAAACCCAAAAGCGCGATGCGGGGAACGATCTTCAGTGCGTAACGGGTCTCGTCATTTGACGTGGAGATCCGGCGAAATGACTTCACCACCCCATAAACCGTCCGGACCGGTAGCGCAGGGGTGCCGTCAAACATCGGGGTCTGAAAGGTAAATGAGGCCGGTTTCAGCAGTAACGTGTCGCAGGCAATATCCGCAGAAGAACAGGTGACTGTCACATCATACCGCCAGGGCTGGCTGAGTGACTCAACCGCGTTATAACGCAGAACATCCAGGAAATCGCCGCATCCATGCACATCAACCCGGTAACGTGACAGGCCCAGCAGCTGCTGTACCGCATCGGTAGCCTTGTTAATCCGGGAACTGTTCATGACGCTTCTCCTTCTGCTTGTTCGTCAAATGCCAGCACAATCCCCTCCTCATCCCAGCCAAGCGTAAGATGCTGCGGCTTCTGCCCCGCTGCCATATAGGTCAGCAACTGCTGGCTCAGCACCGGCAGAATCTGCTGGTTCAGCAGGCTGTCGATATTGCGCGCCCCGGTGTCCGGCAGCAGGCAGGCGGCGGTCAGTGCGTCGTACAGACTTTCGTGGATATCGGTCTTCATACCGTAGTGACGGTTGAGGCGTTTACTGACCTGCGCCAGCTTCATCTCCACAATGGTACGCATCGCTGCCTGCGCCAGCGGACGGTAAATCACCGTCTGGAAGCGCGCCAGCAGCGCGGGCTGGAAGTGGTCCCGCAGGACAGGACGCAGCAGTTCATGCAGGTCCGGCTCTGTCGCCTCCGGCTGTTCATCCAGCATCTGCATGATGAGGTCGCTGCCGAGATTGGAGGTCATCAGAATCACCGTGTTACGGAAGTCAATTTCCCGCCCCTCGCCGTCGCGCATGAAGCCTCGGTCAAACACCTGATAGAACAGGTTCATCACGTCCTGGTGCGCCTTTTCCACTTCATCCAGCAGCACCACGCTGTACGGGCGCTTACGGACGGCTTCGGTCAGAATGCCGCCCTGACCGTAACCCACGTAGCCCGGAGGTGAGCCCTTGAGCTGCGAGACGGTGTGTGGCTCCTGGTATTCCGAAAGGTTGATGGTGATAAGGGACTTCTCGCCGCCGAACAGTTCATCGGCCAGCGCCAGGGCGGTTTCGGTCTTGCCGGTGCCGCTCGGCCCCACAAGCAGGAACACGCCCTGCGGGCCGTTCTCCGGCGCCAGACCGGTTTTGCTGGCGCGCAGGCGTTGCGCAATGGCATTCAGCGCACTGTCCTGACCGACAACGCGTTTCGCCAGACTGTGCTCAAGGCTCAGCAGTTCCGTCTGCTCGTCCTTCATCAGGGAAGAGAGCGGTACGCCCGTCCAGTCGGCGATAACGGTGGCGACGGTACGCGCGTCCACATCCAGCCCCAGCAGCGGGGTATTCTGCTGCACGGCAGTAAGCTGCATCTGAAGGTCAGCAATCTCCCCCTGACGGGAGATATCCGTGCGGCAGGCAAGCAGTTCTTCCGTGATTTTCAGCTCCTGACCGTACTGGGTTTCCCGTTCGTCGAGCTGCAAAATGATGGCGACTTCTTCCTCTCCGATGGCGGCCAGACGTTCGCCGTGGGCGGTATTACCCACCGCGATATCCTCCAGCAGCACCTGTTTCTCCATAGCCAGTGCCGTGAGCTGCGCCTTCATGCGGGTCAGCGGTTCCGGCACCGTATCCAGGCTCATGCGAATACGGGCAGAGGCGGTATCCAGCAAATCCACCGCCTTGTCCGGAAGCTGGCGTCCGGTCAGATAGCGTCTGGAGAGCGTGACGGCGGCTTTAACCGCTTCATCGGTAATATGCACGCCATGGTGCTCCGCGTAGCGTGACTTGAGTCCGCGCAGCATCAGGCAGGCGGTGTCGTCGTCCGGTTCGTCCACCTTCACCATCTGGAAACGACGCTCCAGCGCGGCGTCGCGCTCAAAGTACTGTTTGTACTCACTCCAGGTGGTGGCGGCGATGGTTCTGAGCTCACCGCGGGCGAGCGCCGGTTTCAGCAGGTTGGCCGCATCGGCGCCGCCCGCCTGGTTGCCGGCGCCGATAATGGTGTGCGCCTCGTCAATGAAGAGCAGAACCGGTAGGGGTGACTGCTGCACCGCATCGATGATGTTTTTCAGACGCTGCTCGAATTCCCCCTTCACACCCGCCCCGGCCTGTAACAGGCCGAGGTCAAGGGTGCGCACCGAGACCGGCTTCAGCGCGTCCGGCACATTGCCCTCATGAATGCGCAGCGCCAGTCCCTCCACGAGCGCGGTCTTGCCGACGCCCGGTTCGCCGACCAGAATCGGGTTGTTCTTGCGGCGCCGGGAAAGAATGTCCACCATCTGGCGGATTTCATTGTCGCGGCCATAGACCGGGTCGATTCTGCCCTCACGGGCGCGGGCGGTGACGTCGAGGGTGAACCTGTCCAGCGCATTCTGCAACGCCGGGTTCAGCTCTCCTTTTATATCCGCATTCACCGGACGGCCGACAAACTCCACCTCATCACCCTGCGTAAGCTCCGCTTCCTGCTGCACCTCCGGGCGTTCATCCGACTGCGCATCCAGAAGTCCACGCAGGCGCTCAAGCTGGCTCTGCGCCAGCGTCAGCAGCGGCCACAGGCCGTCGCAGCGCAGCAGTTTCGGTTTTTCCACCAGAGCCATCAGGAGGTGAATGCTGCGGATGTGCTCTTCCCCCGACAGCGAGGCGTGCAGCCAGGCGTCCTGCATAAGGGTCTGCACGCCCTCCGAAAGCTGCGGACGGCTGCGCACTGACCGTGGCAGGCTGTCCAGAAAACCCAGCATATCCTGCCATATCGTATCCATATCCCATTCGTAGCGCCGCGCCAGCACCGTCAGGTCGCCCTCACCCTGCTCCAGCAGTTTCAGCAGCCAGTGCTCAGGCAGTATTTCCGCATGGGCGCGGGTCTGGCACAGGGAAGCGGCCCCTTCCATCGCGCGGGCACAGTAAGGGTTAAGACGGCGTAACAGGATGGCTGGATTTTCCATGAGACTCTCTCTTTATCAGTTCCGGGCACGCTACCGCCCGTCGCTGTTCCCTGTTATTCAGGAACCCAAAGCGCATCAGGTCGGGCAGGCAGATTGTGTTTTTCTTTGCACAGCGTCCGTGCATACAGACGCTGTGCAAAAAATTGCGGACAGGGCCCTGTCCGCATGCGACTTACGCGGTGGCGCGTTCGTTCCAGGAATCGGAATGAATGATGTTGCCGTCCTTGTAGGTCCAGGTGATTTTTTCGTAACGCAGTTCAATCTGCTCGAGGTGGTTGTGCTTCTCGAAAGCAGGATCCTTGATGTCATGCATCTTCGGATTCACTTTCACCAGCTTCACGTTCTCAAGCTTCGTGTTGAAGTACTCCACTTCCTGGCCTGCGTCATTGATTCTGTACCATTTGAACTCAGCCGATTTCAGGGTCTGGCCGGTCGTCACCGCCTTGTACAGGTACGGGCTGGAGGAGTCGATTTCCTTGGTGAACAGGAAAGGCGTGTGGATACGGGTGCCGGTCAGCTTGCCGGTATTGTTATCGGTCGGGATGTACAGGTTGTGCTCCTGGGCCACCACTTCGATACTGCCTTCACGATCCTGAACGTCCACGGACCCTTTGATGTCCGCGCCGCCGTCGTCCTTCAGCCACAGATAGACTGGAATTGCCATGTTAATTACTCCGTTACATTGTTATCAGCGCCATCATCCTGCGATGACGCATGGGTCTTGCCCGGCGCCTGACAGGCATTCGCCTGCGGTACCAGACTGATTTCGACACGGCGGTTCAGCGCCCGGCCTTCAGCCGTGTCGTTGGTGGCGACAGGACGGCTTTCACCATAGCCCTGCACCGCAAAACAGCTCTCCGGCACGTCGCCGGTATCCCGCATCCAGTCGCGCACCGACTCCGCACGCTTAAGCGACAGCACCTGGTTGGACTGGTCATCCCCGGTGCTGTCGGTATGGCCCGCGACCACAATCAGCCAGCCGGGCTTCGCCTTGATCCCCACAAGCGAGTTCACCAGCAGCTTTGTTGAGGCGGGTTTAAGCGCCCACTTTCCGGTATCGAACAGCGACATGCTGTCGAGGCGGATGATTTTCGGTACCGGTTCCATGGCGGGAGCCGGTGGCGGCACATACGTGTCAATCGCCTTCTGTAACGCCAGCCAAAGACTCTGACCAGGGTAATAGCCCAGCGCATACCTGAGCGGTTCCCCCTGCCGCTGCCAGCGCTCCAGCAGAAGGGCGTCCTGTTTCAGTGCGGCAAGTGACTGCGCCTTAGGCTCATAATGGTTCATAGGGATGGCATACCAGCGCTGCAGATCCATTCCCACCTGGCGGATCAGCGCCGCGTTATTCATGGCAGAAAAACCAAGGGCAGCAAGAACGCAGGCCAGGACCCACACAATGAGACGGCGGGTGCGCTTCCCGCCCTGAACAGGTGCACAGTAAGGCTTGAGCAACGGTAGTACCGCATCAGGAAAACGACCGGATGCCTCCGCCATTTCGTCTGTCTGCGGCAGAAGCAGGTGTGTCAGGCGACAAAGCCAGAGTGCCCATAAAGACGTATTGCTGGCTGAAGCGCCGCCGCTTTTCAGAGCCACAGCAAACGTGTGGACCGGCGGAAATAACCGATCCTCTTTAGCCAGTTCATCCATAAGAAGGGTGCGCATAAAAGCAAAGCCTTCCCGCAGTACAGGCATCAGCGCCAGACGATTTGCCTGTTGCCAGTCGTCCGTAGCCTGTGGCGTCTCATCAACAGGGTAAACAACCGGTTTGTCACCATGGACAATAACCCACGGGGTTTCAGGGCCGGAAAACTCACCGCTCAGGATCACCGGCGGTGTGAATCCGGCGATCAGGCTCAGCTGTTTCATCTGCTGGCGCAACGCTTTCAAGGTCGCGCGCAGCACCGCTTCATCCTGGTGCCCGTCGGGGTGGGATGCATACATAACGGCGATCTGTCCGGCCTGGCGCGGCTGCCGCTCCTGAATATCGCGCACGATATCAGTGAGCCTACTGACGTCATTCACCCGCAGCCACCAGCCCTGCGCTGTTTTACGCAGAGTATGCTCCCCGAACAGGGCATCCAGTCTGTCTCCGCAGACAAGAACAACCGGACCCGCATCAGCAAGTACCGGCAGATCAAAACCAGACCCGCCATTGCCCTGAACCTGGCTGAAACGGCTTTTTTGCCGGATCTGCCAGACGGCCAGCGCAACAATGCACAGCGTCATCACGCCTTTAAACAGCGTACCTGCCGGAATGAAGCCCCACAAAAGCCATAAAAGCGCCGCGGCACCCGCCAGTACGTGGAATATCAGAGAAACCATGACCGATTTACGCATTAATGGGGCAACTCCGGTAACTGCGCGGACAGCAGAGCCTGGAGCCAGAGATGACCGCCCCACCATACGGCACCGGTAATTACCGCCGCCGCCGCGATCCAGAACCAGACAGAGCGCAGCAGGCTGTAACGGTGTTTTCCGGTCCTGCGAACCACCAGGGAAAGGCCAGCATCAAGTGGTGGAACCCGCTCAGCAAGCGCTTTCATTGCCTCTTCACGCTGGGTCTGGCTGACAGACCCCATGCTGTACAACCCCTGGAATCCCAGCGCGAGCACCCGGTGATAGCAGGTCAGAACGGCCATGTTTGGCGCTGGCTGGCGCAATACTTCCGCAATACGATCCCACAGGGCTTCACCGGCGTGCAGCGACCCGAAATAGCGCGCCTGTAGCGGCGCTTTTCGCCAGGCCACCTGGCCCGCATCAGCATCTGCCCCGTCATGCAGTTTTCTGCTCATCACCACTTCGTCAAGCAGCGCGCACTGTGCATAAGAGATATGATCGATGCTGGCTTCATCATATCCTGCACGATCCAGCGCCTCGCGCACGCTTTCCACATGTTTGCAGCAGGTGTCGTACAGCACATTCCCGTCAGGCGTTGTTGCCCCCTGCGTAAGCAGGGCGACGGTGAGCCAGGTCTCCGCCATCAGGGCATCGATATCGGTTTCTTTTTTCATGATCGCAGTACCGCAAACAGTTCAAGTTCAAGCTGTCCCAGCAGGGCAGGCACATAGAACATACAGATCCCCTGCTCCAGCATGTCCCGTGCCGCAGCACTTTCCATGTCCAGCGCGAAGTACTGGTTCTCCATCCGCACCGGTAACGCAGCAGGCACGCGATTCACGGCAATGAGTGGGATCCCCTGCAGCGCAACGGTGGAAATCGCATTCACATCATCCGGGGAACCCGCCTTGCATAATGCCGGGAATTTCTCCGCCACTTGCCAGGCCGGAACGTCAGACCGGACAGAGAGCCAGAGATCGGCTTCTTCACGCAGCCGAATGTCGTGCAGCGAGGCTTTCCAGGTCTGGGCGTCAGGTCGGGACATCTCCAGCGCTATCACACGGGACGGCAGGCTGGCTTCCAGTAAACCGGCGATCAGTTCAAACAACGGTGGAAACGTCATTTCAGGCCGGGCGTGGTCATAGCCAGGGATTGCGTCCAGATCGCTGTCCAGAGAAAACGTCAACATACTGCCCGCAAGCCGCGCAAGCTCTGCCCACACCTGTTCCGGATGGCGAGCCGGAAAACGTTCAAACTCCACCAGTACCCTGGCATGAGAGTTAAGCGCATTGAGAAGCCAAAAAAGAGAAACATCCGCCACAGCAAAATCCGCCAGGCGCTCATTACTTTCCCGACGCATAGCCATCAACCGTTGGCGGCGGGAGCGAAGCTGGCGGTTCAGTAACACCAGCCTTTCCCGCATCGCCGGGCTGGCAGAAAACAGGGCCATAGGCGGAATGAATGCCGGATCATGACGCCAGCTCCCCTGTCCGTCCCGGATCAGCCGTGCAACCGGACAGCACTGCCACGACGCGTTATCCTCATGCTCAAAACGGATCGCCAGATTAAAGCGGGCAACAGCGACGGACTCCTCTTCGCTGCCAAACGCATCCTGAACATTGACCCACTCCTCACGATAGCGGAGCGGCCGATCAGCCACTGCCGCTTCCTGGAGCACGTTATTTAACCCGGACTGCATCAACGGCAGGGCAATCACCACCGTAACCGCGTCTGAATGCTGCGATAAATCCAGCTCGCGCGGCTCCGGAGGCAGATCGCTGACTGACATATCCACCAGCGTGCCATCCGGCAACCAGACCCGCAGTTGTGTAATCTGAATCAGACCCGTACCCAGCAGCCTTTCATCAAATTCCACCTGCTCAACGCCCCATGCAAACGGCGAGGCAAGTGCCGCAACGCCTGTGCTGCGAAAAGTTTCCCAGTCGGACTGTTGCTGGAATTGTTGAGGGGACAGTAGTGCCCCCTCGTTCCACAGCGGACGATAAATTTTCATCCCTGCTACCGCCTTACGCTTTCGCTTTCGGCATCTGGCTCACCAGAGACAGGTTCACATCCATGCCTTCCACCTGGAAGTGCGGCACCGCAAACAGCTTCACGCGGAAGAAACCCGGGTTGTCTTCGATATCTTCCACCACCACCTTCGCGTCACGCAGCGGATGAGAAGCCTGCAACTCATCGCCCGGATCGGTCATTTCCGTCACCAGACTACGCACCCAGGTATTCAGCTCCAGTTCCAGCAGGCGGCGGTCCTTGGTGGTGCCGATGTTCTCGCGCTGGATGAGCTTCAGGTAGTGCGCAATACGCGACAGCAGGAAGATGTACGGCAGACGTGCGTTGATGCGGCTGTTGGCCGTGGCATCCGCAGTGTCATACAGCGCCGGTTTCTGCGCGGAGTTCGCCGAGAAGAAGCAGGCATAGTCGCGGTTTTTGTAATACGAGAGCGGGATAAAGCCGAGGTTGGCGAACTCAAACTCGCGGGTCTCCGGGATCATCACCTCTGACGGGATTTTCACCTGGTTGCCGGTGCCCAGATCGTACAGATGAATAGGCAGGTCTTTCACCGCCCCGCCCGCCTGCGGGCCACGGATCTGCACGCACCAGCCGTTATTGATGAAGCTCTTCACCATGTTTGACGCGAAGGAGAACGAGGCGCTGGTCCACAGGTATTTCTCGTGATCCGGGCCTTTCACCTGCTCAACGTAGTTAAAGCTGCGTACAGGTACGGTGTCCGGGCCATACGGCAGACGCCCCAGCACGCGCGGCATCACGAGGCCGATATAGCGGGCGTCGTCGGTGTCGCGGAACGATTTCCACTTGATGTATTCCGCGCGGTCAAAGTAGTTGCCGATATCATTAATTGCAGCCACCTCTTCCATGGAGTCTTTCAGGAAGAATTTCGGCCCGACAGAGCCAATAAACGGCATATGTGCGGCAGCTGACACTTTAGAGATGTTGCGCAGCAGCGCCACATCCTGCGGGCTGGCGTCAAATTCATAGGATGAAATCACGGAACCAATCGGCTCTCCGCCCGGGGTGTCGTATTCGGCGGTATAGGTGTGCCAGTAGAGGCCGCTCTGGATAAGTTCCGGCGCGTCTTCAAAGTCCTGACGCAGATCTTCTTTCGACACATCCAGAATTTCGGTTTTCACGTTCTGGCGGTAGTCGGTGCTGTCCACCAGCTGCTTCAGGCCGCGCCACAGGGACTCCACCTTCTGGAACTCCTGGTGATGCATTACGGCATCCAGCTGACGGCTAATCTGGAAATCCAGCTCAGCGATATGGTGGTCAATCAGCGTTTTGTCGAGCTTCTCCACCGGCTGACCGGATTTGCGGATGCAGTCCATAAACACCTGCATCGCCGCCGTCAGGCGTTCACCCGCCGGAGCGTCAGAAAGCGCGGCGTCATCCAGAAACGCATTGATATCACCCAGGCTGGAGGCCGGGGTCAGGTTGATTTTTTCAAACAGGGAGGCGTAAACGCCCTCTTTTTCCAGTACGGTGGTCTGCCCCTGCGCGGAGGCGGTTTCAGTATTCACAGACATCAGCATATTCCCGGTTAATCCATTAAATTACACATGCCGCTTATTTCGGGGCCAGTGCACTCATTTCGTCGCGTAATTCCTGAGACAGCGCCGGGTCTTTAAGAATTTTCTCGAGTTCTTTTCTGAAAGTGGCGTTATCAAGGAGATTGGATTTGAGGTCGCGTAATAAATTACGCATGGCCAGCATGGCGCGGAGCTGGGGGATCTGGCGGGCAACCTGTTCAGGTTCGAAATCCTTAATATCGGAGAAATTCAGTTTTATGCTTTCTTCCGAACCATCCCCGGCCATTGTGTTAGGAACCGTCAGATTCACTTCCGGGTTAAATTCCGAAAGTACGCTGTTGAAGTTATTTTTATTGACGTTAATTTTCTCCCTTTCCGATAATGGGCGATTCTCTTTTCCATTACTGAAATCACCGACGGTGAGGAGTTTAAGCGGCAGTTCGATTTTCTTCTGCGCGCCACCTGTATGCAGAGCCAGCTTTAAGTTTATGCGTGCCTTGGGCACCTCATTCTGGAATGAATCGGCCATAGCAGTCCCTTTCTTTAAAAGAAATAAATGTTAAGTGAGTGACGTTTCTTTACAAAACCATATTAGAGCAAAAGCCCATTTAAAATCAACTTATCAGATCAAAGATCTACCATTGGACTTTTCTTAAGAATATTCCACTAAATTATTGCACTCATAAATGCCATAGATACATGACACACAGTAAAAATTAACTATTTATTCACATTAATTTGGCAGAAATGACTGCTTTGATTGGAAATATTGAACTTATTGTTCCATGAGGTTGAATAATTGATTTACATCAATGCATTTATTAACGCGTCCCTTAACAGTGCAGAGAAATAAGGTTTTAATTCAATAAATGGCCTGAATATGAAAAATCCTGTATCGGACAAATTTAATCTTAAAAAAAGTAATGACTACACTGCTACTGGAATGGCGAATAAATGACTACGCGTTTTTCGATAAACGGGAGGAAGAATCTCTCTGAAGATATTCATCATGACAATGAGTGATGGGCTGATATGAAGGGAATATTCGGAAATAACCAGGCTGTAAAACAATCAACCCTGAGAGCGGGCGCTTATGCGGTTAATGGATGTTAACCATAATCACGTAGCGCCCTGAGCTCTTTTTAGTGCTTTTCAATATAAATTGTACGGCTGTACGCAACATCCTCTGGGTTATTTATCGGATAACCTTTAACCCATGGCTTGATGAGACGGCCATTGGTGTACTGATAAATAGGGGCAATCGGTGCTTTCTCGGTGAGGATCTTCTCGGCCATGTTGTAGTCGGCATTACGCGCTTTTTCAGTAGTTTCGAGCGTCGCCTGATGAATAATCTTATCGTAAGCAGGATCGTTGAATCGTGAGATATTCCCGCTATGGGAGGATGTCAGCAGCGACAGGAATGTTGACGGCTCATTGTAGTCCCCTACCCACGATGCACGGATGACGTCAAAATTCCCGGTATTGCGGCTGTCGATGTAGGTTTTCCACTCCTGATTCTGCAACTTAACGTCAACACCCAGATTTTTCTTCCACATGGATGCAACGGCAATCGCAATTTTCTGATGGTTTTCAGACGTGTTGTACAGCAGCGTTAATTTAAGCGGGCGCTGAGGGCCATAGCCTGCCGCCTGCAACAACGTTTTCGCCTGCGCATTTAGCTCCTGTTGCGACATCTGCTCAAATGGCGAGGTTTCCGGCGTAAAACCCGCAGTGACATCGGGAGTAAAATGCCAGGCCGGTTTCTCGCCGGTCCCCAGGACTTTTTCCGCCATAATACGTCTGTCGATAGTCATGCTGAGCGCGAGACGTACGCGGGCATCCGCGGTTGGGCCTTTTTGCGTATTAAACGCGTAGTAATAGGTCCCAAGCTGTGGCGGTGTGTATACCTGTCCCGGAATATCTTTAAGCAGCTTCTGGTACATGTTTTTCGGAAACGATTCTGTAATATCGATATCGCCCGCCAGATAGCGTTTGGTCGCTGAGGACTCCTGGTTGATCGGCACAAAGGTGACTTTTTTAAGCACCGTCCTGGCGTTATCCCAGTAATGAGAGTTCGGCTCAACCACCAGTTTTTCATTCACCACGCGATCTTTCAGCACATACGCACCGTTGCCAATGAGCGCGCCAGGGCGCGTCCATTCCTTACCGCTTTCCACATTGGCCTTTTGAACAGGATAAAACGCGAAATTAGCCGTCAGATTGCTGAACCAGGGCAGCGGTTTGTCCAGCTGCACGCGCAGCGTTTTAGCATCCACCGCCGTCACGCCGAGGGTATCCGGAGCAGCTTTGCCGTCGATAATGGCCTGGGCATTGTTAATGCCCGCCAGCGCCGCAAACCAGGCGAAAGGTGACGTTGTTTTAGGATCAACCAGACGACGCCAGCTATAGACAAAATCTTGTGCCGTCACCGGGGTTCCGTCAGACCACTTAGCGTTATCCCGCAACGTGAACGTCCAGACGCGGTTGTCATTGCTCTGCCAGCGCGTCGCCACGCCGGGAACTAACTCCCCTTTTTCGTTCTGATTTACCAGCCCTTCATAGAGGTCGCGGATCACCTGTATCTCGGGCAACCCCACCGCTTTTGCCGGATCGAGCGAAGCGGGCTCATCTTTAATATGTCGAACCAGCTCCTGCTTTTGCGCCAGAACCGTTCCTTCGGGAACCTCCGCGGCATATGAAAGTGAAGAAAGCCCGCACAGCCACAGCGCAGTACAAAGAAGCGAAACAGGATGCTTCATACGATCCCCTTAATGATGTCAGGTAACAGGCAGATGCGTAATTATTTGTTTCGAAACGGAGAAATGCAAATGCTTCCTCCGGAAAGTTGATGTCAGGCAATTTTCCACATACACGGAAACTATTTGATTAAGCGCGGCTTTTGCACAACACTGCCAGAAGTGACTTTATCATCAGGGTTTACTATGGCAACTACCCGACCAAGAACGGAACGCGGCGCCTTCCCGCCCGGGACTGAACATTATGGACGCTCGTTTTTAGGCGCGCCGCTGATCTGGTTTCCGGCACCCGAGGCCGATCGCAATAGCGGCTTAATCATTGCGGGCACGCATGGCGATGAAAACTCGTCTGTCGTGACGCTCTCGTGCGCGCTACGTACGCTGGCCCCCGATTTACGACGTCATCATGTGATTTTGACCGTCAATCCGGACGGTTGTCAGCTTGGATTACGGGCGAATGCACGCGGCGTTGACCTGAACAGGAACTTCCCGGCGGCAAACTGGCGCGCCGGTGAAACGGTGTATCGCTGGAACAGTTCAGCGCAGGAGCGAGATGTTGTCCTGCTCACGGGAGAAAAACCCGGTTCCGAACCGGAGACTCAGGCCTTGTGCCAGCTTATTCATAAGATCCACCCGGCCTGGGTTGTCTCTTTCCACGATCCCCTCGCCTGTATTGAAGATCCTCGTCATACGGCGCTCGGACAGTGGCTGGCGGATGCGTTTGCTCTACCTCTGGTGAGCAGCGTTGGCTATGAAACACCCGGGTCGTTTGGCAGCTGGTGCGCAGACCTCAGCCTTCACTGTATCACCGCAGAGTTTCCGCCCATCTCCTCGGATGAAGCGAGCGAAAAATACCTGCGGGCGATGGCAAATCTCCTGCGCTGGCAGCCTCAAAGATGAAGTACGCCGGAGGTAAAATTCAGGGCGGGTGATACGTCAACCGCCAGCCAGGTTGGGCCGTCCAGATCGGCAAAACGCACGCTGTTCACCAGCGGGAGCGCAGCGCCGATCGCTCTGGACGTGCACAACATGCAGCCCAGCATCAGAGCAAAGCCTTGCGCCTGCGCATCTTGTGCCAGTGCCAGGGCCTCGGTTAATCCACCTGTTTTATCCAGCTTAATGTTCACCATCTCGTAGCGTCCCTCGAGAGCTGACAGGCTCTCACGGGTATGACAGCTTTCATCTGCACAGACGGGAAGCGGATGAATAAAATTCGCCAGAGCGGCATCGTCTTCTGCCGGGAGGGGTTGCTCCAGCATGGCGACGCCCAGATCGGCAAGCAGCTGACAACGGGCTGCCAGCCCTTCGCTATGCCATGATTCGTTCGCATCGACGATAAGAGTGGCATCAGGCACCGCCGCACGAATGGCGACCATGCGTTCGCTAATCAGACGATCGTCGAGCTTCACCTTTAATAATGTTGCACCGGTGGCATACAACGCCTGAGCGCTGGCGGCCATTTGCTCTGGTTCACCGATGACCACCGTTTGCGCGGTGACGATCGATTGCGGCAGCGTAACGTCCAGCAGCGCAGGCAGCGGTTTTTGTTGTTTCGCCGCTTCCAGACTCCAGAGTGCGCAGTCAATCGCGTTGCGTGCCGCGCCGGCCGGCAACCGAAGCTGAAGAGCCTCGCGCGTCAGACCCGCCTGCAACTCGGGCACCACCGTCATAATTTGCGCCATGACTGACGCCAGGCTTTCTCCGTAGCGAGGATAAGGGGTACATTCCCCGACGCCTTTTACGCCGTCCTCTTCACATTCAACCACGACCACACAGGCCTCATTACGGCTGCCGCGCGAGATCACAAACGGGGTGTGCAATGGCCAGGCTTCTTCATAGACCTTAACGCTTCTCATCACTGACTCCTTGCAGGCCGGAAAGGCAGAAAATTGGTTTGCCGTGCTAACTGCGGATGACATACACTAGCCACGACGTTAACTATTTGTAAACAGGAAGATATCTATGTCACAACTCGTTCATTTCCAGGGCAACCCGGTTGCTGTTGCAGGTTCCATCCCACAGTCTGGCAGCAAAGCACAGCCTTTTACTCTGGTGGCTAAAGATCTGTCTGACGTCACGCTGAGCCAGTTTGCTGGCAAACGTAAAGTCCTGAACATTTTCCCAAGCATCGATACTGGCGTTTGTGCTGCATCAGTGCGTAAATTCAACCAGCTGGCGACCGAAATGGACAACACCGTAGTGCTGTGCATTTCTGCTGACCTGCCGTTTGCCCAGTCCCGCTTCTGCGGCGCTGAAGGCCTGAGCAACGTCATCACCCTTTCCACTCTGCGCAGCCCGGATTTCCTGGAAAAATACGGTGTTGCCATTTCCGAAGGCGCGCTGAAAGGTCTGGCTGCTCGTGCGGTACTGGTGATCGACGAAAACGACAACGTTGTTTTCAGTGAGCTGGTTAACGAAATCACTACCGAACCGGATTACACCGCTGCACTTGAGGCGCTTAAAGCCTAAACGTAAAAAAGCCTCTGCAAAGAGGCTTTTTTATTTATTCGTCACCCTTCTTCTGATTTAACCCATACTCGCGCAGCTTATTCGCAATTGCGGTATGTGACACCCCAAGACGTTTAGCCAGCTTGCGCGTGCTCGGATAGCTGCGATAAAGCTGCGTTAACACCGAACGCTCGAAACGGCTGGTGATGTCATCCAGCGAGCCTTCCATTGCCTCTTCGCCTACCGAGACCGTCCCGGCATCGTAATCCGGCAACAGAATATCCTGAGGGCGCAGTTCATACCCTTCAAGCTGAGTTAATGCGCGATAGACCGCATTTTTAAGCTGACGAATATTGCCCGGCCAGCCGTAACGCGTCAGCACGTTGCCCAGGTCGGCAGAGAGCTTCGGACGCGGCACGCCCTGCTCGTCGGCAAAACGGGCCACGAACAGTTCCGTCAACGGCATAATGTCCTGCGGGCAATCGCGCAGCGGCGGAATATTGAGCGTCAGAACGTTGAGACGATAGTAGAGATCTTCGCGGAATACCCCTTTCTGCACCAGCTCCACCAGGTTTTTCTGGGTGGCGCAGATGACGCGCACATCCACGTGTACTTCATGATCTTCCCCCACGCGGCGAAACGTGCCGTCATTGAGAAAACGCAGCAGTTTCGCCTGCATGCGTGGCGACATTTCGCCAATCTCGTCCAGCAGCACCGAGCCGCCGTTCGCCTGTTCAAAGAAGCCTTTTTTGCCTTCCGGCGCATGCCCGAACAGCTCACTTTCCACCGCATCTTCAGGAATAGACGCGCAGTTCAGCGCCAGATACGGTTTTGCCGCACGCGGGCTGGCCATGTGCACAGCATGCGCCAGCAGATCTTTCCCCGTACCGGTATCCCCGGTAATCAGCAGCGGCGCCGTAAGATTTGCCAGCTTGCGCGCCTGGTCGATCACATGACGCATCTTCGGGCTCACCGCAATAATCTGGCTGAATGCGCCGACGTCCTGGCTGGAAAGATTCTGTAACTGGCGTCCCATGCGCACCGTGGAGCGCAGCATGATCACCGCGCCGGTGAGCACCCGCGCGGCATTTTCCCCTTTCAGGTAGACCGGCGTGATCTCCATCAGGAAATTCTGTCCGTTGATAACGACATGCTCGCTATGGGTATTTTGCGGGTTGCTGTCCAGCCAGCGCTGGAAATTAAAACCGGTGATCAGTTGCGTAGCGTGGTGCCCGATAAGTTTTTCCTGAGTCTGCGCAAACAGCTGGCAGCTGGCCTGGTTAACGCGCTCGACTTTATTTTTCAGATCGAGAGAGAGAAACGGCTCCGGCATTGCTTCCAGCAGCGCGCTCAGCGCAAGATGTTCCCGCTCGGACGGCATCCAGGGGATGGTGCGTACATCCGTAACGCCAGCGATACGGCGGATTTCCGCCATCAGGCTACTGAAGGTATTAAATTCAATTTCGGCAAAATTGAGGTAAATTCGCCCGACAGGGTCGATCTCTATGCCACGTAAATCAATGCTACGTAAAACAAGAAGATCGAGTAACTCGCGGGTCAGACCGAGACGGTCCTCACAAAAGACTTCCAGACGCATGGGAAATTCACCGTTTAAGCCAATAACAGTAAAATGATATGTCAGATCACGGTATTCGGGAAGGTGGCTGTCAACAAATATTGACAGCCCGCACGATTAGTAAACAAAACCTCACTGAGCAGGTTTTTTATTGAGCGTCTCTTTAAGCTGGCCAATCAATTCGCGACGGAAATCCCCCAGCCGCGGCTTATCGCCATCGATCCAGGGGAGTGGACGACAAACCTCCATCGCTTTGATGCCCAGGCGTGCCGTAAGCAGACCGGCACCAATCCCCTGCGCCGCCCGGGCAGAGAGACGGGCCGCAAGATCCTGCGACATCCAGTCCATCCCGACCTCCCGTACCAGTTCGCTTGCCCCGGCGAAGGCGATATTCAGCAATACCAGTTTGAACAGGCGCAGCCGGCTGTAATAGCCAAGCTCGATGCCATACAGTCTGGCGATGCGGTTGATCAGACGCAGGTTGCGCCAGGCGATAAAGGCCATGTCCACCATCGCCAGCGGACTGACGGCGATCATCAGGGTAGATTCCGCCGCCGAGCGGCTGATCTCACGACGAGCCTGCGCATCCAGCACCGGCTGAACAATGTGGGCATAGAGCGTGACCACTTCCTGGTCATTCTGGGTTTCGTGGATCGCCGCATACCAGCGCTGAAGCGCCGGGTGAGAGTGATCAATCCCGGCCTGAGCCGCAAGCTTTTCACAAAAAGCACGCCCTTTTCCTGTGCCGTGACTGTGCAGCAGATCCCGCGCTTCATCGCGTTCGTGGGCACGCTGACGCAAACGCCAGAGGCGACGCCACTCGGTGACGACTGAGCCAACGCCCGCACCAACAATCAACGCCCCGGCGGCGCATCCCCCCAGCGCCACCCAGTCCTGCGTTTGCCAGGCATTGACGCCCCATTGCACGCCCTGACCGATTACGCTCACACCAAAAAGGGCTAACCCGGCAGTCACCATCTTGCGCCACAGGCTGCGTTTCGGGCGCAGTGCCGCATCAACCACCGCTTCCGCCTGCCCCTCTTCAACCAACGGCTCGTCTGCCAGCACGGGAGCAAAGTTGTCGGCCTGCGGGCCGCTGAAGGTTTGCGCCGTTTTAAACGCCTCATGCGGGGACTGCTCAAGCTGGCCGGTAAAATCAATGCGTTGTTTTAACGGTTCCGTCATCGCAATTTATCTCCAATTAAAAACTCCAGCGCGGCATCCAGACGGATATGCGGCAATGGCTGGTCAACGTTCATACTCTGCGGACGGAAGGCTTCGAACTGAAAACCCTGGCTTTGCCAGAAAGCCTGGCCCGGCAGACGCGCCGGAACTTCCCCCGGATAGACCGTGAGCGGCGCACCGTCGCTGAGACGGTTGCCCCGCAGGGCCGGAATTTTCTCGCCATTCAGATCAATCAACCCACTCTGCGTAGCCTGTACGGACGCCAGCCCCAGACAATCCATGCTGATCCCTTCGAAGGCCGCATTCTGCCAGGCATCCTGCACCAGCTGTTGCAGCAGGGATACCATGTTGGCGTGCTGATCGACCGTCACATGGTCAGCTTTTGTGGCGGCAAACAGCAGCTTGTCGATGACCGGCGAGAACAAACGGCGAAACAGCGTACGCTGGCCATAATGAAAGCTTTGCATCAGCTGCGTCAGCGCCAGCCGCATATCATTGAACGCCTGCGGCCCGCTGTTGAGCGGTTGCAGGCAGTCCACCAGCACGATCTGGCGGTCAAAGCGTAAAAAGTGATTTTTATAAAAGCCCTTAACCACCTTCTCACAGTAATAATTGTATCGCTCGCGGAGCATACCGGCGTTGGTGGTCTTGTCCGCCTGCGCCAGTTTCGATTCACCGATGCTGTCAACGTCCGGCCACGGGAAAAACTGTAGCGCGGGAGCACCGGCTAAATCACCCGGCAGAACAAAGCGGCCCGGCTGAATAAAATGCAACCCCTCCTGCTTGCACTGATGCAGGTAATCCGTCCAGGCTTCGGCTATGACGGCCAGACGGTTTTCATCCGCCGGTGCCAGCGGATCCAGTCCTTCGCAAAGCTGGCGCCATTTGGTCGACCACTCTGCCCGCTGCCCCTGCAACAGACCGGTCATCTGTCGGGACCAGCTCAGGTAATCCTGCGCCAGCATCGGTAAATCGAGCAGCCATTCTCCCGGGTAATCCACAATTTCGAGATAGAGCGTGGACGTTTCTTTGAAGTGACGCATCAGGGATTCATTCGAGCGGAAACGAAGCGCAAGACGGATTTCGCTCACGCCACGCGTCGGGGTGGGCCAGGCGGGAGGCTCCCCATATAACTGCGCCAGACCTTCATCATAGGTGAAACGGGGTATGCCAAAATCACGTTGCGGTACGCGTTTCACCCCAAGCAACCGCTCCTCGCGCACTGCGCTAAGCAGTGGCAGGCGCACCCCTGCATGCAGGTTCAACAGCTGATTGACCATCGCCGTAATGAATGCTGTCTTACCGCTGCGGCTCAGCCCCGTCACGGCAAGACGCAGATGGCGATCAACGCCACGGTTCACCAGAGAATTGAATTCGTTTTTAAGTCGCTTCATCGCCGTCCTTCATTGCCTGGAACCCTGAAAAAAGTCACTTCAGAATACAGTAAATTGGGGCAGATCGTTGATTATCAATTCTTAATTATTGCTATTGCCGTTTTCTCTCCAGTAAGATGGGCGCAATTGCTGTCCGTCTGGAGTGAGTAAGGTGTATGTCACCCACCATCTATGATATTGCCCGCGTTGCTGGCGTTTCGAAATCAACCGTGTCGCGCGTTCTGAATAAACAAACGAATATTTCTCCTGAAGCGCGCGAAAAGGTGTTGAAGGCGATAGAAGAATTAAATTATCAACCGAATAAACTTGCCCGCGCACTCACCTCTTCTGGCTTCGACGCCATTATGGTTATTTCGACCCGTTCAACCAAAACCACCGCAGGCAATCCGTTTTTCTCTGATGTACTACATGCCATTACGGCAAAAGCAGAAGAAGAGGGTTTTGATGTTATTTTACAAACGTCCAAAAGCAGCGAAGAGGATCTGCAAAAATGCGTGGGTAAAATAAAGCAGAAGATGATCAAGGGGATCATCATGCTAAGCTCGCCGGCGAACGAGTCTTTTTTCGCGACGCTGGACGAATATGGCGTGCCCGTGGTCGTTATTGGTAAAGTGGAAGGTAATTACCAGAATATCTATTCTGTCGACACGGATAATTTCCGCGACAGCGCCATATTAACCGACTCATTTATCAAACATGGTCGCACTAAAATTGCCTGCCTGCATGCCCCGCTCGATTATCACGTTTCTATCGATCGCCTGGCGGGCTATAAATCGAGTCTTGAGAAGCAGGGTATTGCAGTTAACCCGGACTGGGTTATTGATGGCGGATATACCCATGAAAGCGCGCTTCAGGCGGCCTGTCAGCTACTCTCTTCAGACAACCCGCCCGATGCGGTTTTTGCGACAGACAGTATGAAATTGCTGAGTCTTTATCGTGCCGCGGATGCGCTAAACCTGACGATCCCGGAACAGGTCGCAATGGCAGGATACAGCGACCCAGTGCTATCTCTCATTTTAACCCCTGCGCCTGGCGGCTTTGATATCCCCACCAGAAAGCTGGGCGAAGAGAGCTGCGATGTGTTGTTCAGGTGCATAGCGGGTAAACCTGCCCCGCATAAGATATTGGTTGAAACGCATTTTTCAGATGCGGCTTCATTACGCTAAAAACCAGGGGCAAACGCCCCTGGTGAAGTGTTATCAAAACGCGTAATTCACGCCGATACCGGCATAGTGGAAGCGGTCACTTTCCCCTTCGTCATGGTTTTCCCATTCGTAGGCATATTCCAGCGTCATGGATAAACCATTGTTAAAATCATAGGCGTACAGCATACCCAAACGGTTGAAATCATGTCCTTCACGCTCAGGATCGTCTTGCCAGTCCCAGTTTGACCAGCGATCGAGTCCCAGACGGGTATAAGGCGTTAGCGTCGTCTGACCCAATGAAATCGGCAGATAGGCGCGAATTTCCTGAGTGGAGAATTCACCGTTATTACGTGAACCGTCCATATTAAAACCGCGCTCTAAATAGTAATTAACTTTTGCCGAGACCGTTTCGTTAATTGTCCAGGTAAAACCGGTTTCGGTCTCGACGCGGCTGTCAGAATAGCCGGTTTTTTCCAGATCGTTGGCAAACTGATACATGGCAAACCAGCCGCCAAAACGCCAGTCGTCGGTTAGTTTAATATCCCAGTCAGGCTGAACTTTGTAGCGCTGCATATTAGCACTACCATCTTTAGCACCATGCTCATCCTTAAAGTGATAGCCATAATTACGGAAGCCACCGGTCAGGCCGAACGTAAAATCATCGGTGCCGATAAAACGATAGCGTAATTCTACTTCAGGACGATCGAAATAGGTGCCGCGCGTCATGCTACTGTAATCGACCGGCCCTTCCTGATACATAGCCAGCGAAATGGTCCAGGCATCCCATGTGGCATTAAACCACACGGAGGGTTCATATAATCCATCTTTATCGTCAGCCTGACCTTCGACGTTTTCAATTTCATACATGGCGCCAATATTAAATTCCCACTGTTTGGCTGATTCTGTTGCTTGCGCGCAGCTCACCCCTGCGCACAGAACGAGCGCAGCACTTCTTAGTAGAGTACTCATTAAAATATTCCTTTATAATTAACACACAAAAAACCGGAAACTTTCATTTCCGGCGAACACCTTTCTTATCTAATAGCTGTTTCAGTATCAGCATCGAAGAAATGGCACTTATTCATATCGAACTGGATGCCGATATTATCTCCGGCGACGTAATCATCCGCCGCTCCCGCACGGACGACCAGTTCATGCCCACCCACGGTGGCATAAAGCATAAATTCAGCCCCGGTCAGCTCAGCAACGCTGATCTTCGCCGTGATGTTTTCACCGCTTCGCTGTGCGGTGAGAATGTCTTCCGGACGGATCCCAAAGACAACCGCTTTACGCTGGTAACCTTGCGCATTCAGTACGGCCAGCTTGTCCTCCGGGATCTCCAGGCGCAGCGTTTCCGTCACAAAGTAGCGATCGTCGATCGCGCCACGAATGAAGTTCATCGCAGGCGAACCAATAAACCCTGCAACGAACATATTCGCTGGCTCGTTGTAGACCTGCTTCGGCGCACCCACCTGCTGAATGATGCCGTCCTTTAAAATCACGATGCGGGTCGCCATCGTCATGGCTTCCGTCTGATCGTGCGTCACGTAAATCATGGTGGTGTTAAGCTTCTGGTGCAGCTTGCTGATTTCAGCGCGCATCTGCACACGAAGTTTGGCATCGAGGTTGGATAAAGGCTCATCCATCAGGAAGACCCCCGCTTCGCGCACTATCGCCCTGCCTAACGCCACGCGCTGGCGCTGACCGCCGGACAACGCGCCAGGTTTACGCTGGAGATAATCGCGCAAGCCCAGGATCTGTGCCGCCCAGCTAACGCGTTCTTCAACGACGGAGGGCGCAATTTTTTGCATTTTCAGGCCAAACGCCATGTTGTCGTAGACCGTCATATGCGGATAGAGCGCATAGTTCTGGAAGACCATCGCGATATCACGGGACTTGGCGGGAACATCATTCATGCAAACCCCGTCAATAATCAGTTCACCCGCGCTGATCTCCTCAAGGCCGGCAATCATTCGCAGCGTCGTGGATTTCCCACAGCCCGATGGACCGACGAAGACAATAAATTCTTTGTCTTCGATTTCGAGGTTGAAATCCTTCACCACGTGGACCTGGTTATCATAGATTTTCTGAATGTGTTTCAGAGACAGTTGAGCCATTATTAATTCCTTATCAATACGCCCGGGATGCCCAGAACGCCGTGAGGCGTTCCCAGGTCAGTTCCTGCGTTGAATGAAGTTGTAATCCCGCATGGTTCAGGCCAGGCCCAATCCCGACCGACAGCATGCCTGCGGCGTTGATCGCATCTACCCCTGCGGCGGCATCTTCGATACCAATGGCCTCTTCAGGACGCACGTTCAGTCCTTTACAGGCCGCAAGGAAGATTTCCGGGTCCGGCTTTGAGCGGCAAATGCGCGACGCATCGGCGCAAAAATCGAAAGCCTGATGAATACCCAACGCGTGCAAAATTCCAGGGGCATTAAGCGATACGGATGCCAGGCCAATTTTGACCTTCGCGGCGCGAATATCCGCCAGCACGTCGCGAATACCCGGGAGCAGCGAGTCCTGCGTCAGTGATGCCAGCGACTGGACGTAAAGCGCGTTTTTTTTCGTCGCCAGCGCCAGGCGCTGCTCGTCACTGAACATCCCCTCTTTCCCGCCATGTTTCAGAATGCGCTGGAGGGAGTCCATACGGCTTATTCCCTTCAGCTGTTCGTTAAATACTTCGTCGAAGGTGATACCAATCTCCTCCGCCACGGCGCGCCAGGCCAGAAAGTGAAGATGCGCGGTATCGGTGATCACTCCGTCCAGATCGAATACAACAGCGTTAAGCGTCATGGCGCCCCTCCGTGGTAGCGGTCCCATTAACAGATGCAAGAAAGTCCTTACGCGCACAGACCTTTCGCCCTGATACGTGCAGCGTTTTACCCCACAGCGTCAACGTGACAGGTGCGGTGGTTTCAATGGTTAACTGGTCATCTTCACAGGTAATGTGCATCGTTGCGTCCCGCCACCGCAGTGGAAAGGCGAGTTTCTGCCAGTGAGCAGGCAGCTTCGGCGCAAGATGCAGCTCCCCTTCGCTAATGTGCAGGCCAGCAAAACCCTGAATGGCGCCCAACCAGATCGCACCGGTGGCGGCGGCATGAATACCGTCATCACTGCTGTGCGGGTCGTCCCCCAGGTCGATGGCAATCCCATCACGCCAGAAGGCATACGCCCCGTCGGTGTCACCGCAGCGTGCGAGCACAATGCCGTGAATGGCTTTACTCAGGGATGAATCATGGATCGTGCGTGGCTCGTAGAACGCCAGATTGGCGGCACATTGCTGCGGCGTAAACCGTTCCGGCAGCAGGTAGTTAAGCATCACCACGTCGGCCTGCTTCAGGATCTGCATCTCGTTCACTTCCGCGCGAGAGTAATCAAGCAGAATGGTTTGCTTACCCGCTTTGGCTTTATAGCGGCTCAGATCGATGGCAGGTTTTGCCATGAAGGTATCATCCTGCGGGATCACACCCTCTGCGTCGGCCTCTGGCAGCCACAGGCGCGCCAGAAACGTCCCGGCATTCTCCGTAAAACGCGCATCTTCACGCCCAAACATCGCCATAAACTGACGCGCGCAGGCAACGTTGTGCCAGGCCAGATAGTTGGTGTAGGCATTGTTGTTGACATGCTCGGTGTATTCATCCGGTCCGATCACGTCATGGATCTCAAGACGACCATTAATTTCCGTCGCGCGTCCCATCCAGAACGAAGCGGTTTCCAACAGCAGCGTCAGGCCCTCATTGCGCATAAAGGCATCGTCGTGTGTTGCCTGCCAGTAAGCGACTACGGCCCTGGCAATATCTGCCACGATGTGATGTTCAGCGAGTGCGGAAGCAACCTTCTGGCGAACCCCGGTGCGGATGTTAATGGCCGCGAATTCTGGCGTCTCTTCCTGTCCGCTGGCGGCGCTTTCCCACGGGAACAACGCGCCCGGCCAACCGTTACGCCGTGCTTTTTCGCGCGCACCCGAAAGATTCAACCAGCGATAGCGCAGCAGGCTGCGGGCAATCTGTGGACGGGTAAACAGATGGAACGGCAGCAGGAAAATTTCGGTATCCCAGAAGACGTGCCCCTTGTACCCTTCCCCCGTCAGCCCTTTCGCGGCGATGCTGCTTCTTTCGCTATGGGCTGGCGTCATTGTCGTCAGGTGCCAGACGGCATAATCCAGCGCCAGCTGATCCTGCTGTTCTGCACACGTCACTTCCACCCGAACGTCACGCCATACCGCTTTCCAGGCGTACGCTGAGCTTTCAAGCAACGCATCGTAGCCTCTTGCGGCGCAGACTTTGAGATCGGCCAGCGCGTTGCGGGCGAAAGACTCCTGCGAGAGCGCTTTATCGCTGCGATGCGTCAGCCAGACAATCTTCTCAAGTGTGACAGTGTCACCTTGCGTAATGGTCAGAGAATGATGAACGCTAAGGCGACGATTTTTGGCGGTGAAACAGCTGTCGCTCTTAGCGGAGAGCTGACAAAACGCCGAAACAACAACTTCAGACGCCCGGTCCTGCGTTTCATACACACTCTGCATGTAGTGCTGGTCAAAGACCCTGACCGAGATTTCATCCAGATGCTGCCTGCCGCTGTTCGTTTGTGTCGCATCTATGCCGGTTTTCAGCACGGCCTGAGCGGCGCCGTCAAGCGGTGTGATCGAGAGTTGCATTGCCACTAAGGGCAACTGGTCCAGCGAAACAAAACGACGGCTCTCGAGGCGATAGCGTTTTCCGTCCGGCGAACGCCAGACAACGTTACGATGCAGTTCGCCGTTAGCAAAGGCCAGCTCGCGTTGCCACTCAAGAATTTCGCCTGAAAGGAGCGTGAAATTGACGCCGTCCAGCTCAACTTCAACCCCGGTGACATCCGGCAGATTGATCAGCTCAGTGGTTTCATTGCGTCCCGCGCGATGATACAGCCCGGCGAGATACATGCCTCTGCTCTGCTGGGTGTAATCTTCTTCATGCGTGGCGCGAATGCCCATGTAGCCATTGCCGCAGGCCATAATGGACGCGTACTTATTCAGGCTATGCGGGCAAAAGCCCGGATCGGTTAATACAGACTGGTTCAGCATAACGTCACGCTTTCCCCTGTTTCCGCGGCTTCATATAACGCCGCGACTAATTGCTGGATCACCAGCCCCTGCTCCGCATCGGCAATCATGACCGGCTCGCCCAATACGTGGCGAACAAACGCGTCCATACTGCGCAGATGTCTCCGATCGTCAGCCTCTTCACGCTGGGACAGCGTCTGTAAAACACCGGCTTCGTCGTTATAAATATGTGCCGGGAACAGCGTTGCACCCGCCTTCTCACCGCAGAAAGAGACGTTCATGATCGACTGCTCGCGGATATTAAGCGCAAAAGAGGTGTCCAGACGCAGAATGCCACCGTTGCAGAACTCAATCGTGCCAAACAGGGCATCCTCCACGGTAAACTGCGCAGGATCCCATTCGCCAAACTGGCCGGTGTGTTTCCGGTTCCCCAGTCTCTGGAAGCTGTGCGCGGTTACCCGTTTCACGGTCGGGAAGCCGAGCACATACATCGCGGCATCCAGCATGTGAATGCCGATATCAATCAGCGGCCCGCCGCCCTGGAGCGATTTATTGGTGAACACGCCCCACCCCGGCACACCGCAGCGACGCAGCGCCTGCGCGGAGGTGAAGTAAATTTCACCGAGCGTTCCGTTCATTACCGCATCGCGCAGGAGCTGGGTATCCAGCGCAAAGCGATGGTGAAAATCGTACGCGAGGACTTTTCCGGCCTTGCGCGCCGCGAGACGCATCTCATCTGCCTGGTGCGGCGTCATCGCCGGCGGCTTTTCACACATCACATGACAGCCTGCTTCGAGAGCCGCCATCACATGTTCAAAATGGAACCGGTTAGGCGAACAGACGCTCACCACATCCGGTTTTACTTCCTGCAACATCTCGTGAGCGTCCTGCCATGCCGATGGAATAGCATAACGTTCCGCGAACGCCTGTGCCTGCTCAAGGCGGCTGTCCATGACAGCCACCATTTGAACATCACTGCGCGTGGCGTAATACGAGGCATGCACTTTGTCTGCAACCTGCCCGGCGCCAATGATGGCGACGCGCAGAGGCAAAGGTGTAGAAGCACTCATCACGCTCGTCATCCTTAGCATTCACGCAAGTAAGTGAGAGAGTCCTTATAGGCCTGAGCCGGATCGTCGGCACGCACCCGGCACTCGTACACGACGTAACCCTGATAGTTATCGGCACGCAGCTGATCGAACAGGCTGGCGAAATCGAGGCTGCCGCTGCCCGGCTGATAGCGGTGGTTATCAGCAATGTGCACATGACCCAGCAGGTCGCGGTTGTGATGCAGCGCTTCCGTCAGGGAGTCTTCTTCAATATTCATGTGGTAGAAATCACCGATGATCTGCACGTGCTTCAGGCCGTTCTCTTCGATATAACGACGCGCGTCGGCCAGGGTGTTGATCATATGATCCTGATAGCGGTTCAGCGGCTCCAGGTAGACGGTAGTACCGGTGCGCGCTGCCACCTCATCCAGCCAGCGCAGGGAAGCGCTGACCGCTTTGCGATCGCCGTCCAGGCTACGTGGCGAAGTCATTGGCGGCAGACGGAAGGTAAACATCCCCCACGCAGCCGGAACGATAATCCCCTTGCCGCCCACTTCTGCCAGCGCTTCAAGAATGCGTTCAATCTGCTGTAGACCGTTCAGGCGGCGTTCTTCGATAAAATCCCCGATCCAGCCATCGTATCCGCCACAGGCCGTCGTGACCGGCAGGCCGGTGGCTTTGATAGCCGCTTTTACTTCGTCGAGGTTTTCCACCAGCAGCCGGCCATCAATTTCGTAGCCAACAAATCCCATCGCTTTGATGTATTCGAATTTTTCCATGATAGCGGTCGGGAAAAAGGCCTGGTTTTGTGTTGCGATTTTCATGATTTGCTGTCCTTAGCTTAAAAAGTGACGCCCATTTTGATACTGAGTTCCGGGTGCTGATCGACATACTTCATATAGCTTTCCGGGCTGGTGGTGAAGGTGACGACCGGGTCGATCAGATCTTCACAATTGAGATAACCGTTCATCAGCAATTCCCAGCAGGTCTCTTCAATACGCTTGCGGCTCCAGCGCGGATAATCCGGGTTGGGTTCACTGCATGCGCGGGAGAAGACAATTTTGGCGTTGTTGAAGTGTGCTTCGCGACCAAGGTTGAAGCCCGCCGCGAACGGCTTGGCGAAGGCCACGTAGGAGATCGTTCCGCCGTAGGCGAGACCGCGCAGCGCAGATTGCAGCGCATCTGCAAATCCGCTGGTTTCGATGATCACATCCGCGCCCTGCTTGCCGGTCAGTTTCTTAATTTCCAGACCAACATCGGTACCGATTGGGTTCAGGCAGTGGTCTGCACCGTGACGGCGGGCGATCTCACAGCGATGTTCGATAGGATCGACACCTATAACCACTGACGCGCCGGCTTTTTTCGCCAGCTGAACCGCAATCTGGCCAATCGCGCCCAGCCCCACAACCACGACGAAATCCCCTACGCGGACGTTAGCATCACGCACGCCGCTCATGGCGAACTGCGCCGGATCGTAGCAAACGGCGTTTTTCCAGGATGCGCCCTGCGGCATTTTGCGCAGCTTATAGTTGTTCACCGCGTTAACGATGACCGTTTCCTGCAACGGGCCGTAGCAGCAGACGCTGTCGCCGATCTGGTATTCGGTCACGTCCGCACCACATTCGATGATGTCGCCGACGATCATGTTCCCCAGCTGGAATTTACCAAATTCGATGCCGCGCGCTGCACCTTCTTCACGCGGGGTAAACATCTGCCACTCCGCGTTGAACTCTTCATCGATGAACGGGCTTGCCGCGCGGAAATCCACGACTTCGGTGCCGTGTTTCGGGGCGCCATAACGGGCACGAATCTTCACCTCATGTGCTGCAACAGGACGATCTTCGTATTCCACCAGCGCCGCTACACGAGGCGCTGTCGCAACTAATTTTTTCATGACTGACTCCTTGTTAAAATCGGCCGCCTCAGCCCTTCACGCCGCCGGCGGTCAAACCACTTTTAATGAAACGTTCAGACAGGGCATACATAATGACGACCGGAAGTGCCGTTACCAGCGATGCAGCCATCATGCGACCCCAGATGTAATCTGGCGTACTGAAGAGCGTGTTCAGCCCGACCGGCAACGTGAAGTTGCTGGCGCTGGACAGGAAAATGGAGGCGAACAGATAGTCATTCCACGCCACCATGAAGCAGTAGACAAAGACCGACACCAGACCCGAGATCGCCAGCGGCACGGTGATGCGGAAGATGATTTGCAGGCGGTTCAGGCCGTCCATCATCGCGGCTTCTTCGATTTCGTCCGGGATGGTGTCGAAATAGCTGCGCAGCATAAAGACCGCGGTAGGCAACGTCTGCGTCACCATGGTGATGATCAGCGCCAGTTCGGTGTCATAAATGCCGAGCGCGGTGATGATTTTGAACAGCGGCACCACCAGCAGGATCCCGGAGAACATATAGACGGTGTAGAAGCTCGCATTGATCGTAGTGCGCCCTTTAAAGCGCAGTTTGGATAACGCATACGCGCCCAGCGTGCCGAGAAACACCGCAATGACCGAGGAGGTCAGCGACACCACCATGCTGTTACGGAAGTAATCCACAAACGGGAAAATCAGCGGGTTAAAGATGTCGATGTAGTGCTGTAGCGTCCACTCCTGCGGCAGAATGGTCGGGTGCAGCGAGATCGCCTCTTTCGCGCTTTTGAACGACGTCATCAACATCACAAAAAACGGAAACAGCGTGATAATCAGAAATAGCGCCAGTCCCAGATAAAAACCGATACGGCCCAGAACGCGTTTATTTGTTGCCATTGAGGTTTACCCTTTTTCTGGTCAGCAGAATGACCGCGAAGATGATCACAAACAGCACAACGGAAATGGCGGCTGCTTTACCCAGGTCATTGAACGCAAAGGCGGTTTTGTAGAGATATACGCCCAGAATGTCGACCTTGGTGGTGAGCAGATACACATCCGCAAACATGTAGAACATCCAGATGGTTCGCAGCGTGACCACCGTGGCCAGCACCGGCATGATGGCGGGCAACGTCACGATACGAAAACGCTGCCAGGCATTTGCTCCGTCCATCTCTGCCGCTTCGTACAATGATTTATCAATGGTCTGCAAAATCGCGAGGAACGAGATAAAGGCGTACGGGAAGTAACGCCAGATGGCGAACAGCACAACCAGGACAAAACTGCTGCCAGGATTATCGAACCACAGCGGCGCCTGATCGTAGAGATGCAGCAGATCAACGCCCAGGTAGTTCACAATCCCGTAGCCGTTGTTGAACATATATTTCCAGGCAAATACCAGTGAAATAGACGGCGTCACGTAGGACAGAATCACCAGTGAACGTGCCGTTTTCCGCATGCGGAATTCACGGTTAAAGAAGATCGCTACGGCCAGCCCCAGCCCGGTGCTGCCGAGCACGACCAGCGCCGTGTACCAGAACGTCATCCACAGGGAGTGCCAGAACGCAGCATCGCCCAGAATGCGAATGTAGTTATCCAGGCCGACAAACACCGCATCAATACGCGGGTTCAGCGGTAAACGTAAAAAACTGATTTCAATGTTGGAAATCATTGGCCAGGCCACCAGGCCCCCCAGCAAAATCAGGCTGGGGGCCAACAGCAGCATGGCGAAAGGCATATCTGAACGACCAGAAAACAACGTCTTCATAATTCCCTTCGCAAAGCGCTCCTATCGTTGTGATATCAGGTCAGTCAGTTTCTTCTGGCTGTTGCTTAACGTCGCACTGAGATCTTTTTGTCCCACCGTCACGTTATGCACCATGGAACTGATAATGCCGGAGCCGGTAACGTCTCCCATGCGGGTAAAGTTTTTGTCGCCCACGGCGCCAAATACCTGGACGTTCGGGAACTGCGCAATCAGCTCGTAAGGCAGCTGACCAAAGGCTTTGATCACGTCGTTGTTTTTCCAGCTCTCAGTGCCCACCACGTGTTTGTTCACCGGCAGCGCCGCGCCAGGGGACATCATCACCCAGTCAGACGCGTTTTGAGCCTGCTCCATCCAGGTCACAAATTTTTCTGCCGCCTGCGTTTCCTCTTCGGTCTGGCCGGTCGTGATCGTCAACGAGGTGATCATGCCGTACACGGCTGATGATTTTTCCGTCGGGACCACGAACCCCAGGTTGGCCGGATTGCCATCTTTGTAGACCGCGGGCAGGATATAGGTGGAGTAAACGGCCATCGGCGCAGAGCCGTTCATGAAGGCGTCTTTGATCTCCATGACATCATTGGAGCCCGGCATGGTGTTCGCGGCCAGTGCCCGATAAAACGCCAGCGCTTTCGACATTTCAGGGGTATCGATTTTCACGTTGCCGTTTGCATCAAAGACGTTGGCTCCGCCTGACAACGCAAACTGCGAGAAGGCCTGCTCCGTCATGACGCTTTCTGCGGTTGGAAGCGCGATACCGTAATGTTTTTTCGCCGGTTCGTTGAGCGCCTGACTGGCTTTCAGCAGTTGCTCCCAGTTGTGCGGTTCTTCGATTCCCGCTGCCGCGAGCGCATCTTTGTGATACCAGACGCCGGACAGCCACGCGCTAACCGGCACCCCCGTCCATGCCTTGCCGTCTTCGGTGCGAACAACGCGTAAAATACCGTCGTAAAAGGTATCTTCACCGACGGCTTTAATCGCGTTGCCGATCGCGTCACGGTCCAGCAGTTGCTCTTTATCCATGACTTTGGCGTAGTCATGGCTGACTTCAATCACTTCCGGCAGCGCGCCGGTACGGGCCAACGTAATGACCTTGGTGTTATAGGCATCTTCCTCAACGGGGACCTGTTTCACCGTAATAGTCGGGTTTTCTTTCTCGAATTTTTCGATCAGTTTCGTAATAACTGCCTGACGCTCCTGTTCTACCGACGAGTGCATAAACTCAATGGTGACCTGAGATGTTTTATCGTCCTTACAGCCTGATAACAGGGCGCACGAAACCAGTGCTGATAACAGCACAATTTTGGGCATTTTCATTTTAGGGTCCTTTTTAGTTTTCTTTAATCCACATTACCTGCCATGGATTGAGGGTCAGTTCCGTACCGCTAATATCTTGTCCTGAGAGTAATTCCCTACCAAAGAGCGTTTGTCCATAAACGGTCTGCATTTTATTGCTAAAATTAAATAATGCTGTCATTCGCTCGCCATTTTCAGCAACACGAACAATTTTAAGAATATGTTCACCGATTGCGTCAAAAATAGCCTGACTATCCGGATGGAACGCACGCTCGCCGCGACGAATAGCAATAAGCTCACTCAAACGAGAATAAATCTGATAACGTATACTCTTATTATTATTAAGCTCCCGATCAACCTGACCTGCGGTGTATTTCTTCCTGTTTATCGCGCGATTATATCCGAGACGTTCGACACCTTCATAATCGTTACGCGAACCAAGAATGCTTTGAATATATACAGCCGGTACGCCAGGAAAACTTAACAACACAGCATGCGCCAGGATGAACCGCGCAATGCGCTCATCATCTGAGCTGTCTCGCAAACTCAACGCATCAAGATAGGTGACATTAATTTCATAGGGGCTTCGCGTTCCGTCAGGATTATTTTTCCAGTTGACCAGCGCGCCTTCCTGCTGAAGCTTTTCGACCAGCGAGAGGATCTCTGATTCCGGAAGGATGCCGCGTAACGGGTTCAATCCGATACCATCATGTGAAGCCAGGAAATTAAACCAGGTGGTGTGAGCTGAAGGCAGCGCCAGCGAGCCCGCCCACCGGCACAGGGCTTTAACATCCTGACGATGAACGGCGTGCAGCACCAGCGGCGGTAAGGAAAACTGATAGACCATCTGGGCTTCATTTTCACCATCACCGAAGTAAGAGATATTGTCTTTGTGGGGAACATTTGTCTCAGTGATGATCACCGTTCCAGGCGCCACGGCGTCCGTAATGGCGCGGAACAGCTGGATAAGGCAATGGGTTTGTTCCAGATGGATACAGGTGGTTCCCGGGATCTTCCACATAAACCCGACCGCATCCAGACGGATATAACGCGCCCCTTCCATAAGGTAATGGAGCAGAACGTCAACCATGGCAATCAGCACCTGCGGCGAGGCGAAATTGAGATCGATCTGGTCATCGCTGAATGTGGTCCACAGATGACGAACGTTGCCATCATGAAGCGTGAACGGCGTCAGTAGCGGTAATGCGCGTGGACGCGTCACCGCGGATAAATCGGTTTCAGGGTCGACAGAAATAAAGAAATCTTCGTAGCCCGGCTTCTGCGCCAGATAATTAGCAAACCATTCGCTTTTCGCTGACATATGGTTGCAAACAAAGTCAAACATTAAGCTGGCAGACTGTTTTAATTCCCCGACATCTCGCCAGGTTCCGGTTTCAGGTGCAACCTCGTGATAATCAATAACGGAAAATCCATCATCCGAAGACCACGGATAAAACGGTAACAGATGGACATGGGAAAACGTGCGAGAAAGCCATTCATTATAGAACCGGGTAAATACCGGCAACGCTTTCTCCCCTTTCGAGGAGAACTGATCGGCATAGGTAATCAGCGCAACGTCTTTTTCATCCCAGCCTGACTTACGCTTTTCCGTAATATTAAACGCCACCTTTTCAAGCTTAGTTAATAACACGTTAAGGTGTGCTTCTGAAAATGATTCACCGTAAATATGATTGATAAGTTTTTTAATTTTTGCGCTCACATTATTTTCCATGGTAGCGGTCCCACGGAGTGGCAATCTACTCCCATGAAAAATATCTGTCAACGGACCCGGGAGCAGAAAGCAGCAATCTCAGCGCAGCGCAACGCATTATTGTGAGCTGCCGCAAAAAAAGCAGAAAAGCAGAAAAGCAGAAAAGCAGAAGAAACGCAGGAGGGAAAGTCATGCCCCTTCTCTGGGTGAGAAAGGGCGTATGCGGGAGGAACTAGCGTGACAGGTAGCGCCGGGAAACGCGTTTTGCCAGCTTCTGTAACAGCGGCTCCAGAGCGACCGCCAGCAGCATTCTGACCGGCTTGCGGGCAACAGACTTGATCGCCCAACCCGCCACACCGGCCGGGCCATAACGTAACGCCGTCATCAGAACCAGTTTACCTGCGATTTTCAGGCCGGGTTTTACCTTCTGACCGGCCTGTTGCCAGTTTTGTTTCATGTAAGTTCTCTCTTAAAGCTGACGAAAACGACTTCTCAGCGTAAAGGTATCGGAGGTGACATAACGTTCCATCTCGCGCAATCGCTTCTCCCCTGCGCTCAGTTGTTCATCCACCGCGTTCAGGAGATCGCTGCTGGTTGGCGTGTTCTCCGCATCCAGCTCACCTTCCGGCATAGGATCGAGTACAAACGACAGGATGATGTATGCCACCAGTGTAATAAAGGCCAGGCCGAAGAAAATCGACAATACGGTGACCACACGCACCAGTTTTACCGGAACATCCAGATAGTGCGCCAGCCCGGCGCAAACACCCCGAACCATGCCCTGCTGTGGGATCCGCCACAGTTTTTTATTCAGATTCAGTCCAGCCATTACCGTTCCCTCCAGTTCGGGTGTTCCGCGTCCAGGATCGCTTCCAGCGCCTGAATACGTTCGCGCATTTTATTTGCCTCGGCAGAGAGCTGCGCCAGCCGCTGTTGTTCACTCTGCGACAGCTCACCGCGTGAAGAGCGGTTGCTGTAGTGCAGCCATAACCAGATGGGCAGAACAAACAGCACGAAAATGGTCAGGGGTATAGCCAGAAAAAGCGCGCTCATGTGTACTCCTTGTCTTACGATGCGGCACGCTCAGGTGCCGCAGGAATTATTATTGGTTGTCTTGTTTCATTTTGGCTTTCAGCGCAGCCAGTTGCTCGCTAATTTCATCATCGGCTTTCAGGTCAGCAAACTGCTGATCGAGGGTTTTCTGTTTACCGATGCTGTGGCTCTCGGCTTCAGCTTCCATGTGGTCGATACGACGTTCAAACGATTCGAAACGGGCCATCGCTTCATCCAGCTTGCCGCTGTCCAGCTGGCGACGCACGTCGCGGGACGAGCTTGCAGCCTGGTGGCGCAGCGCCAGCGCCTGTTGACGTGCACGGGTTTCGCTGAGTTTGTTTTCAAGCTCACCAATCTCTTTCTTCATACGCCCCAGAGTATCATCCACCAGCGTCACTTCGTGTTCCAGCGTGGCAACCATGTCGGTCAGCTTCTGCTTCTCAATCAGCGCAGCGCGAGCCAGATCTTCTTTATCTTTACGCAGCGCCAGTTCCGCTTTTTCCTGCCATTCGTTAAGCTGGGCAGTTGCCTGCTCGATACGACGCGTTAACTGCTTTTTCTCTGCCAGCGCGCGGGCGGAGGTGGAGCGTACTTCAACCAGCGTGTCTTCCATCTCCTGAATCATCAGGCGCACCAGCTTCTGCGGATCTTCCGCTTTCTCCAGCAGCGAGTTGATGTTGGCGTTCACGATGTCGGCAAAACGAGAAAAAATACCCATAATTCAATCCTCATAGTTCTGTTATCGGGCGATGCCCTGCTGAGTAGTTAATACAAATCCCATGCCAACTTTTTATCTTATTGATTTTACTGAGTGTGATTGATATTTATCCAGCCAGCGGCTATTCTCACCTGGTGAATATCACTAAGGAGTGGTTAATTTCATCATGGCTGAATATAAAGATAATTTGCTTGGCGAGGCCAACAGCTTCCTGGAAGTGCTTGAACAGGTATCGCGCCTCGCGCCACTGAATAAACCGGTGCTGATTATCGGTGAGCGCGGAACAGGTAAAGAACTTATCGCTAACCGCCTGCACTTTCTTTCTGGCCGCTGGGACGGCCCTTTTATTTCGCTTAACTGCGCGGCGCTGAATGAAAACCTGCTCGACACCGAGCTGTTTGGTCATGAAGCTGGCGCCTTCACCGGCGCACAAAAACGCCATCCCGGACGCTTTGAGCGCGCCGATGGCGGAACGCTCTTTCTCGACGAGCTGGCGACCGCGCCGATGCTGGTGCAGGAAAAGCTGCTGCGCGTCATTGAGTACGGTGAACTGGAACGCGTTGGCGGCAGTCAGCCCCTCCAGGTCAACGTTCGCCTGGTATGCGCCACCAACGCCGACCTGCCCGCGATGGTGGCTGAGGACAAATTCCGCGCCGACCTGCTGGACAGGCTGGCTTTCGATGTTGTACAGCTGCCGCCGCTGCGGGAGCGGCGCAGCGATATCATGCTAATGGCCGATCAATTTGCCATTCAGATGTGCCGGGAACTGGGTCTGCCTCTCTTTCCGGGCTTCAGCGAACGGGCCACCGGGACCCTGCTCGGTTACGACTGGCCGGGCAATATTCGTGAACTGAAAAACGTGGTGGAACGGTCCGTTTACCGGCATGGCAGCAGCGAGACCGAACTGGACAACATTATTCTCGATCCGTTTCGGCGTGAGGATAAACAGCCCCCGGCTCCGGCGACGCGCCAGCAGGCTCCGGCGTTGCCGCTCGATTTACGCCAGTTCCAGCATCAGCAGGAGCAACAGCTGCTTGAGCAGAGCCTGAAAGAGGCGAAATATAATCAGAAACGGGCGGCTGAACTGCTGGGCCTGACCTACCATCAGTTAAGGGCATTGCTCAAAAAACATCAAATGCGCTGACATTATCAGCACTTACCCCCAGACATTTTTACGAAGCAGGCGTAAGTGCGATACACTTTGCAGATCGAATCTAAAAACCTTAAAAACTATGCGCCTGGTTTTATCGTCCCTGTTTGCACTCGGTTTGTTCAGCAATCTGGCCTTTGCTGCGCCCGATCGCGCTGTGCCTCCTGATATCCGTGATAGTGGTTTCGTCTACTGCGTCAGCGGTCAAGTTGATATTTTTAATCCGCAAAAAGCGGGGAGCGGCCTGATTGTCGATACGCTGGCCGCACAGCTCTACGATCGCCTGCTCGACGTCGATCCTTATACCTATCGGCTGGTTCCGGAGCTTGCTGAAAGTTGGGAAGTGCTTGATAACGGCGCCACATACCGCTTTCGTCTACGCGATGATGTCGCATTTCAGCACACCCCGTGGTTTACCCCAACCCGTAAGCTCAACGCGGATGACGTGGTTTTCACCTTCCAGCGCATATTCAACCGCAATCATCCGTGGCATAACGTTAATGGCGGGAACTTCCCCTATTTCGACAGTCTGCAATTCGCGGACTCGGTCAAAAGCGTTCGCAAACTGGATAACCGTACGGTTGAGTTTCGTCTGAATCGCCCGGATGCCTCCTTCCTCTGGCATCTGGCGACGCACTACGCCTCGGTCATGTCAGCCGAATACGCGGATCAGCTGACGAAAAAGGATCGTCAGGAACGTCTCGATCGTGAGCCTGTAGGCACCGGTCCGTTCCAGTTAGCAGAGTACCGCGCCGGACAATACATTCGCCTGCAACGCCACGATCGTTTCTGGCGCGGCAAGCCGCTGATGCCGCAGGTTATTGTTGATCTGGGTTCAGGTGGAACAGGCCGACTCTCCAAACTGCTGACCGGCGAGTGCGATGTGCTTGCCTGGCCTGCGGCCAGCCAGTTGACCATTTTGCGCGACGACCCACGCCTGCGCCTGACCCTGCGCCCGGGCATGAACATCGCTTATCTGGCGTTTAACACCGATAAGCCGCCGCTGAATAATCCGGCCGTGCGCCATGCGCTGGCGTTAGCGATCAACAACCAGCGTCTGATGCAGTCGATTTACTACGGTACCGCGGAAACCGCCGCCTCTATTCTTCCGCGCGCCTCCTGGGCCTATGACGGCGAGGCGAAGATTACGGAATATAATCCGGCGAAAGCGCGAGAACAGCTTAAAGCGCTGGGGGCAGAAAACCTGACGCTACAGCTGTGGGTGCCCACCAGCTCTCAGGCGTGGAACCCCAGCCCGCTGAAAACGGCTGAGCTGTTGCAGGCTGATATGGCGCAGGTGGGCGTTAAGGTGATCATCGTGCCTGTCGAAGGCCGTTTCCAGGAGGCGCGTCTGATGGACATGAATCACGACTTAACGCTGGCTGGCTGGTCCACCGACAGTAACGACCCGGACAGCTTCTTCCGTCCGCTGCTGAGCTGTGCGGCAATCAACTCCCAGACCAACTACGCCCACTGGTGTAACCGGGAATTTGATGCCGTGCTGCAAAAAGCGCTGGCGTCTCAACAGCTTGCCTCACGCATTGAGGCCTACGATGAAGCGCAAAATATTCTGGCCAGAGAACTTCCCGTGTTGCCACTTGCCTCTTCCCTGCGCCTCCAGGCCTACCGTTACGATATTAAAGGGCTGGTACTCAGCCCGTTTGGTAACGCCTCCTTCGCGGGCGTGACCCGTGAGAAAGAACAAGAGGTGAAGAAACCATGATTATATTTACCTTGCGTCGGCTGCTGTTACTGCTGGTGACCCTGTTCTTCCTGACCTTTGTCGGCTTTAGCCTGAGCTACTTTACGCCGCACGCCCCGCTTCAGGGCTCATCTCTCTGGGACGCCTGGCTGTTCTGGTTTAATGGCCTGCTGCACTGGGATTTTGGCGTGTCCAGCATCAACGGACAGCTCATCTCCGAACAGCTGAAAGTGGTTTTCCCGGCCACCATGGAGCTGTGTATACTCGCCTTTGGCTTTGCCCTCATGGTGGGGATCCCGGTGGGAATGCTGGCGGGAATTTATCGTAATAAATGGCAGGATAAATTTATTAGCGCGCTTGCCTTAATTGGCTTTTCCATCCCTGTTTTCTGGCTGGCGCTGCTGCTTACCCTCTTCTTCTCACTGACGTTAGGCTGGCTGCCGGTATCTGGCCGTTTTGACCTGCTGTATAACGTGCAAACGGTGAGCGGCTTCGCGATCGTTGACGCCTGGCTTTCTGATTCAGTCTGGCGCGACGAAATGATCGTGAGTGCGCTGCGCCACATGGTGCTGCCGGTGCTTACGCTGGCCGTCGCGCCGACGACCGAGGTGATCCGCCTGATGCGCATCAGCACTATCGACGTCTTCGATCAAAACTATGTGAAAGCCGCCGCCACGCGCGGACTGTCTCGCCTGACGATTTTACGTCGCCATGTGCTGCACAATGCGTTGCCCCCCGTAATCCCACGTCTTGGGCTGCAATTCTCAACCATGCTGACGCTGGCAATGATCACCGAGATGGTTTTCAGCTGGCCGGGCCTTGGGCGCTGGATGATCAACGCCATTCGCCAGCAGGATTACGCGGCGATCTCCGCCGGCGTGATGGTGATTGGCTCCCTGGTCATTATTGTTAACGTTATTTCCGATATTTTGGGTGCCATGGCCAACCCATTGAAGCATAAGGAATGGTATGCCTTACGATAACGTCTACAGCGAAAAGCGCACGCCCGGTGCGCTACGCACCGTGTGGCGTAATTTTTACGGCGACACCACGGCGATGATCGGCTTTTACGGCTGCATTGGCCTCGTGTTGCTGTGCGTTTTGGGTTCGTGGTTTGCACCGTATGGCATCGATCAGCAGTTCCTGGGTTATCAGCTTTTACCGCCGTCGTGGTCGCGCTACGGGGAGGTTTCGTTCTTCCTGGGGACTGACGATCTCGGACGCGACGTGTTAAGTCGTTTGCTGAGCGGCGCCGCACCGACGGTAGGCGGCGCGTTCGTGGTCACCCTGGCTGCCGCAATCTGCGGCCTGGCGCTGGGCATTTTTGCCGGCTCAACCCACGGGCTGCGGTCGGCTGTGCTTAACCATATTCTTGATACCCTGCTCTCTATTCCTTCGCTGTTGCTGGCGATTATCGTCGTGGCCTTCGCGGGGCCGCACCTCACCCATGCGATGTTCGCCGTCTGGCTGGCCATTCTGCCGCGCATGGTGCGCTCGGTTTACAGCCTGGTTCACGACGAACTGGAGAAAGAGTATGTCGTCGCCGCCCGTCTGGATGGCGCCACCACGTTTAATATTTTGTGGTTTGCCGTGCTGCCTAACATTGCCGCCGGGCTGGTGACGGAGATCACCCGCGCCCTGTCGATGGCGATTCTGGATATCGCAGCGCTGGGCTTCCTGGACCTTGGCGCGCAGCTCCCCTCCCCGGAATGGGGCGCCATGCTTGGCGATGCGCTGGAGCTGATTTACGTTGCGCCGTGGACGGTCATGCTGCCGGGCGCGGCCATCATGGTGAGCGTGCTGCTCGTTAACCTGCTGGGCGACGGGATCCGCCGCGCAATCAATGCGGGGGTGCAATAATGCCGTTACTCGATATCCGCAACCTCACGATCGAAATTAAAACGGGCGAAGGCTGGGTCAAGGCCGTGGATCGCATCAGTATTACGCTCGCAGAGGGCGAAATCCGCGGACTGGTGGGCGAATCGGGTTCAGGGAAAAGTCTGATCGCCAAGGCCATTTGCGGCGTGGCGAAGGACAACTGGCGGGTGACCGCCGATCGTATGCGCTTCGACGACATCGATTTGTTGCGTCTCTCCCCGCGCGAACGCCGTAAACTGGTGGGCCATAACGTCTCGATGATTTTCCAGGAGCCGCAATCTTGTCTCGATCCGTCCGAGCGCGTCGGGAAACAGCTGATGCAGAACATCCCCGGGTGGACCTATAAAGGCCGCTGGTGGCAGCGTTTCGGCTGGCGTAAACGCCGTGCCATTGAGCTGTTGCACCGTGTCGGGATCAAAGACCATAAAGACGCGATGCGCAGTTTCCCCTACGAACTGACCGACGGTGAATGCCAGAAAGTGATGATTGCCATCGCCCTGGCGAATCAGCCGCGTCTGCTGATTGCGGACGAACCAACGAACGCGATGGAGCCAACCACCCAGGCCCAGATTTTCCGCCTGCTCACGCGTCTGAACCAGAATAACAACACCACCATTTTGTTGATCAGCCACGACCTGCAAATGCTGAGCAAGTGGGCGGATAAAATTGACGTAATGTATTGCGGCCAGACGGTAGAAACCGCGCCAAGCGAAGACCTGGTGACGACGCCGCATCATCCCTACACGCAGGCGCTGATCAGGGCGATCCCGGACTTTGGCAGCGCGATGCCGCACAAAAGCCGTCTGAATACGCTGCCTGGCGCGATACCGCTGCTGGAATCGCTGCCCATTGGCTGCCGTCTGGGTCCGCGTTGCCCGTATGCTCAGCGCAAATGCATCGAAACACCGCGCCTGACAGGGCCGAAAAATCATCTGTTTGCCTGTCATTTCCCGCTGAACATGGAGAGAGAGTGAAATGGTCGAAACCTTACTGGAAGTACGTAACCTGAGTAAGACCTTTCGCTATCGCACCGGCCTGTTTCACCGTCAGACCGTCGAGGCTGTTAAACCGCTGAGCTTTACGCTGCGCGAAAAGCAGACGCTGGCGATTATCGGTGAAAACGGCTCGGGCAAATCGACCCTGGCAAAAATGCTCGCGGGTATGGTCGAGCCGAGCGGCGGTGAAATACTGATTGACGATCATCCTCTGGAATTTGGGGACTACTCTTTTCGCAGTCAGCGCATCCGGATGATTTTTCAGGATCCGTCGACGTCCCTGAACCCGCGTCAGCGTATTTCCCAGATCCTGGATTTCCCGCTGCGGTTGAATACCGACCTGGAGCCGGAAGCGCGTCGCAAACGGATTGTCGAAACCCTGCGTCTGGTAGGCCTCCTGCCCGACCATGTCAGCTATTACCCGCACATGCTGGCCCCGGGCCAAAAACAGCGTCTCGGTCTGGCCCGCGCGCTGATCCTGCGCCCGAAGGTCATCATCGCCGACGAAGCGCTGGCGTCGCTGGATATGTCGATGCGTTCGCAGCTCATTAACCTGATGCTGGAGTTACAGGAAAAACAGGGGATCTCGTATATCTACGTGACTCAGCACCTGGGCATGATGAAGCACATCAGCGATCAGGTGCTGGTAATGCACCAGGGAGAAGTTGTTGAGCGCGGCAGTACCGCTGACGTGCTGGCCTCCCCGCTCCACGATCTGACAAAACGCCTGATTGCCGGCCACTTTGGTGAAGCGTTGACGGCGGACGCGTGGCGTAAAGATCGTTAGCCGCTGCGTAACCCGCTTGCCAGCAGAGTAAACACCTCTATGGCATGCGGGAGGGTCTTCTGCGGTTCTTCACTCGCGGCAATCAGCAGAGCCGCATTCAGAGCAGCGCCATTCAGCAGATGGGCTGCGACTCTGGCATCCATCTTTTTGATTACGTTGCACTCCATCATTTTTTCGATGGTCTGACGGGTCGACTCAAGGCAGCTGTTCTGGCTGGGCCATTGCGCCGGGTCGCCCAGAACAGCCGGGCCGTCAAGGAGGACGATACGCTGAACTTCCGGAACGAGCGCCATTTTGATATAGGCGATGCCCTCCGCCAGCAGTCGCTCCCAGTCATCTTCGGCGGCGGCGGCAATCGCTTTTGCGTTTGCTGCCATTTCGCTGTCTATCTGCGCGACCACCGCCGCCAGTAATCCCTTCTTGTCGTTGAAATTATGATATAGCGCGCCGCGTGTTAACCCCACGCTTGCCGTGAGTTCATCCATTGACGCTGCGGCATAGCCTTTTTCAGCAAATGCCTTTCGCGCCGCCTGAATCATTTTCTCGCGATTTTCCTGGGCCGTTTCAGCGCGACGTTTTGTAGCCATGGGACTTCCTTAATTAAGCGATAACTATAATTTGACATACGCGACGTATGTGAATTACATTTTTCACATACGTCGCGTATGTTACTTCTACCGCGTAAGCACAACAATACCTCTGACAGAAAAGGAAAAGCCATGCCTTCACGTGATCCCGTCTTCCCGGCTAACCGACATGCCCTCTATGAAGAGCATGGCTATTCAGCTGCAATCCGCTCTGGCGATCTGTTATTTGTTTCCGGTCAGGTTGGCAGCCGCAGCGATGGCACACCTGAACCCGACTTCCCCGCTCAGGTGCAGTTGGCGTTCGATAATTTACGGGCGACTCTGGCAGCCGCAGGATGTACTTTTGACGATCTGATCGATGTCACGACGTTTCATACCGATCCTGAAAACCAGTTTCCCGTCATCATGGCGGCGAAAAAACTGGCATTTCCGCACGCTCCTTACCCAAACTGGACAGCAATAGGCGTTAACTGGCTTGCGGGTTTTGATTTCGAAATTAAGGTTATCGCCAGGATCCCCTCGTCAGCGAATTAAGATCCGGCTGTATAAGCGTGAAGCTCCGGGCAGTCTCTGGTTGGATGAGGCGAACCCTGCGTGCGGTGATATACTGCTGGGATACACACGAAACAGCCTGATGAAGAGTCAGTTCAACCTCTTCCGTGAGCCCATTCACGGCGCAGGAGCGAGAAATATCGTGACACAAGGGGCTGTGAGTGGGCTATAATTTCGAGCTAATTTCGAATGATTTTGAAATACTGCCTGTAACGCTATGAATTACAAGGCAAAATAAGCAATGAATATAAGGATTAAAGCTATGGGTTTTCTTTCCGGTAAGCGCATTCTGGTGACTGGCGTTGCCAGCAAACTGTCCATCGCATACGGCATCGCACAGGCAATGCATCGCGAAGGCGCTGAGCTGGCGTTCACCTACCAGAACGACAAGCTGAAAGGCCGTGTTGAAGAATTTGCCGCGCAGCTGGGTTCCAGCATTGTTCTGGAATGTGACGTTGCACAAGACGAAAGCATTGATGGCATGTTTGCTGAACTGGCAAAAGCATGGCCGAAATTCGACGGTTTTGTTCACTCCATCGGCTTCGCTCCTGGCGACCAGCTGGACGGCGACTACGTGAACGCGGTTACCCGTGATGGCTTCAAAATCGCCCACGACATCAGCTCCTACAGCTTCGTTGCAATGGCAAAATCCTGCCGCGCGATGCTGAACCCGGGCGCAGCCCTGCTGACTCTGTCCTACCTCGGCGCAGAACGTGCTATCCCTAACTACAACGTTATGGGTCTGGCGAAAGCATCTCTGGAAGCCAACGTGCGCTACATGGCGAACGCGATGGGTCCTGAAGGCGTGCGTGTTAACGCTATTTCTGCGGGTCCAATCCGTACCCTGGCCGCTTCCGGTATCAAAGATTTCCGTAAAATGCTGGCACACTGCGAAGCGGTTACCCCGATTCGTCGTACCGTTACCATCGAAGATGTGGGTAACTCTGCGGCATTCCTGTGCTCTGACCTTTCCGCAGGTATCTCCGGCGAAGTGGTTCACGTTGACGGCGGCTTCAACATCGCTGCAATGAACGAGCTGGAAATCAAATAAGCTTGTCACTCTCTTCCCGCCAGGGAAGAGAGTTTCCTCCCGCCCCTCGTTATTCCGTTCTGCTATTTGTTATCACCTAACAATATTTTTCCCCTCATCCGCCTTACGCCAGGATATTGATCGCCATTTTGAGATCAAGGAACGCCCATGGAACAACGCCGTTTTTCCGGCAAAGGCCACTGGTATCATGAAACCCAGTCGAATCATTCGCAGACGGACGTTCTGCCGCTGGTGCCCGAAGCCGCTAACGTCGACGACCGTTTTTTGCTCGATCTAGCCCTGCCCGATGACATTCTCGCAAGCTGTGCTGGTTGGCTTACGCCTGCCCGAACCCTCTGTCATCTTTTGTTCCCACTTGATACTCCCGTGAACCGTCTGCATACGCTCAGCGCCTACGACAGGCTGAGCACGGCATTAACGGTTGCCCAGGCGTGTGGCGTTCAGCGGCTCTGTAACCACTACGCTGCTCTGCTCGCCCCTCTTCCGGGGCCGGACTCCTCCCGGGAAAGCAATCGACGCCTTGCAGAAATTACCCAGTATGCCCGCCAGTTAGCCAGCTCACCCGATGTCATTGATGATAAGGCCCAAAACCAGCTTGATGAGGTTGGACTCACAACGTATGACATTGTGCTCATCAACCAGATCATCGGCTTTGTCGGTTTTCAGGCGCGAGTGGTCGCGGTATTTCAGGCATTGCTTGGCTATCCGGTACGCTGGCTGCCCGGGCACCACATTCAGCCCCATACGTTGCCGGTCAGCTTCAGCAGATGGACCGCCACGCTACCCGCAGTTGAGCTAAAATATGCCAGTGCGCTTCAGCTTGAGGCGCTCTCACGCTGGCAGGCGGAACCGGCGCTTGAAGCGCTTACTCCTGTGCTGTGTCATGAGCCGATGCTGCTTGATCTGACGGGCGAAATTCTGCTTAACCATCCGCGAAGTGAAGGTCCCGCGTCTTCGATGCTCTCAGCCGCTCGTGCGCTGCTTGTCGCCTCTCCGGATCGCTTTAGCGCCGCCCAGTTAACGCCCCTGACCGGGTCAGGTCTCTCGCCAGAGAAGGCCATCAACCTGCTTACCCGAGATGCATTTTATGGCTGGCTGGACCGTCTGCGCGTGGCGCTCGGCAAAGAGGAATAACCATACTCTTTACCTAAAGAGCGCTTGCTGTAGCAGTGAGATTCGCGTAAAACTGTCAGCCGCTCAATGGCTACGAAAATAGAACATTATGTTTCAGGACAACCCGCTGCTAGCGCAGCTTAAACAGCAACTGCATTCCCAGACGCCGCGTGCAGAAGGGGTCGTAAAAGCCACGGAAAAGGGCTTTGGCTTTCTTGAAGTTGACGGGCAGAAGAGCTACTTCATTCCGCCTCCTCAGATGAAGAAAGTGATGCATGGCGACCGCATTTCGGCCGTTATTCATACCGAAAAGGAACGAGAGTCTGCCGAGCCGGAAGCACTGATCGAACCTTTCCTGACCCGCTTTGTCGGGAAAGTGCATAAAAAAGACGATCGTCTTTCTGTCGTGCCGGACCATCCTCTCCTGAAAGATGCTATTCCGTGCCGCGCCGCGCGTGGCGTTGAGCATGATTTTGTTGAGGGTGACTGGGCAGTTGCTGAGATGCGCCGTCATCCTTTAAAAGGCGATCGCGGTTTTTACGCCGAGCTTACCCAATACATTACCTTCGGCGACGACCATTTCGTCCCATGGTGGGTGACGCTGGCGCGCCACAACCTCGAAAAAGAAGCGCCTGAGGGCGTGGCGACTGAAATGCAGGACGAAGGTCTGGAACGTCGCGATCTGACGGCGCTGGACTTTGTCACCATCGACAGCGCCAGCACCGAGGATATGGACGATGCGTTGTATGCCGAAGAGACAGCCGATGGCAAACTGCATCTGACCGTCGCTATTGCCGACCCTACCGCATGGATTGTCGAAGGCAGCAAGCTGGACGAGATGGCCAAAGTGCGCTCGTTCACCAACTACCTGCCGGGCTTTAACATTCCGATGCTGCCGCGTGAACTCTCCGACGATCTTTGCTCGCTGCGTGCGCACGAAGTACGTCCGGTGCTGGCCTGTCGGATGACCATTGCGGCTGATGGTACCATTGAAGAAGATATTGAATTCTTCGCCGCCACCATCGAATCCAAAGCCAAGCTGGCCTATGACGACGTGTCCAACTGGCTGGAGAACACGGGCAGCTGGAAACCCGAGTCCGACAACATTGCCGCACAAATTCGTCTGCTGCACCGCGTCTGCCTGAGCCGCAGCGAATGGCGTCAAACTCACGCGCTGGTCTTCAAAGATCGTCCGGACTACCGTTTTGTGCTGGGTGAAAAAGGTGAAGTGCTGAATATTGTCGCTGAGCCGCGCCGTATTGCCAACCGCATCGTTGAAGAAGCGATGATATCCGCCAACATTTGTGCCGCCCGCGTGCTGCGCGACAAATTAGGCTTTGGCATTTACAACGTGCACACCGGGTTTGATCCGGCGAACACCGAAGCGCTGGCTGCCCTGCTGAAAACCCATGACGTACACGTCGATCCTGAGGAAGTGCTGACCCTGCAAGGTTTCTGCAAACTGCGCCGCGAGCTGGACGCGCAGCCTTCAGGGTTCCTTGACAGCCGTATTCGCCGCTTCCAGTCCTTTGCGGAAATCAGCACCGAGCCAGGCCCGCACTTCGGCCTTGGCCTTGAGGCTTACGCGACCTGGACCTCCCCGATCCGTAAGTACGGCGATATGGTTAACCATCGTCTGCTGAAAGCGATCATCAAAGGGGAATCTGTTGCCCGCCCACAGGATGATACGACATTGCAGATGGCAGAACGTCGCCGTCTCAACCGTATGGCGGAGCGTGATGTCGGCGACTGGTTATACGCGCGCTTCCTGAATGATAAGGCAGGGACTGACACCCGTTTCCCGGCTGAAATCATTGACATCAGCCGCGGCGGTATGCGCGTTCGTCTGGTGGATAATGGCGCCGTTGCCTTTATTCCTGCCCCGTTCCTGCATGCCGTTCGCGACGAACTGGTTTGTAGCCAGGAAAACGGGACCGTGCAAATTAAAGGCGAAACGGTTTACAAGGTCACTGACGTGATTGATGTCACCATCGCTGAAGTGCGCATGGAAACCCGCAGTATTATCGCGCGCCCTGTCGCCTGATAACCGCGTAAACTTCCGGCCGTTCCGTTAAGGGGTGGCCGGGAGTTCTCTTCTGTATTATCTCCCGCAAAATCATCGTTTTTTCTCACACTTTTCTGTTTCCCATCGCCACATTTCGCCAGAATTATCTACAGTAAAAGAGAGCCGTCATTGTCGACTGCAAATGAATAATTTGTGCGCTACTCAGCAGCCGCGGGAGAAAACGTGATGGACGATCTGGAGCAGAATTTGCTGTTTCGTTACATGGGTACGCATAGCCCCTGGTGGCGACTGACAGCAGACAGCAATGCTCTGCATCTTGCTGCCAGTGAAAGCGCTGACATCATTCAGGTGGTGGCGCTGGATGATGAGCAGGCTGCGCTGATCCGCCAGCTCACCGTGATAACCTCCAGCATTGCCATGACCCTGCCCTTGTACGGTGTGGACGTTCCCGTTCATCTTGTCGGCCGTAAAATTAACAAAAATGAGTGGGCAGGAACGGCATCAGCCTGGAACGATACTCCTTCCGTGGCGCGGGACCTGGCGCAGGGGCTCTCCTTCGCCGAACAGGTAGTGTCCGAGGCTAACTCCGTGATTGTGATCCTCGACCAGAACGGGAATATTCAGCGCTTCAACCGTTTAAGTGAAGAATATACGGGCCTGAAGGAACAGGAAGTTATCGGGCAAAACGTGTTCAAACTGTTTATGAGCCGTAGCGAAGCCGCGGCCTCCAAACGCAACATCACCGGTTTTTTTCGTAACGGCAGCTCGTACGAAGTTGAACGCTGGATCAAGACCCGCAAAGGGCAGCGCCTGTTTCTCTTCAGAAATAAATTTGTTCACAGCGGCAGCGGGAAAAATGAAATCTTCCTCATCTGTTCAGGTACCGATATAACCGAAGAGCGTCGGGCCCAGGAGCGCCTGCGCGTACTCGCCAATACGGATACGATTACCGGTTTGCCTAACCGAAACGCCATCCATGAGCTGATCTCTGATGCCATCACCGCTCGGGGTGACACCCAGGTAGGCGTGGTTTATCTCGATCTGGATAACTTTAAAAAAGTGAACGATGCCTATGGGCATATGTTTGGCGACCAGCTGCTACAGGCCGTTGCGCTGGCGATCCTGAGCTGCCTGGATGAAGGACAAACCCTGGCGCGCCTGGGTGGGGATGAGTTTATCGTGCTGGCCACCGATACCTCGCAGGGCGCGCTGGAAGCCATGACATCGCGCATACTGACCCGACTTCGTCAGCCTTTCCGCATCGGGCTGATAGAGGTTTACACCGGCTGCTCGCTGGGCATCGCGCTTGCGCCCCAGCACGGTAACGATCGCGAAAGCGTCATTCGTAATGCCGACACCGCCATGTACACCGCCAAAGAAAATGGCCGGGGCAAATTCTGCGTCTTCTCGCCAGAGATGAACCAGCGCGTATTTGAATACCTGTGGCTGGATACCAACCTGCGTAAAGCGCTGGATAACGATCAGCTGTTAATCCACTACCAGCCCAAAATAACCTGGCGCGGCGAAGTCAGAAGTCTGGAGGCGCTGGTGCGCTGGCAGTCGCCAGAGCGTGGCCTGATCCCGCCGATGGAGTTTATCTCCTATGCTGAGGAGTCAGGGCTGATTGTGCCCCTGGGCCGCTGGGTTATGCTTGATGTGGTGCGCCAGGTGGCAAAATGGCGCGACAAGGGGATCAACCTTCGCGTCGCGGTCAACGTCTCCGCCCGTCAGCTGGCGGACCAGACCATCTTCAGCGACCTGAAGCAGGCGCTGAAAGACCTGAGTTTTGAATACTGCCCGATTGACGTGGAATTGACCGAAAGCTGTCTCATTGAAAATGAAGAGCTGGCCCTGTCAGTGATCCAGCAATTTAGCCGCCTGGGAGCGCAAATTCACCTGGATGACTTTGGTACGGGGTACTCTTCCCTGTCGCAGCTGGCGCGCTTCCCTATCGATGCCATTAAGCTTGACCAGGCTTTCGTGCGGGACATCCATAAGCAGTCCATTTCACAGTCGCTGGTGCGTGCGATAGTCGCCGTGGCGCAGGCGTTAAATTTGCAGGTCATTGCTGAAGGGGTGGAAAGTGCAAAAGAAGACGCCTTTCTGACGAAGAATGGCGTCAACGAACGGCAGGGTTATCTTTTTGCTAAGCCCATGCCCGCTGCCGCATTCGAGCGATGGCTAAAGCGCTATCAGGCCAGAAATGTCCGTTAGCTGGCTTTGCGTAAGCCCGTCGCCTGATGGCGATTTTGCAGCATAACCAGCCGCTCCATGTAGGCGATATCCTTCGGTTCAAGGCAGAAGGCGGCATCAACCCAATCCTCGGTAATGTCCATCAGCTCGCTTCGCGGAAGTGGCAGCACGCGCGTACGTGCACGCAGCATGGCCCTTACGCCGTTGAGCTTCGGCTGTAGCGTGTCGATAAACGTCCGCACCGAAACATAGCTCTGTAACGGCTCGAATAAGAGATCCACAAGACCATACTGCTCATACCATTCCGCCGTATGCGTCTCACCTTTGTAGATCAGCGCCTCCGCCATTTTCATGCCGGCGCGACGCGCCACCAGTGAATAGCCGCCCATGCCCGGGAACAGATTGAACGCGATTTCCGGAAAGCCTAATCGGGCATCGCGCTGGGCCAGAATGAAATGATGCGCCAGCGCGGCTTCAAACCCGCCCCCTAACGCGCTTCCTTCCACCATAGCCAGCGTGACAGCTCCGGTATCAAACCCTCGCGAGGCGGCATGAACGCAGTCCACACAGGCCCGGGCATAGGCGCGTAACGCTTCGCGTCGGTTGTTTTTGATGCACTCAACGAAGAACTGTAAATCACCGCCGGTATTGTAGATGTCAGGGACCAGCGATCCGGTGACCCAAAAATCAACGACAAATCCGGACTGTCGAACCAGCCAGGAGAGATTCATGATCTCCTCGATCAGCGCATGATTGAAGCAAGGCCGTGGCGTGGCACGTAACATCATCCACACCGTACGCCGTTCGGCCTCATAATAAGCCGCCAGTTGAGTGAATCGTTCAGCATCAGTAAACAATGTGCAGGTTGTCTGGTTGATAACTGTCATAGTCGAATTCCTCTTATAAAAAAGCGCGTTGCGCGCAGTTTTAGACTAATCCACCCCTACAACCCGCAGCATACGGGGGTTAAATTTATCACTTTCATTTATGAACTTTGGTTATTGCATTTTTTACCTTCTCTTTTGAATCAATTTTCTGCATCATTGATAATATTAACTTTTCGCTTCAGGGTGAGCTTATGTCTAACATTGATGCAAAAGCCGTGGCACAGCGTATTGATACTGTGCTGGATATTCTTGTCGCAGGCGATTATCACTCTGCTATCCGTAACCTTGAAATCCTCAAGTCTGAACTGCTGGCTGAGAACGGCGCTGATAACGCTCCAGAATCCACTCAACCTAAAGCCCCGTGGGAAGTGTAGCCACGTCGTTTCCGCCCTTTCCTTTTAAATGGATGCTATGAATTCCCGACAACAAATCATTTTGCAGATGGTGATCGATCAGGGACGCGTAAGCGTGGTCGATCTCGCTAAAGCCACCGGCGTTTCTGAAGTCACCATTCGTCAGGATCTGAATCTGCTGGAAAAACAGAGCTACCTGCGGCGTGCGCACGGATATGCCGTTCCACTGGACAGCGACGACGTCGAAACCCGCATGATGAACAATTATGCGCTCAAGCGGGAGTTGGCGGAGTTTGCTGCATCCTTAGTGAATAACGGTGAGACCGTCTTTATTGAAAATGGCAGCAGTAACGCCCTTCTGGCGCGCACGCTCGCCGATCAAAAAGACGTTACCATCATCACCGTAAGCAGCTATATCGCCCATCTGTTGAAGGAAACTCAGTGCGAGGTGATACTGCTGGGCGGCATTTACCAGAAGAAAAGCGAAAGCATGGTGGGGCCATTAACGCGTCAATATGTTCAGCAGGTTCACTTCAGTAAAGCATTCATTGGTATTGACGGCTGGCAGCCCGACACCGGCTTTACTGGTCGCGACATGATGCGTTCAGACGTGGTTAACGCCGTACTCACCAAAGAGTGTGAAGCGATTGTGCTGACCGACAGCTCTAAGTTTGGCGCCGTACACCCTTATACGATGGGTCCGGCTTCACGCTTCAGCCGTGTGATTACGGATGAGCGTTTGCGCGATGAATATCGCCAGCAATTAGAACAAGACGGCCTGACTGTCGATATTGTGAAAAAAACGGCCTGATTATCCTGCTGCGCCCGAATAATGGGCGCACTTAAACCTTTCTCTGAGAGTATTCCGACCCTGCCTTTAAGAGTTTTTACCTGTTGAAACCGTTCTAAACACGTAAAATTAATATTAGCGATATAACAGGAAGTGACTATCACCTGCGTGATGATGAAACGCCTGCGCGACCAGCTTTCACGGGAACAGAATTTAAGTATGGATATTGTCTATACTTAAAGTGCATTCCTTTCCGTGAATCGATAATTCAGGAGAAAGTATTATGACCTTTACCAGCAAAAAATTAGCCGCCGCTGTTCTGGCAATCACTGTAGCAATGTCCCTGAGCGCTTGCTCTAACTGGTCTAAACGTGACCGTAACACCGCGATTGGTGCCGGTGCTGGTGCGCTTGGTGGTGCAGTATTAACGGATGGTAGTACGCTGGGTACATTAGGTGGTGCTGCCGTAGGTGGTGTTATCGGTCACCAGGTGGGCAAATAATCACCATAACGGCTCTCACCGGTATAATAATATATTTTGTATTTTCAGGTCTGACTTACGCACTTAAAAAAAAGAGCCACGGCAATGTCCGTGGCTCATTTATTTTAGCCGCCCGCCAGTTTAACTTTCATTCCTTTGGCTTCCAGCAGCGTTTTAATTAAATCCCGTTTATCACCCTGAATCTCAATAATGCCGTCTTTTACTGCCCCACCGCATCCGCACTTCTTTTTAAGTTCAGCGGCGAGCTTTACCAGGTCTGCATCATCCAGATCAATGCCAGTGACAAGGCAAACCCCTTTACCTTTCCTGCCGCTGGTCTGCCGCTGAATTCGCACGATACCATCGCCTTTCGGACGTTCAGCTTTCTCTTTTGGCTCTTCAATGCGCCCGGTATCCGTTGAATAGACCAGACGACTGTTGGCGTCACGCATTATGCCCCCTTTTTCAGTGATGCATTAATCGCTTTCAGGGTCTCTGCCGGATGAGCGGATTGCGTCACCGGGCGACCAATCACCATATAGTCTACACCCGCGCTCAGCGCCTTCTCTGGCGTCATGATGCGTCGCTGATCCCCAGACTCGCTGCCTGCCGGACGGATACCTGGCGTTACCAGTTTAAAGTCGCGGCCTAGCACAGATTTGAAGCGAACCGCCTCCTGAGCCGAACAGACCACGCCATCGAGACCACACTGTTGCGTGAGGCGCGCCAGACGCTCCGCGTGTTCGGCAGGTGACAACGTCACACCCAGGTCGCGCAGGTCGGATTCATCCATACTGGTCAGCACGGTGACGGCGATCAGAAGCGGAGCGTCATTGCCAAACGGCACCAGCGCTTCGCGCGCAGCCGTCATCATGCGTGCCCCGCCGGATGCATGAACGTTAACCATCCACACGCCCAGTTCAGCCGCCGCAGCTACGGCGTGCGCAGTGGTATTTGGAATATCATGGAATTTCAGGTCGAGGAAAACGTCGAAGCCACGCTGGTGCAGATCGCGGACGATTGACGGGCCGAACAGCGTAAACATCTCTTTGCCTACTTTCAGACGGCAATCGCGGGGATCAATGCCATCAACAAAGGCCAGTGCGGCGTCACGGTTATTGTAATCCAGAGCAACAACTACGGGAGAATCGGTAACTACGCGGGAAGTGGAGGATGTAACAGACGTCATGACCAGCCCTTTTCGTCTATGGGCGCGCAGCGGCGCGGAACAGATAAACGGCGTGCATTCTACCTGCCCTCGGGGTAAATGAACAGAATCGAATGATTTTCCTGCCGAACCCCAGACCGCACGGTGCTGAAGAAATCACTGCAACCATTAGTATGTTGTAACTAAAATGCGGAGTTTTAAAAAATCACTGCCCGTCCAGACCTCGGATTGGCTTAATGGTGGACCACGCCCGGCAGGAAGGGCAATGCCAGTAAAGCGAATAGGCGGTGAAGCCGCATTTCTGGCAGCGATAGCGCGGTTTGCTGCGCACCTGTTCACCCACCATGTCTCGCAGCACCATCAGGCTCTCTTTAGCGCGCCCTTCTTCTGCGTCATTAAGGTGGTAATCCATCAGCTTATGGAATACCCGCATGGTAGGATGACGCTGCAACTGACGGGTAATGTATACCTGGGCGGTATCACTCCCTTCGTGCTCTTCAACGACGTCGGACAGCATCAGCTCGGCTGTGGCACCGGTGTTTTCTTCAACGCAGCGACGCAGAAACGCAACCCACTCGTCCTGCTTACCTAACTGCTGATAGCAGGTTTGCAGCATTTCCAGCGTTTCGCTGACCAGCTCTTTGTCCTGATCGATAACGCGAAGCAGGCTCTCCACGGCTTTGGCGTAATCACCGTTAGCCATAAAGACCCGCCCCATCATGATCGAGATGCGCGCGCTGTTGCGATCGGCCGCAGCGCCTTTCTTTAACAATGCCATGGCTTTATCCATGTCATCGCTACCCATCTGCTGGAGAGCCAGCTCGCAATAGAAGTGGGCAATTTCGACGCGTTGTTTGTCTTTACCGAGTTTGACCAGCCGTTCGGCGGTATCAATCGCTTTTTGCCAGTCGCTGGTGGCCTGGTAGATTTGCAGAAGCTGCTGAAGCGCACCGATACGGAAGTCCGTCTCATCCACCAGCTGAGAGAACATATCCTCGGCGCGATCGTAAAGCCCCGCGGCCATGTAATCCCGCCCAAGTTGCTGCACGGCCAGCAACCGTTGCTCATAGGTCAACGAAGCGCTTTCCATCAGGGTCTGGTGGATACGAATGGCACGGTCAACCTCTCCGCGCGAGCGGAACAGGTTTCCCAGGGTGAGATGCGCCTCTACGGTGCCGGTATCCTCTTTGAGCATGTCGAGGAACAGATCCACCGCTTTATCCTGCTGATTGCTCAGCAGGAAGTTCACCCCCGCTACGTAGTCACGGGAGAGTCGGTTTGCTTCATCCTGTTTTGTTTGTTGCGCGCTTCTGCGGCCCATATACCAGCCATAGGCTGCGGCGACAGGCAAAAGCAGAAACAACAACTCCAGCATATTCGATTATTCCTTGACTACCGGCACACCAGAGCTCGCCGGAATGTCAGACGCAGGCGTAAGTTGATGTTCAAGTCGTTTAATTTTACGTTCAGCGCGAACAAGAGAAACACGAACCTTAAGCCAGAACAGGCCGCATACAAGCCAGCCGATGACAAAACCCGCCGCGAATAACACCGCCAGCAGGCTCGACACCCGGTACTCGCCCTGCGCCAGCAGATAGTTAAAACTTACCTGTTGATCGTTTTGCGCGCCCAATGTGACTGAAATGACAAAAATCGCCAACACCAGTAAGAAAATGAGTAAATATTTCACATGACTTCCCGTTATGTGGTTCGAGCGTATAAAGCGTGTTCAACTCACTGCAATCAGCCTTATAAGCTACCATTTTAGTGGCGGGCGCGAAATGGAAAAAGTAACGCGCCCTACATGGATTTATGGTCAAAATGCGGAATATCAACCTTCAGGTTCCGCCAGACTCCCTTTCGGCTATTTCTTCCTTCTCTTCCGGCGGCGGCGTCAATGGTCCACAAAAACGTTGTGCAAGCCAGGTCGCCAGCGTCACCAGTACCCACGAGATCAGCGTTGCTACCACCAAATCACGCGGCCAGTGCATCCCCAGCAGCATCCGGCTGCCCATTACGCCTGTCGCCCAGACCAGCAAAATCGCAATCGTGAGGGTACGCCGACGCGGCCACAGCAGTCCCACGCCAAGTAGCGCCCAGCTGGCAGCAAACATCGTATGCCCGGAAGGAAACGCAAAGCCGGTCTCTTTTTGCCAGTGTTTGCGTAAAAAGGTCGGGATATCCTGCTGTTCTGCAAGCTGCTCCTTTACCAACGCACCGCGATCTTTACGCTTTAAATTGTAGAACTCATCCACCGGAACATGATGCGTTTTTTCCAGCCAGACGACGAAAGGACGGGGTTCCTGCACGCGATCCTTGACCCACGACTTCACCCCTTGCCCGATAAGTATGGCGCCGCCGAGAATAGCGAACAGTACCAGCGCCGCGCGAAGGCGAAAGCGCAGGCACCACAGGAACCAGCCACAGAGCAGCACGTGCGTAATAATCCCCCACGGCTGGGTGACCGTCTCGGTTATCCAGTATAAGGCTTTCAGCCACGTCTCGTTTTGTCCGGGCTGCCACATCCAGCCGGAGAACCAAACGACCAGGGGTATAACGAGCAATACGGCGGCGCCTGCGGCCGTTCGTCTGGCAATTGAAAGCATGTCCTCTCCTTTTTCACTAAGCACCACAATCATAACTGAATTTCATCATTCAGGTGGATATGTCGGATTGTGCGTTTAACGTTTGTAAAGCGTGGTGGTGATTAGGTGAAGTTGCCGGGCTTGTGGCAAAATAGTCCAATACAGAAAGCATAATGGGGCAAAGGCACGAAACGTGTCAGCCTGGTCTGGAGAATCACATGCAGCTTAAACGTGTGGCAGAAGCCAAACTGCCAACCCCATGGGGCGATTTCCTGATGGTGGGTTTTGAAGAACTGGCAACCGGGCAAGATCACGTCGCCCTGGTATTCGGCGACATTTCGGGGCAAACGCCGGTGCTGTCCCGCGTTCATTCAGAGTGTCTGACCGGTGACGCGCTGTTCAGCCTGCGCTGCGACTGCGGTTTCCAGCTTGAAGCCGCCCTTTCTCATATCGCAGAGGAAGGACGTGGCGTTCTGCTGTATCACCGTCAGGAAGGACGCAATATCGGCCTGCTGAATAAAATCCGCGCCTACGCGTTGCAGGATCAGGGCTACGATACCGTCGAAGCGAACCATCAGCTCGGCTTTGCTGCTGACGAGCGCGATTTCACCTTGTGCGCGGATATGTTCAAGCTGCTGGGCGTGGACGAAGTGCGTCTGTTGACCAATAACCCGAAAAAAGTGGAAATCCTCACTGAAGCGGGCATCAATATCGTGGAACGCGTGCCGCTGATTGTCGGCCGCAACCCGAAAAACGCGCACTACCTCGACACTAAAGCCGCCAAAATGGGGCACCTGCTGAGCGAATAAACGCAAAACGCCCGGCATATGTGCCGGGCGAGTTTTATCAGTCCAGCATCTTACGAATCACATAATGTAAAATGCCGTCGTTCTGGTAATAGGTCAGCTCTGTTGCCGTATCAATACGACACCGGCAATCCAGCACTTCTGTCGTTCCATCTGCGCGCGTTAACTTCACCGGAACGGTTTTACCCGGTTGCAGATTTTGCAGACCGCTGATATCAATCTGCTCTTCCCCGGTCAAACCTAGCGTTTTACGCGTTACGCCCTGCGGGAACTCCAGCGGCAGGATCCCCATCCCGATCAGGTTTGAGCGGTGGATACGTTCAAAGGATTCGGCAATCACCACGCGAACCCCGAGCAGACGCGGACCTTTTGCCGCCCAGTCGCGACTGGAACCGGAGCCGTACTCTTTACCGGCAATAACGGCCAGCGGCGTCCCCTCCTGCTGATACTTCATGGCTGCGTCATAAATTGAAATGACCTCTGTATCCGGCAGGTGGCGCGTCATACCCCCTTCCACGCCTGGGACCATTTCATTGCGAATGCGGATGTTGGCAAAGGTCCCGCGCATCATCACTTCGTGGTTACCGCGGCGCGAACCGTAGGAGTTGAAATCGCGACGTTCCACGCCACGACTTTGCAGATACCGACCTGCCGGACTGTCCGCCTTGATGCTACCCGCAGGGGAGATATGGTCGGTGGTGACGGAATCGCCCAGCATCGCCAGAATGCGCGCGCCGTGAATATCTTTCAGCGGTGCAGGCTCCGCCAGCATTTCGTCGAAGAATGGCGACAGGCGAATATAGGTGGAATCATCCTGCCAGTCATAGGTATCGGAACCCACCACGTCGATCGCTTTCCATTCCGCTGTGCCTTCGAACACTTCCGCATACTCTTTGCGGAACATCTCGGTGGAAACTTTCTCTACCGCGCGCGCAATTTCGCGCGATGATGGCCAGATGTCTTTCAGATAGACCGGTTCATTTTTGCGATCGTGACCAATCGGATCGGTCGCCAGGTTAATGTTCATGTTTCCGGCCAGCGCATAGGCTACAACCAGCGGCGGCGAGGCCAGCCAGTTGGTTTTCACTAGCGGATGAATACGCCCTTCAAAGTTTCGGTTACCGGAAAGTACCGCGCCAACGGTCAAATCCCCCTGCTTGATCGCCATTTCAATAGGTTCAGGCAGTGGACCAGAGTTACCGATGCAGGTCGTACAGCCGTAGCCCACCAGGTTAAAGCCCAGCTCGTCGAGGTAAGGCGTGAGTCTGGCCTGTGCCAGGTAATCGGATACCACTTTCGAACCAGGCGCCAGGGAGGCTTTAACCCAAGGCTGTGGCTTGAGCCCCAGCTCTACCGCTTTTTTTGCCAGCAGCCCGGCAGCCATTAACACACTCGGGTTGGACGTGTTGGTACAGGAAGTGATAGCGGCGATCACCACGGCGCCGTCAGGGAGCTGATACTGATGCCCGTTCAGAACATAGTCCACCGGACGGTGATCTTTTTGTGCGGCGTTAACTTCCAGCTCATTGCTGGCGGCAAAGGCTTTCGGAACGTTGCTCAGGGCGACGCGGTCCTGCGGACGTTTTGGCCCTGCGAGGCTTGCCTCAACTGTGCCCATATCCAGCTCCAGCGTACTGGTAAATACCGGCTCGTCACCCGGGTTACGCCACATGCCCTGCGCTTTGGTGTAGGCCTCAACGAGAGCCACCTGCTCCTCGCTGCGACCACTGAGGCGCATATACTCCAGCGTAACGCTATCAATCGGGAAAAAGCCGCAGGTCGCGCCATATTCCGGCGCCATGTTGGCGATGGTGGCCCGGTCCGCCAGCGGCAGTGAATCCAGACCATCGCCATAAAATTCAACGAATTTGCCCACCACGCCATGCTTACGCAGCATCTGGGTGACCGTCAGAACCAGATCCGTGGCGGTAATGCCTTCGGATAACTTACCGGTCAGCTTAAAGCCCACCACATCGGGAATGAGCATTGATACCGGCTGGCCGAGCATGGCCGCTTCCGCTTCAATACCACCGACGCCCCAGCCCAGAACGCCAAGGCCGTTAATCATGGTGGTGTGTGAATCGGTGCCCACCAGCGTATCAGGGTAAGCCACCCACTCTTTATCCTGCAATTCACTCCAGACGGCTTTGCCAAGATATTCCAGGTTGACCTGGTGACAAATGCCAGTGCCCGGTGGAACAACGCTGAAGCGGCTGAACGCCTGCTGACCCCATTTCAGAAATACGTAGCGTTCATGGTTACGTTCCATCTCCAGACGGACGTTTTCGCCGAAAGCATCGTCGTCACCAAAGTGATCGACGGTGACGGAGTGGTCAATGACGAGGTCTACCGGGGACAAGGGGTTAACCTTAGCTGTATCGCCCCCGAGACGCTTAACGGCTTCACGCATAGCTGCCAAATCCACCACCGCTGGCACGCCAGTGAAATCCTGCATCAGCACCCTGGCCGGGCGATAGGCAATTTCTCTGTCTGCATGAGCATTTTTCAGCCACCCTGCCAGAGCCTGGATATCCTCCTCGGTAACCGAGTCGCCATCCTGCCAGCGCAAGAGGTTTTCCAGTAAGACTTTCAACGACTTGGGTAACCGCGAAATGTCCCCAAGCGTTCTGGCAGCCAGCGGTAAGCTGTAGTAGCGCCAGGTTTTATTTTCCGCCTGTAATGTGTCCTTACTGGCTTCGCGTAGGGTTAACGACATAAGCTCCTCCTTAAAAACAGGGATGTCCTGACAATCATCAGGGCTGTAATTAAAGATAACACAAAGATGTCGTAACGTTTTGATAACAACCCAAATTGATAAATTTAGGAATGGTCCAACGCGAGGGATAAAACAAAAACCCCGCCGTGGCGAGGTTTTACGATTTAGTGCAAGGCCAGCCAGAGGAGCTGACACCAGAAGAGGATCGACGCTGAGAATACGCCGAGCCATGACCAGTATTTTACGGTTGTCATGTTATTCATCATAGGGACACCAGACTTTAATTATTTAAGGTTGCGAGGTCTGCCCTCGTTCTATATTGCTGATGTGTATTTATTAAGGAGTACAAAAGTGCATAGTCTTTATTCAGACTATTTGCATTATTACGCAAAAATCAAAATTATTGTTTTTTGGGTTCGTCTTCCGCGAACACATCAATAAAGGCCTGCTGTTGTGGCGTCAGTTTCCAGGAAGCTGGCACGCTGGTTGCTGGCGCCTTACGGGCTTTGTGAACATTGTCACGAAGCTGACACATCTCTTTTCTCGCTTCTGTACGCACCGTCATGACCATAATCAACCCCAGTAATTCCAGACAAGAAGAGCAACCACCACCCAGAACAGGGCAGAGCCAAGAAAGACCGCCAGCCAGGCTTTACGCTTAAGCGCGGGATCCCTTTGCGGTTCTTCACTTCCTGACGGCATTGCTAACCTCATACAATCGACATCGCTTATCATTTAGAGACCAAACAATTGGCACAAGTAATCATCCGATGAGATAAATCCTAAAGAAACTTTAGCCGAAAAGCCAGTGAATTTACGTATCTGGGCCTGGGAAAATTCAATCTTTTGACCCGAAATAAATAATTGAAAAGAATAATTTGCACAGCTGTAAATTAGTTTCTACTTTTGTCGCAAATTTGCGACAGTAAAACCATAGTCATTAAATGGGTTATGACGATATATGACAGTGGGCGTAGATGATGATAATTCTAATTCAGGTTTAAAGGGGAATGACGGTATCTTTCCGTATCAGAAAGATACCGGGTGTGATTATTTGGCGGGAAGTTTAATGTCTTTAAACATCTCTTCGATGTCTTCATTGGAGCGTAACGCCACAGCTGTATCCACCACGTCGCGCGTTAAATGTGGCGCGAAGCGTTGAATAAAATCATACATATAGCTGCGCAGGAACGTGCTGCGACGAAAACCTATCTTGGTGGTGCTGTGGCTGAAAATATCATGCGCATCCAGACGCACCAGATCCGGGTCTGAGACAGGATCCACCGCCATGCTGGCAATAACTCCAACGCCCAGGCCCAGACGCACATACGTTTTTATGACGTCCGCATCCGTCGCCGTAAAGACAATCCGTGGCGTTAATCCGGCGCGGTTAAACGCGGTGTCCAGTTCAGAACGGCCCGTAAAGCCGAACGTATAGGTCACCAGCGGGTATTGCGCCAGTTCTTCGATTGTCACTTCGCCCTTCCCCGCCAGCGGGTGATCCGGGGTCACGACAATAGAGCGGTTCCAGTGGTAGCACGGGAGCATGACCAGATCATCGTACAGATGGAGGGCTTCCGTCGCGATAGCGAAGTCTGCATTGCCTTTAGACACGGCCTCTGCGATTTGCGTCGGCGAGCCCTGATGCATATGCAGGGAAACGCGTGGATAGCGTTCGATGAAGCCTTTGATCACCCCAGGAAGCGCATAACGCGCCTGTGTATGCGTGGTGGCAATATACAGAGAGCCTTTATCCGGCCAGGTATGCTCCCCGGCGACGGATTTAATGGCGTCGACTTTGGAGAGCACTTCCCGTGCGATGCGTATGATTTCCTGTCCTGCCGGCGTGACCTGAGTCAGGTGCTTACCGCTGCGGGCAAATATCTGAATACCTAACTCATCCTCCAGCATTCGCACCTGCTTACTGATGCCGGGCTGAGAGGTATAAAGACCTTCTGCGGTGGAAGAGACATTGAGGTTATGATTGACGACCTCAACGATATAGCGAAGCTGCTGTAATTTCATGCCAGACCATCCGATTTAGCGCATGCGTCAATCGCTTAAGACGATTTGATAATAAGAAACGGGTTAACTATAACCACTATATCATTTATAGCCAGGCTGTATAGTACGGAACAAAAAATAATAACTACGTAATAAAAAAGGGCCGCAAGTCCGGCCCTTTTACAGGTAAGTTACGGTAAGGGAAGATTATTTCTTGCCTTCAACCCATTTCCCGTCGACGAAGAAGGCTGACCATCCGGTCGCTTTGCCCTCTTTCTCTGCCGCCACGTACTGCTGCTTCGTTTTACGGCTGAAGCGCACCACGGTTTTGTTGCCTTCCGGATCCTGCTGTGGCGCATCGGCCAGGTAACGCAGTTTCTCCGGCAGACGGTCGCGGAAGCGGTACAGCTCTTCTACCAGCGGCGCACGGGTTTCGCGCGATTTCGGGAAGGTGTTGGCCGCCAGGAATACCCCGGCAGCGCCGTCACGCAGCACGAAATACGCGTCTGACTTCTCGCACGGCAGCTCAGGAAGCGGAACCGGATCTTCCTTCGGCGGCGCAACTTCACCGTTACGCAGGATCTTACGCGTGTTTTTACAGTCGTCGTTGGTGCATGCCATGTACTTACCGAAGCGTCCCATTTTCAGATGCATTTCGGAACCACATTTCTCACACTCAACGATTGGACCGTCATAGCCCTTAATACGGAACTCACCTTCTTCGATCTCATAACCATCGCAGGTCGGGTTATTGCCACAAACGTGCAGTTTGCGTTTTGGATCGATCAGGTAGCTGTCCATCGCCGTGCCGCATTTCTTACAGCGGCGTTTGGCGCGCAGTGCGTTGGTCTCCGCATCGTCACCTTCCAGCACGTTGAGAACTTCGTTCTCCGGCACGAGGTTGATGGTGGTTTTGCAACGCTCTTTCGGCGACAGCGCATAGCCAGAGCAACCGAGGAACACGCCCGTGGTCGCGGTACGGATCCCCATTTTACGGCCGCAGGTTGGGCAGTCGATGCTCGTCAGTACCATCTGGTTAGGCAGCATGCCGCCCTCTTCAGGATCTTTCTCGGCTTTCTCAAGCTGATTGGTAAAATCGCTGAAGAAGCTGTCGAGAACTTTCTTCCATTCTGCCTTATGGCTGGCAACCTCATCGAGGCTGTCTTCCATCTGCGCGGTGAAGTCATAGTTCATCAACTCACGGAAGTTCGCTTCCAGACGGTCGGTGACAATCTCACCCATTTTTTCAGCATAGAAACGACGGTTCTCGACGCGAACGTATCCACGATCCTGAATGGTCGAAATGATTGACGCATAGGTGGACGGGCGACCGATGCCGCGTTTTTCCAGCTCTTTCACCAGCGATGCTTCGCTGAAGCGCGCAGGTGGCTTGGTGAAGTGCTGAGCCGGGACCAGATCAACCAGCGACAGCTCGTCACCTTTGTTGACTGAAGGCAGCGTTCTGTCTTCATCACCTTTACGCAGCGCTGGCATCACTTTTGTCCAGCCGTCGAAGCGCAGAATGCGGCCGCGCGCTTTCAGGCGGAAATCACCCGCGCCGACGGTCAGCGTGGTGGAGTCGTATTTTGCTGGCGTCATCTGGCAGGCGACGAACTGTCGCCAGATCAGCTGATACAGCTTCTGGGCGTCCGCTTCCATATCTTTCAGCGATTCAGCCAGAACGGAAACGTCAGAAGGACGAATCGCTTCGTGCGCTTCCTGAGAATTCTCTTTGCTGGCGTACTGATTAGGGCTGTCCGGCAGGTATTTCTTACCGAAGTTGTCCTCGATATAGCCGCGCACCATGTTGACAGCGTCCTGGCTCAGGTTGGTGGAGTCAGTACGCATGTAGGTGATGTAACCCGCTTCATACAAACGCTGGGCCATCATCATGGTTTTCTTCACGCCGTAACCCAGACGCGTACTCGCCGCCTGCTGGAGAGTTGACGTGATAAACGGTGCGCCAGGCTTGCTGCTGGTCGGTTTGTCTTCACGATCCAGAACCTGATAACGCGCTTTTTCCAGCAGCGCCACGGCGGCCATGGTTTGATCGCGATTTTCAGGACGGAACGGTTTGTCGTTGTGGTGGCTCACCTGCAACGGCAGCGCATCGCCGCCCGGCGTGGTGACATTCGCATCCACTTCCCAGAACTCTTCCGGGACGAACGCTTTGATCTCGCGTTCACGCTCTACAACAAGACGAACAGCCACAGACTGCACACGCCCCGCAGACAGGCCGCGAGCGACCTTTTTCCACAGCAACGGCGAGACCATGTAGCCTACAACGCGGTCCATAAAGCGACGCGCCTGCTGAGCGTTAACACGGTCGATATTCAGTTCACCCGGCTTTTCAAACGCCTGACGAATCGCATTCTTTGTAATTTCGTTGAACACTACACGGCTGTAGCGTTTGTCATCACCCCCGATCACTTCCCGCAGGTGCCATGCGATGGCCTCCCCTTCGCGGTCAAGGTCGGTTGCGAGATAAATGTGGTCTGCTTTTTCAGCAAGCTGTTTCAGCTCGTTAACGACTTTTTCTTTGCCTGGCAGCACTTCGTAATGTGCATCCCAGTTGTGCCATGGGTTAACACCCATGCGGTTGACAAGCGCGCTACGTTCATCCTTTTTAGGCTTTTTAGCCCCTTTGGTGGAGGTAGAGTCTGCGCTCTTTTTGCTGGCTGAGCCACTGGTCGGCAAATCGCGAATGTGACCAACGCTGGACTTAACCACGTAGTCATTGCCCAGATATTTATTGATCGTTTTGGCTTTTGCCGGGGACTCAACGATGACGAGAGCTTTACCCATATTCACCTTTACCTAATTTAATTCTTCCAGGAATACGCCGCACGTTGATTTCCCTTCCGCTGACGACGAGCCATTGATATTGCGACGTCGTCAGGGGATATCAACCCCTATGTGTTACCGAACGTCAGAATGGCGACATCCAGGTCATTGAGTTTTCGGGTATTTTTCTCACATCAAAGTTCATTCGTGACGAATTCCCGGTCGAATGTCAAGCAATTCTGTTGCCAGAATGACGAAAGCGCACACTGTACCTGATAAAATTCGTTACGCAACTTTATTAGCATGCAAAAGCAAATCCCGCCAGCCAGCCCCTGTTCCTTATCCCCTCGGATAACAGGGAAAATTTGCCCCCGAAGCGACCCAGGCGTAGACTATTGTCACTGTTTAAGGAGTGGAATATGCAGAATACGACCCAACCCATTGACCGAGCTTCATTGCTTATCGAAGCAAACAAACTCATTCGCGACCATGAAGACACCCTGACGGGAATTGAAGCGACTGGCGTGGAACAACGTAATGGCGTGCTGGTGTTCAGCGGTGAATACTTCCTTGATGAACAAGGGCTACCCACCCCGAAAAGCACCGCCGTGTTTAACATGTTTAAATACCTGGCGCATACCCTCTCAGAGAAGTACCACCTGGTCGATTAAAACGAAAACGCGAGGCATCTGCCTCGCGTTTTTCTTTACAGCAGCGGCTTTTGGCCGCGCTGCAACCAGCGTAGCAGCAGGCGATCCGCGCTTTCTGCCGCGCTATTGGTAAAACGGTCGAGCAGGCGCTTACGTCGGGTGAAGCGCACCCCCACCAGCTCACGGCCTTCCATCAGGTTGAGCAGGAGGTCATCGCTGGTACCCACTTCATCCACCAGCCCTTTCTCCTGCGCCTGCGTGCCGTACCAGTGTTCGCCCGTAGCCACCTGCTCAATGTCCAGCGTTGGGCGCATGCGGTGCACGAAATCTTTGAACAGATGGTGGGTTTCGTTCAGATCTTCCCGGAATTTCTGCCGTCCCTCTTCGGTATTTTCGCCGAGCAGCGTCAGCGTACGTTTGTACTGACCCGCCGTATGCAGTTCGATGTCGATCTCTTTATTTTTCAGGAAACGATTGAAGTTAGGGATCTGCGCGACCACCCCAATCGAGCCGATAATGGAGAACGGTGCCGCGACGATTTTATCCGCCACGCACGCCATCATATAGCCGCCACTCGCCGCGACCTTATCTACCGCAACGGTGAGCGGGATCTGTTTGTCCCGCAGACGTTGTAACTGCGAAGCCGCCAGTCCATACCCATGCACTACGCCGCCCGGGCTTTCAAGGCGTACCACCACCTGATCCTGGGCTGTCGCCACGGCCAGCACCGCCGTCACTTCTTCACGCAGAGAGGAGACTTCATGCGCATCCATGCTACCTTTAAAATCGAGCACATAGACGCGCGGTTTTGCGTCAGCCTGTGGCGTGGCGAGCTTAGCTTTCGCCTTCGCGGCTTTGGCGTCCTGCTTATGTTTTTTCTTCTGGGCTTTTAGCCACAGCTTCTGTTGATGATCGTCAAGCAGCGCCAGAGACATCTCCTCCTGCATCTCTTTATACTGCTCGCTCAGGCGGGTAATGCGTAACTCACCACGCTGACGCTTACGCTGCGTCAGGTTGACAATCAGGACGGCAATCACCGCGACAGCAATAACCACCGTCGCGATTTTGGCCAAAAACAACCCATACTGAGAAAGTAATTCCACGCGTTCCACCTTGATTTAACCACGAATCTTTCACGCCAGTGTACAACAGCCCTGCGCAGGCGTCTCGTTCTGGACATTACCTCTGCGAGGCGGCTTCAGGAATCCCCCGTTTCTGGTTTAAATCTTTGCAAATTGTTAATTTCCCAGCGTTCTGTCCTGTAGACTGATTGAATTCTGACGCTGTTTCGGGCATAAAGCCGAAAAGTCATAAATAAAGGTGCAAGTCACGCCCAATGCGCCTGAGGAGCCACCGTGCATTATCAGCCACAAAAAAACCTTCTACAGAACCGCATCATTCTGGTTACCGGTGCCAGCGACGGGATTGGTCGCGAAGCGGCGCTGACCTATTCTGAATACGGTGCGAGCCTTATTCTGCTGGGACGTAATGAAGAAAAGCTCAAGGCCGTCGCCCGTGAAATCGAAAACGCCGGCGGTACCCCCACGCCCTGGTATACGCTCGATCTGCTGACCTGTACGTCAGCGTCATGTCAGGCCCTTGCCCAGCGTATCAGCACGCATTATCCGCGTCTGGACGGCGTACTGCACAACGCGGGGTTACTGGGCGAAGTGCGCCCGATGGATGAACAGGATCCGGAGATTTGGCAGCAGGTGATGCAGGTTAACGTCAACGGGACGTTTTTCCTGACCCAGGCCTTGCTTCCTTTATTACTCAACTCCGATTCCGGCTCGCTGGTATTTACCTCCTCCAGCGTGGGGCGTCAGGGGCGTGCGAACTGGGGGGCTTACGCCGTCTCAAAATTTGCCACCGAAGGAATGATGCAGGTGCTGGCCGAAGAGTACCAAAGCCGCCACCTGCGGGTTAACTGTATTAATCCAGGCGGTACGCGCACCAAAATGCGCGCCAGCGCCTTCCCGACAGAAGATCCGCAGAAGCTTAAAACCCCGGCCGATATCATGCCCCTTTACCTGTGGCTGATGGGTGACGACAGCCGTCGCAAAACCGGATTGACCTTCGATGCCCAGCCAGGCCGCAAACCGGGGATATCGCAATGAGTGATGATCGTCATCAGCAGCGCCAGCAGCGTCTGAAAGAACAGGTTGATGCACGCGTGGCGGCCGCTCAGGACGAGCGCGGTATCCTAATCGTGTTCACCGGCAACGGCAAAGGCAAAACCACCGCCGCATTTGGGACCGCCACCCGCGCAGTCGGGCATGGGCAGAAAGTGGGCGTGATCCAGTTTATCAAGGGTGAATGGCCCAACGGCGAGCGTAATCTGCTCGAGCCGCATGGCGTTGAGTTTCAGGTAATGGCAACCGGTTTTACCTGGGATACCCAGAACCGGGAAACCGATACCGCAGCCTGCCTCGCCGTCTGGGAGCATGCCAAAAGAATGCTTTCAGACCCGTCGCTGAACATGGTGTTGCTGGATGAGATCACCTATATGGTCGCCTACGACTACCTGCCGCTGGAGGCCGTGCTGGCTGCCCTGAAAAACCGCCCAGCGCATCAGACGGTTATCATCACGGGGCGCGGGTGTCATCGGGACATTCTGGAGCTGGCCGATACCGTCAGCGAGCTGCGTCCGGTTAAGCATGCGTTCGATGCGGGTATCAAAGCGCAAATGGGGATTGATTACTGAAGAAAAAAAGCCCGGTATATTCACCGGGCTTTTCGATTAACCGTTGTTATTACGGCTGCCAGAGCGGCGATTGCTGCTAACCTGGCTGTGACGCTTCACCGCACGGCGGATTTGATTCGCCTTCATGCGACGACGATCTTTCTCTACCGCCACTTTCGACGTGGTTTCTGGCGTCAGGCCAACCAGATCGCGCAGGTAGTTGGTTTGCGTCAGATCCAGTTCGGTATAGCCGCCACGTGGCAGGCCTTTCGGCAGCAGAATGTCGCCATAGCGGACGCGAATCAAACGGCTCACCTGGACACCGACCGCTTCCCACAGACGACGCACCTCGCGGTTACGTCCCTCTGTCAGGGTAACGTTGTACCACTGGTTAATGCCTTCACCACCGGTAAACTTGATGGTTTTGAACGCCGCAGGGCCGTCTTCCAGCTGAACGCCACGCGACAGGTCGCGCAGTTTGTTCTCATCAACCTGGCCGAAAACACGAACGGCGTATTCACGTTCCACTTCACGACTCGGGTGCATCAGACGGTTTGCCAGTTCACCATCGGTGGTGAACAGCAGCAGGCCGCAGGTATTCACGTCCAGACGCCCTACGGCAATCCAGCGAGCGCCACGCAGTTTTGGCAGACGGTCAAACACCGTCGGGCGGCCTTCCGGATCGTTGCGGGTACACAGTTCGCCTTCCGGCTTGTAGTAAGCCAGTACGCGGCAGATCTGTTCAGCAGACTCTTTCACGGAGATAAGATGGCCGTCAATGCGGATCTTCAGCCCCGGTACGATTTCAACGCGGTCACCGAGCGTGGCGATTTTACCGTCCACACTCACGCGGCCTGCTTCAATAATGGCTTCGATTTCACGGCGCGAACCGTGGCCGGCGCGCGCCAGCACTTTCTGTAACTTCTCGCTCATTGAGCTTCCTCAGGTGTCGCCTTCACAGGCGTCGAATAGACACTAACAAATCTATATAAATCAATGCGTTAGCATGTTTAGTTGAAGGTCATTATACGCGATGTTCACCACATTGTAACCTACTTTGTTGTACAGCCTGTTCACCACCTAAAACTTACCCTCTGATTAAGTTTTAAGCAAAAAAAAGTAAGTGTTGCGCATCTGTTCACAAGCGCGAGTATGAAAGATTTGAAATAAGTAGTAATTTTTAAGTTTTTATGGTAGCCGCGCCCTTGACAAGGCATGGGATGATGTGCTACCCTACACACGAAGTCCGCGAGCGAAGCGAGTGAGGTTTGTCTCTCGAAGAGAGAGAATTACCTTTGCACAATAGTGATCTTTCATGTTAGTCATGAAAGAGAGTGTATGTCTGTTCCTGTGTGTCAATCACTACTCAAGTGTACACTCTATCTCTGATCTGAATTAACCTAACCTTGATAATAATCCTTCTTGTTACTCTCTGATGTAGGCAGGAGTAATCCGAAGTCATACTCTGACCCAACTAACCTTTAACTTAACCTTAAACTTTATCCTGCATTATCTCTTCCCGTTGCTCACCGATGACCACCACCAGAGATTCATCATGATGAGATTCCAGATTAAGCTGGAGAATCGTCTCGATGATGGCAGTCTTCAACATCTTCATTTAACCACTTCCACCAGCCCCGGTGCGCATTACAGCCTATCTCCCTGATGTTTACCCACCCTTTGAGCGCAAGCAGCACAGGACGCAGTAGACGAAGCGTGAACAGCTATTCGGAACAATGCCAAAGCTGGACCACGGTAAGCCGTCGCCCTTCTCACTGGTGCAATGACGATACCAAGGAATCGCCCTGCAACATCCAGAAGATGATTCCCCGAGCCACCAGTGCCGCTATCTGACGTAGTGGACAGCGGAAGCCCCGATCAAATGCCTACGCTCTAACGAGTGCTACTGGCCATTCTCTCTGACAGCTTCGCTGTATTCCCACTATCCAATCCCCCTCATGCAGATCCAGACAATACAACTCGTAATGCACATTTAAATACAGAAGTCAACAAAAATCAATTGACAAAAAATGCTTTTTAGTGTATTATAAACATTAGGAAAGCAATGTTGTGAACAAACGCCTCTGAGCGATAGTTTTTGTTCTTAGAATCTACTTCTTACTATTCCCATAGTTAGTATCGTATAGCGCAGCTTGCGCACTCTCCGCAGAATAAAGCCTCCCGGAAGCTAAACGTTTTAAAGTCGATGATTCCCAGATCACCCGGTCTGATTATTTCGGTTGTGTTGGACGTTTGGGCAATCCTTCCGAGGAGGCTTTCCTATGCTCAAAGAAAAGGAAAACTCATACAGTTGAAAAGTCAAAATCTGAAAGAAATTAAAAAGTGGCTCCCTCGTTTCGAATACCACATCTATCGTGACAGGTTACGCCAGTATGGTATGCCAACCACTCCACACCGAGTTGCATTTATGTACTGGGCCGAAGAAATCATGAAACATTGCTTCACGTTCGAGGACTTCGTAGATGAATGGAGCAATGGCAATGAGCACCGAGAAATAAATCGATGGGTGGATAGTGGAGTTCTCAGCATGGAATACTTTGAAGGAAAATTCTATTACGTCACCTCGTACATTGTTGGAGGTGTAAGCCCATTTTATTGTCACACCTGCAACCGAATCAACATTAAGAAACTTCTATCTATAAAGGAGCAATGTCCTCATGACTAAGCTACCAGCAGCATTCACCAAAGAAATAAAAGCCGAGTTTAAAATACAGCGTGATCAATACGTAGCTGATTACATCGAATCCCATCTCACGGATGTTTTCAGTATCTCTGATTTTTATCCGGTAGTGCTCATTAAGCTACAGACCGCTATTCAAGATGGGTACGAAATCGCGGAGTTTGAGCGCCAGCCATTCTACAACATTGGTGATCCTGCAATGCGTATCGTGATGAACAAAAAGCAGCAGGAAATCGACACAGAGCGCCGTTCCCTCACAGAGGCAGCAGAAGCAGCTTTAATGGCCTCCCTTGAGGCTCAAGCGGAAGAGCTATACCAACAGATGGTTGCAGAGGAAGAACGCCGTAAACGTGCAGAAGCAGCCGCGCAAGCAGCAGCAGAAACCGAGGCTCTCACCTTCTCTGGTCGCCTACGTGCATCCTTTGTGAAAGGCTCCCATGTTTGAACCTTATGCGCAGAAGCGCAACCCGGCAAAACTCGCCCAGAGGAGCGCCAGCGACTACCGGAAAATGATGATCGCCGAGCAGGACGGGAGGGACTTCATAACAGGCTCACCACTGACAGATCCGGTTATTGACCATGACCACAGGACGGGACATTGCCGCCTGATCCTGAACCGTGTGACGAATGCCATAGAAGGCGACTTTAATCTCATCCTGTCTCGTGTTGCTTATCGTGAAGATTTTACTCCGCTTTTGTGGGAAGTTTATTTTGGCTTTCACGATACCTTGTACGATGAATTATACAATGCCGCGCTTGAGCGCCGGAATGGTTATTTAAAAGAACACCACTTCAGATTTATCTTAAAACAGTTTGCGGTGTATTACGCCGTGCGATTCGACCACCTCAACCATTTGGAGTATTACAGATGACTACAAAAGCAGAGAAATCATTATCATGGCTTAGAAGCTACTGGAACAACCAACCACCAGCAGAGATAGCCAAATCTGAGATTCAGCTATTCAGTAAGGAAGTGAATAAACTAACGATTGGGGAGTTCTACCAGTGGCTATTATCCGAAGGTTACATCTTTAAAAATAAGGATACTAAATAATGCTGCAACTTAAAATAGCTCGAGATCTGCTGACGTGGATTGATGCAAGCAAGGGTGATGACAGTCGCCCAACTTTTATTATCAAGACATTACGTAAGGTAATGACGAACGAGGAAACGAATGAATCCAAAGCTACAAATAGAAAAGCTGATTGACCATCTACAGAAACAGAAATACGCTTTTATCTCCGCTCAAGGTAAAATACTTCTCCACCACATCCCCACTAACACAAATCACGGTCTGGACATTCTCGAACGGGAATACTATTTATCGACTGGTGAGCAGTGGCGACGAAGTTATTTAAACCTACTCTGGGATCACATTCCTTTTATCAAGGTGAATGAATTCAACCCGACGCAGCCCTACGGTATCGACCAGAACGGCACACTGAACACATTCAGGCGCTGGCGCAGTGATAAGACACCAGCGGCAGATCTGACACTATGGCACTCCTACCTGGCCCGACTCTTCCCCGACCAGACAGACCGCGCCACAGTGAGCGCGTACATGGCGCACATGTTCCAGCACCCGGAACAGCGCCCAAGCTGGCACATCGTGATCCCAAGCGACACCGGAACGGGCAAGGGTTTTTTGTTCAATCAAATCTTGTCACCGCTCCTGATGCACCAGACAACGCTGTACAGCAATTACAGCACCCTAACCAGCGTCCATAACGATGCTATGGCCCGTACAATCCTGATCCTGTTTGATGACCCGCCGCCAGCCACGCGCAACATGGCAGACCGTCTAAAGAGCATTCAGACAGAACCGGTTATCGAAATTAACCGGAAGTACGAACAGCCCCGTAAAGTGCCAACATTTACAAGATTCTTCACCTTTTCAAACAGTGAAAGTCCGATTGAAGTGGAGGCGAATGACCGCCGCCATTATTGCACTCACTACATACGCCACAAGGTGAGCAGGGAGGAAACCGCCGAGTTTATCACCTGCCTTGCGGAGTGGCTCGCCGTTGGCGGTCTGGAAGCCGTACACGCCTGGCTAATGGCTTACCCCTTGTCCGAGTTCACCCCTTATCGCCCACCTTACAGCGTGGCGCTGGAACGCATGAAACAAGCCAGCATCACCGAAGAGCAGAACGAAGCGGAGATCTTCACTGGAGAGAATCCGGCGTTTGCATTCAAGGCATTCCATGATGCTTGTCCATCGTTCCCGCGACCACAGGATGCGAGTCAATGGTTACGTGACAACGGCTATGTCAGTGCCAGAGTGAACACCAGAGCAGGGTTAAAATCAGTTTGGTATCGAGCGCCGCAGGACGGCAGCGGGAAAATCCCGGAGAGCGCCCTTTCCTGGTTTGTCGATAAATACTATCCAACCCCGACGAAATGATCAGGGCTACAGGGCTACGATTTTAGCCCTGTATTTTGAAACCCGCGCCGCTACAGGCCTGATCAGGGCTACAGGGCTAACAGGGCTACTTATTAAGTATTCTTAGATCTGTTCTACAGCTTCACCATTTTCCAAATGGGAATAACAGGAGCACCAGCGTTTCCCGACTATCAATTTTTAAAAGTTTGATAGGCAAATGCCTAACAACTTCCTTAAAGCAAAATCTGAAATCACTCATACCGTGGATCGGTATCGCCGCCCGGATTTTCGGGCTTCGTTCCTTCCACATTCACGCCGCCTGACGCGCTCCAGCGTACAGCCAGCACATCAAAAAAGATCCAAATTTTACAGGAGGACATTACATGTCAGGACGTACCCACGCAGCATACGTAAATTATTTCCAGAACGGTCGCAAGGCCCACCGTTTAGCCGAGGTTGAGCGCCAGCTTGCCGCAGAGACAAGCCACCAGCAAGAGAAGCGCCAGCTCGAAGCGGAAGCACGGAGCGCTGAGAACATCGCAGACCATTTCCCAAGAGTGATCCCGGATACGCCTTTAATCGAAATGCACCCCGGCTACTACATTCACCGCCTTGAGTGGGAAGCTCACCGCGACGGCTTGAGCGTGGTCACGGTCACAGACGAACGAACCACCAGAGATCCCGAACTTGTTTCCTATCAGTGGAACCACTTTGTAATCACGCACCGCAGCCCCTGGGCACTTGAGGACTACCGAATCAGATACTACCCGTTTAGCCTCCCGGAACATGTAGCGAAATAGCACAGTATTTCGACACACCAAAATCCGGGTCTTTTCCCCTTCAAGATTGTATCGAAATAGTATTGATCAATTTAATCGACACACCTATAATCGATACACACTAAATCGCTACGCTCAACAGAACAGGGAAACTACAATGGCTAACATCGGTTACATTCGAGTAAGTACAGATAAACAATACACAGAGCGCCAGCTCGACGGCGTGACACTTGATGAAAAGTTTGAAGAGAAGGTAAGCGGCAAGAATACCAACCGTCCCAAACTCCAGGAGATGATTGCTTACGTTCGTAAAGGCGACGTGATCCACGTTCACAGCCTTGACCGCTTAGGGCGTAACCTCCGTGATGTTCTCGACATTATCGAGCACGTTAAAGCCAAAGGCGCAAGCGTCCAATTCCACAAGGAAGGGATAACAGCAGGAGCAGAAGCCAACGCCGCCAGCAACCTTATGCTAAACATCTTCGCGGCTATGTCACAGATGGAACGTGAAATGATGCTCGAACGCCAGGCAGAAGGCTACGCAGCAGCCAAAGCAGCGGGACGCAAAGGCGCTCGTGGTAATGGCGCAGCGGTTGACCGTGTAGGGATTGTGTCAGCACTTGCCGCTGGTCAGTCTATCCGAACCATAGCGAAAGATTTCAACGTGTCCACCAGCACCGTGCAGCGTATCAAGACCGAACAAGCCGCCGCCTAACAAGATTCCTTTTGAGGCCACAAGCCACTGATATTTAAGGAATTCTACCGCTGGAATTGGGTACGTCGCGGAAATCGTGTTAAACATCTCAAGTAATGGCGCAACACACATCACCTGGTAAACGTCTTGTTTATACACTGATACGGATGATGCGAAGTAGATTATTGTTAAATTAGTCGCTTGCCATCCTTCCCTACGACCTTTTCTCCATCTTCCTTAATGAACTCGCCTTTCTGAGGGTTTGGAAGAATGTCCAATACCACTTCTGATGGACGGCAAAGGCGTGTTCCAAGTGGCGTAACGACAATCGGACGGTTGATCAAAATGGGATGACTTAGCATTGCCTCTATCAATTCTTCATCGGTGAAACGGTCTTCTGTTAAACCAAGTTGCTCGTATGGTTCAACATTTTTTCGTAGCAACGCACGAACACTGATCCCCATCGCGCTAATCAATTCCTTGAGTTTATCCCTGTCTGGAGGTGTTTCCAGATAGAGAATCACAGTTGGCTCAACACCGCTATTTTGAATTAAAGCCAGCGTATTACGGGATGTTCCACATGCTGGATTGTGGTAAATGGTTATGTCAGTCATGATTATTCTCTTATCTTACAGGGAAAACGACAGGCGCAATGCCAGCGCACTAAGGGTAACGAACAGCACAGGCAGCGTCATAATCACGCCTACGCGGAAGTAGTACCCCCAACTTATTTTTATGCTTTTCTGTTCAAGGACATGCAACCAAAGCAGCGTTGCAAGACTTCCTATGGGTGTGATTTTTGGTCCCAGATCGCAGCCAATCACGTTGGCATAGATCATCGCTTCCTTGATAATCCCTGATGCCATACTTCCATCTATCGACAAAGCACCAATCAAAACAGTGGGCATGTTGTTCATGATGGATGACAAGAACGCAGCTAAGAAGCCAGTTCCCAGCGTAGCGGCCCAGATACCTCTATCAGCAAGCTGGTTTAGAACACCCGAAAGATGTTCGGTTAGTCCTGCATTACGCAGACCATAAACAACCAGGTACATACCGAGCGAGAACACTACAATCTGCCAGGGCGCACCACGCAACACCTTGCCCGTATTAATCGAATGCCCTCGTTTGGCAACAAGAAAAAGTATTAAAGCCCCTGCTGCTGCAATCGCACTTACAGGTATTCCGAGAGGTTCGAGTACAAAAAAACCTATTAAGAGAAGCAATAGCACTATCCAACCAGTTCTGAACGTTGCCAGATCTTTGATAGCTTCTGCTGGCGCTTTTAACCGGGACAATTCATAAACGGCTGGAATGTCTTTACGGAAGAAGAGATGAAGTACCGCAAGCGTGGCAGCAATCGCCGCAAGGTCTACCGGAACCATCACGGAAGCGTAATCACTGAACCCAAGTTTGAAGAAGTCAGCGGAAACAATGTTCACAAGATTAGATACGATCAGCGGTAAACTTGCAGTATCAGCTATAAACCCGGCTGCCATAACGAAAGCCAGCGTTGTTTCTTTACTGAATCCCAACGCCAGTAGCATAGCAATAACAATCGGTGTAAGAATCAGCGCGGCTCCATCGTTAGCAAACAGAGCAGCAACAGCGGCCCCCAGCAACACTATGTAGGTAAATAGCAGCCGCCCACGTCCATTACCCCATCGGGCAACATGTAAAGCGCACCATTCAAAGAAGCCAGACTCATCAAGCAGTAAGCTGATGATGATAACCGCGATAAAGGCTGCGGTAGCATTCCATACAATGTGCCATACAACCGGGATGTCACTTATTTGTATAACCCCCGTAACCAAAGCCAGCACCGCACCAATTGAGGCAGTCCAGCCAATACTAAGCCCGCGAGGTTGCCAAATCACAAAGAAGATGGTTAGTGCGAAGATTGCTCCTGCCAATAACATTCCGAACCCCTTAAACACATTCGATTTAGTGAATGTATTTTTGTTATCATCCGCAAACAGCGGTATTTACGTTATTCAAAGATTGTCGTACTTCATCGCGCTGGCTACTCCAGGCAGTATCGATGATTGAAGCTGCCCATGCAGCCATGTGTGGTGAAAGACGATAATAGATCCATTTACCTTCTCGGCGATCCAGCACCAATCCGGCATCCCTTAGCAAAGCAATGTGGCGTGAAACCTTTGGCTGAGATTGGTTAGTGACCGAACATAGCTCGCAAACACACAACTCCCCAGCCTCACGCAGTAATAGAATAATCGTCGTGCGTGTCTCGTCTGCAAGTAGCTTGAAAAGTTGAACAGGTAACATCTGTAAGCAGCCTCAGATAAAAACGAATACATATGTTAATCCGCATGTGTTAAAAGTAAAGCATAGTGTACAAACTCTGGAGTAAAGCCATGAAGACATTCCCCGCTCTTAATACTGATTGCTTTGATGCAACCATAGCTGAAAAGGTCGGAGGTACAGCCATCCCTCCTCGCTTTCTTCTCCTTTACGGCTCAGTACGTCAGCGATCTTTTAGTCGATTTAGTGCCGAAGAAGCCGGGCGATTGCTTACGGAAATGGGTGCTGAAGTGAAAATTTTTAATCCTTCTGGTTTACCACTTCCTGACGATGCTCCTGAAACACATCCAAAGGTGCAAGAGCTACGGAGTTTGGTTCGGTGGTGTGATGGCATGGTGTGGAGTTCGCCAGAGCGACATGGCGCGATGAGTAGCATTCTGAAAGCCCAAATAGACTGGATTCCTTTAACAGAAGGAGCGATTCGCCCTTCCCAGGGAAAAACTTTGGCAGTGATGCAAGTTTGCGGTGGTTCCCAATCGTTTAACGCAGTTAACCAAATGCGTGTCCTTGGACGCTGGATGAGGATGTTTACTATCCCTAACCAATCATCGGTAGCAAAAGCATGGCAAGAGTTTGATGATGATGGACGAATGAAACCATCTTCTTATTACGACCGCATTGTTGATGTGATGGAGGAACTATTCAAAATCACACTGATTTTGAAAAACCATACTGAATACCTTGCTGACCGCTACAGCGAAAGAAAAGAAAATCACGAACAACTCTCTATCCGGGTGAATCAGCGGAAAATTTAAAAAATTGGTAAAGATAGCTGGTAATTGAAACCATAAAACCCGTTGGTGGGACAGCTTTACCAGTTTATGCCATCAACCACTGGAAGTAAGTCCCTCAGCGGTGGCCTATGTGTATACCGTGCTGTGATACCTAACGATTGAGTTCGGGAGTGTCCGACGCAAAACTGCACCATCACGGGCATCGCTTTTGTCATTGCCTCTGAAATAAAAGTATGACGAAGGGCATGGATCACCCTCTTTTGTCCAAATTCATTAAATTTTTGTATGTTGCAATCGGCCATGATGCTGTTCCACTCAAGCCCGATCTGCTCATACGTCGGTAAATCACCGAAAACAGGATCAGTGGGTTTGAGCGATTTAACACGCGCCAAAAGTAACTTTTCTGAGGTCTTGTTTAACGGTATCTGCCGCACAGCCTGTTCAGTTTTCCCGCCGTCAATGAAGACATACCAACGCCGTGTTTCTTCATCTTCGCGAATGTGCTCTTTACGGATAGCAGCAATTTCGCCCCGGCGTGCTCCGGTATAAATCAGAGTCAGGAAATAATCACGTCGCCAATCTTTGCAAGTATTCAAATACGTTACAAGGCGTTGCATCTCAGGTTTTGAGTAAGAGCCGCCCTTGTTCTCCGTTACCTCGTATTTGATCCCTTCTGTGGGGGCTTTCTCTAAAATGTCCTTTTCATCTTTCAGGAAGACTTTGAAGAACGAGGAATAAATCTTGAGATGCTTTTGGACGTTAGCGCTGCTCATCAAATCCTCTTCCGGTACATCAAAATCAATACACTCCGTAAGCGTCATTTCGGAATAAGGTTTTTTATTTCGACGGGGAAGATTTTCAATAATGGTTATAGTTTGCCGTATGTGCTGCTTCGTGATCACTCCGACAGGAAGATCACCGATAACATGCAACAACACATTATAGAAGCGCTGGTTTTCGTTGGCGACAGCCGCCACCCAGTCCTTTCCTTTTTCAGTGGTAAACATTTTCCATGAAACAGAAAGCAGAGGCGTATCGTTACTTTCAGACTCAACCGTTGGCGCTACAGCATGTTTAGCTGCTGGCTTCTTCAATCGCTCGGCTTCTGTCAGCTTGAATTGCATCTCTTCGACCAAAGAGCGATATCGAACAAGATCACCAGAATAGAAAGCGTCGTAGGCTTGGTGGAGCATAGCCTGATGTAAATCAATCTGCCCCGCCACATCGTAAGCCTGTTCAACATCACGTTGATCAAAGGAAACCTTCTTCATCAGCAAAGTGGCAAGAAGCATCCGCGCCGTTGAATCATCACCGTTATACACTCGGTTCAGATGTATCTCAGCACGGCCTTTAGCCTCTGTAACGTTGGCAGTCGGGGAGATTGCTGCATCTGGATCGATCTTGCGTTGCATCCGTCCAAGTTCCGGCATTCGTTTAGCTTCATCAACACCCATCCTAAGCCAGTCCAACAGATAAGTGTCGAAATCGCGCTGAGTGGCTTCCCTGAAACCGTCAATGTGCATTTTGAACTGTTCGATGGACAGCGAACCATTTTGAACAAGGGGGATGTATGCACTAAGACGTGACATTGTAACCCCGACCGCTTGCAATGAATCTGTGCCGAGGCTACGACGGAAAAATGTTCCGTCGGGAAGTCGAAAGTTGATGTAGTAGACGTTACCGCGCTTCGTCGTGAATCGAGGAGTCTTGTTGTACACTCTGTTCCTCATTGCGTTACCCATTTTGTTATACATTTCATGGAGTTAACGCTAACACTTTGATTTGATTCGGTGATTTTTCGCCTTCACAGGCGTCGAATCAGGTCAAAAACAGGGCGGCGCCCTGCTTTGATGGCCGCGTAGTATATCTGCTTACACCCTTACAAGAAAGGCTTAACATCGCCCACGCCTTCACGAATCACTTCTGGCGCGTCTTCGGTGAGATCCACCACGGTGGTCGGCTGCTGGCCAAGATAGCCGCCATGAATAATCAGCTCCACCACCTTCTCCAGACGATCTTTGATCTCTTCCGGGTCGGACTCGGTAAACTCACTGCCCGGCAGCATCAGCGATGTGGAGAGCATCGGCTCGCCGAGGGTTTCCAGTAGCGCCTGGGCAATCGGGTTCGACGGCACGCGCATGCCGATGGTTTTACGTTTTTCCTGCAACAGACGACGCGGCACCTCTTTTGTCCCCTTCAGAATGAAGGTGTAGTTACCCGGCGTGTTGTTTTTAATCAGACGAAAGGCCACGTTATCAACATAAGCATAGGTCGACAGCTCAGAGAGATCGCGACACATCAGGGTGAAGTTGTGGCCATCCGGCAGCTGGCGGATGCGACAGATGCGCTCCATCGCCCCTTTATCCTCAATTTTACAGCCCAGCGCGTAGCCAGAATCGGTTGGGTAGACGATAACGCCGCCTTTGCGGACGATCTCCACGGCCTGATTAATCAGACGTGGCTGGGGGTTATCCGGATGGATATAGAAAAACTGACTCATACTTCCCTCTCTTCAATTTGCTGTGGCTGTTCCCAGAGCTGCCAGACAGGCTCAACGCCCGCGGGTAACCAGAGCTTGCGCCCCAGTTCAATCCACGCGCAGGGCTGATGGAAATCTGAACCCTGTGACCCAAGCAGACCAAACTGACGGGCGTAGGTCGCGAGCTGCGAACGCTCATTGGGTGCCTGCTGACACTGGGCAACTTCCATCGCCTCACCGCCGCAGTCGGCAAAGTGTGCCAGCAGTCTTTTCAGCCATTTAGCAGAAAGATTATACCGCCCCGGATGGGCCAGCACGGCCTTACCGCCAGAATGATGAATCACATCAATAGCTTGTTTTATTGTACACCACTGTGGGGGAACGTATCCGGTTTTCCCGCGCGCCAGATACTTTTTAAAGACATTCGCCATGGTCGTCGCCTTACCGGCATCCACAAGAAAACGGGCGAAATGGCCGCGCGTCACCGCCCCACCGTTCGCCAGCGTTCGCGCGCCTTCCAGCGCACCGGGAATATGCGCTTTTTCCAGACGTTCGCCAATCATCTCCGCGCGTTGATTGCGGCGTGTTTTTTGTTCTTGCAAAAAAGCACGCATGGCCGGATGTTCTGTATCGATATTCAGGCCAACGATATGAATTTCGTGGTTTTCCCAGACCGTCGAGATCTCAACCCCGGCCACCAGATCCAGCGCCAGTCCGCTGCGGGCAATCTCGGCGCGCGCGGCAGGAATGCCGTCAGTGGTATCGTGATCGGTTATTGCCAGCGTGCCGACACGCATTTCAACGGCGCGATGGACCAGAGCTTCGGGTGTCAGCAGGCCATCTGAAGCCTGCGTATGGCTATGTAAATCATAAATTACGGCGTAGGTGATATCGCTCAAAGCACTTCCCATAACAGGTTGGAGACATCCGAAGCCCCTATGATACCGACTAACCGTGAAATACTGAAATCAGGGGTTGACAACACGCCATCGAACTAGTTAACTAGTACGCAAGTTCACACGAGAAAGGTATCTGAAAATGACAGCACATTTCGCTCTGCACGGTTGGTGGCGTACTTCCTGATCTTCGGGCAGTGTCACACGTCTGCGATAAGCAAACAGATACCCGGCCCGCTCCTAAGCGGGCTTTTTTTTGAACAGAATATGAGAACAATAACATGCAAACAGCCAAACCCCACCTCGAACTACTGACCTGCGAGGCGGCCTATCGCCATAACCCTACCGCGCTGTTTCATCAGGTGTGCGGCGCACGTCCCGCGACGCTGCTGCTGGAGTCAGCTGATATCGACAGTAAGGACGACCTCAAAAGCCTGCTGCTGGTTGACAGCGCGCTGCGCATTACCGCGTTAGGTGACACCGTCACTATCAGGGCGTTGTCTGACAATGGCGCGTCGCTCCTGCCGCTGCTGGATGCGGCGCTGCCTTCAGGCATTGAAAATGAACGCCACCCGGACCTGCGTATTCTGCATTTCCCGCCGGTGAGCCAGCTGCTGGATGAGGATGCCCGCCTCTGCTCGCTCTCCGTTTTTGACGCCTTTCGCCTGCTGCAAAATCTGGTGGCCGTGCCGGAAGTTGAGCGCGAAGCAATGTTTTTTGGCGGGCTGTTTGCTTACGACCTGGTTGCTGGCTTTGAAGATTTACCGGAAACCGAGCAGGGAAACCGCTGCCCGGACTACTGTTTCTACCTGGCCGAAACCCTGCTGGTGATCGACCATCAGAAAAAATATACCCGCATCCAGGCCAGCCTTTTCACTCCGTCTGAGTCTGAGAAAAATCGCCTCGCGCAGCGCATCGCCCAACTGCAACAGCAGATGTCAGAAGCACCGCCCGCGCTCCCGGTGCAGCGTGTTGAAAAGATGACCTGCGAGGTGAGTCAGACCGACGATCAGTACGGCGCGGTGGTACGTCAGATGCAAAAAGCGATTCGTGCCGGGGAGATTTTCCAGGTAGTGCCGTCCCGTCGCTTCACACTGCCCTGCCCGTCGCCGCTGGCGGCTTACGATGTGCTGAAAAAGAGCAACCCAAGCCCGTACATGTTCTTTATGCAGGACAATGATTTCACCCTGTTTGGCGCGTCGCCGGAAAGCTCCCTCAAGTACGACGCCACCAGCCGCCAGATTGAGATCTACCCGATAGCGGGAACCCGTCCACGCGGCCGTCGTGCCGATGGCTCCCTGGACCGCGATCTCGACAGCCGCATCGAACTTGAAATGCGTACCGACCATAAAGAGCTCTCCGAACACCTGATGCTGGTTGACCTGGCGCGTAACGATCTGGCACGTATTTGCACCCCAGGCAGCCGCTACGTGGCGGACCTGACCAAAGTCGACCGCTACTCCTTCGTCATGCACCTGGTATCCCGCGTGGTGGGTGAACTGCGCCACGACCTCGACGTTCTGCATGCCTACCGCGCCTGCATGAACATGGGCACCCTGAGCGGCGCGCCGAAAGTCCGCGCCATGCAGCTGATCGCCGAAGCGGAAGGACGCCGTCGCGGCAGCTACGGTGGTGCCGTGGGCTATTTCACCGCTCACGGTGACCTTGATACCTGCATCGTGATCCGCTCCGCCTACGTTGAGGACGGCATTGCCACCGTCCAGGCCGGGGCCGGGATTGTGCTGGATTCTGTTCCGCAGTCGGAAGCCGACGAAACCCGCAGTAAAGCGCGCGCGGTACTGCGCGCCATTGCTACCGCACACCATGCACAGGAGATTTTCTGATGGCTGACATTCTGCTGCTCGATAATATCGACTCCTTTACCTACAACCTGGCAGATCAGCTGCGTGCGAATGGTCACAATGTCGTTATCTATCGCAACCACGTTCCGGCCCAGACGCTGATTGACCGTCTGGCGACCATGCAAAACCCGGTGCTGATGCTCTCCCCGGGCCCAGGCGCACCGAGCGAAGCAGGCTGTATGCCTGAGCTGTTGACCCGTATGCGCGGCAAGCTGCCGATTATCGGCATCTGCCTCGGCCACCAGGCGATTGTCGAAGCCTACGGCGGTTACGTGGGTCAGGCGGGGGAGATCCTCCATGGTAAAGCGTCAAGTATTGAACATGACGGTCAGGCGATGTTTGCCGGTCTGCCGAACCCGCTTCCGGTAGCGCGTTACCACTCGCTGGTCGGCAGCAACATTCCGGCCGGGCTGACCATTAACGCCTCGTTTGAAGGGATGGTGATGGCGGTGCGTCACGATGCGGATCGTGTCTGCGGGATGCAGTTCCACCCGGAATCTATCCTGACGTCCAACGGCGCGCGCCTGCTGGAGCAAACGCTCGACTGGGCGCTACAAAAGCTGGAGCAGACCAACACCCTGCAACCGATTCTGGAAAAACTGTATCAGGCTCAGACCCTGAGCCAGCAGGAGAGCCATCAGCTGTTCTCCGCCGTCGTGCGCGGCGAGCTGAAGCCTGAGCAGCTGGCCGCTGCGCTGGTGAGCATGAAGGTACGTGGCGAAAGCCCGCAGGAGATCGCCGGCGCGGCAACCGCGCTGCTGGAAAATGCCGCCCCGTTCCCGCGCCCGGACTATCCATTTGCAGATATTGTCGGGACCGGTGGCGACGGCAGTAACAGTATCAATATTTCCACCGCCAGCGCCTTTGTGGCCGCGGCATGCGGTCTGAAGGTGGCGAAACACGGCAACCGCAGCGTGTCCAGCCGTTCAGGATCGTCCGACCTGCTGGCGGCTTTCGGTATCAACCTGGACATGAACGCCGAGCGTTCCCGTGAAGCGCTGGATGACCTGGGCGTCTGTTTCCTGTTCGCGCCGAAGTATCACACCGGTTTCCGCCACGCGATGCCGGTTCGCCAGCAGCTCAAAACCCGCACGCTGTTTAACGTGCTCGGTCCACTCATTAACCCGGCGCACCCGCCGCTGGCGCTGATTGGCGTTTACAGCCCGGAACTGGTCCTGCCGATTGCGGAGACGCTGCGCGTCCTCGGTTACCAACGCGCCGCCGTGGTACACAGCGGCGGGATGGATGAAGTTTCCCTGCATGCGCCCACGCTGGTGGCGGAACTGAATAACGGCGAAGTGCTGAACTATCAGCTTGAGGCCGCTGACTTCGGGTTGACCCCGTACCATCAGGACGCCCTGGCGGGCGGCACGCCGGAAGAAAACCGTGACATTCTCACGCGCTTATTACAAGGTAAAGGTGAGGCCGCCCATGAGGCCGCCGTGGCGGCCAACGTAGCCATGCTGATGCGTTTACATGGCGAGGAAGATCTGAAAGCCAACGCCCAAAAAGTTCTGGACGTACTGCGCTCCGGTGCAGCTTACGATCGCGTTACCGCACTTGCGGCAAGAGGGTAAATAATGCAGACCGTTTTAGCGAAAATCGTCGCCGATAAGGCCATCTGGGTGGAAGCCCGTAAGCAACAGCAGCCGCTCGCCAGTTTTCAGAACGACGTCGTTCCGAGCAGCCGTCGTTTTTATGATGCGCTCCAGGGCGTGCGTACCGCGTTTATTCTGGAGTGTAAAAAAGCGTCTCCGTCCAAAGGCGTGATCCGCGACGATTTCGACCCGGCGCGTATTGCCGGTATCTACAAGCATCATGCGTCTGCCATTTCTGTGCTGACGGATGAGAAATATTTCCAGGGCAGCTTCGATTTTCTGCCCGTTGTCAGCGGCATCGCGCCGCAGCCGATTCTGTGCAAAGACTTTATTATCGACCCGTATCAGATCTGGCTGGCGCGCTTTTACCAGGCAGATGCCTGCCTGCTGATGCTCTCCGTTCTGGATGACGAGCAGTATCGCCAGCTCTCCGCCGTCGCGCACAGCCTGAATATGGGCGTGCTGACCGAAGTGAGCAACGAAGAGGAGCTGGAGCGCGCCATCGCGCTGGAAGCCAAAGTGGTCGGCATTAACAACCGCGACCTGCGCGACCTGTCGATTGACCTCAACCGTACGCGCCAGCTTGCGCCGCGTCTGGGCGCGGGCGTCACGGTGATCAGCGAATCCGGGATTAACAGCTACGCTCAGGTGCGCGAACTCAGCCACTTTGCCAACGGTTTCCTGATCGGCTCCGCGATGATGGAACACGACGATCTTAATGCGGCCGTGCGCCGCGTGCTGTTGGGTGAGAACAAAGTCTGCGGCCTGACCCGTGCCCAGGATGCGCAGGCCGCATATGAAGCGGGCGCAATCTATGGTGGTCTGATCTTTGTCGAGTCCTCTCCTCGCGCAGTAAATGAAGAACAGGCGCGCAAGGTGATCGCGGCTGCGCCACTGAGCTACGTGGGCGTGTTCCGCAATGCGGATATTAACGACGTTGCGGCAAAAGCGGACGCGTTATCCCTGAGCGCGGTCCAGCTGCACGGCGATGAAGATCAGGCGTACATCGATGCTCTGCGACATGTTCTGGCGCCTCAGGTTCAGATCTGGAAAGCGCAAAGCGTTGGCGCCACCCTGCCCGCGCGTAACCTGAAGCATGTTGATAAATACGTGCTCGACAACGGCCAGGGCGGCACGGGGCAGCGTTTTGACTGGTCACTGCTGCGTGGCGAAGTGCTGGACAATGTCCTGCTGGCAGGGGGATTAAGCCCCGATAACTGTGTCGAAGCGGCCAAAACCGGCTGCGCCGGCCTCGATTTCAATTCAGGCGTAGAGTCCCAACCGGGCATTAAAGACGCCAGCAAGCTGGCATCGGTATTTAAAACTCTGCGTGCATATTAAGGAAGAGAAGATGACGACATTACTTAACCCGTATTTTGGTGAGTTCGGTGGGATGTATGTCCCACAAATCCTGATGCCCGCGCTGCGCCAGCTGGAAGAAGCGTTCGTGAGCGCACAGAAAGATCCGGCGTTTCAGGCGGAGTTTACTGACCTGCTGAAAAACTACGCCGGTCGTCCGACTGCGCTGACAAAGTGCCGCAACCTGACCGAAGGCACTAAAACTACGCTGTATCTTAAGCGTGAAGATCTGCTGCACGGTGGCGCGCATAAAACTAACCAGGTGCTTGGCCAGGCGCTGCTCGCGAAGCGGATGGGTAAAACCGAAATCATCGCCGAAACCGGCGCGGGGCAGCACGGTGTGGCCTCAGCGCTCGCCAGCGCCCTGCTCGGTCTGAAATGCCGCATTTACATGGGGGCGAAGGACGTTGAGCGCCAGTCGCCAAACGTGTTCCGTATGCGTCTGATGGGGGCGGAAGTGATCCCGGTGCACAGCGGTTCTGCCACGCTGAAAGATGCCTGTAATGAAGCGCTTCGCGACTGGTCTGGCAGCTACGAAACCGCCCACTACATGCTCGGTACCGCCGCGGGCCCGCACCCGTTCCCGACCATCGTGCGTGAATTCCAGCGCATGATCGGCGAAGAGACTAAAGCGCAGATCCTCGAAAAAGAGGGTCGCCTGCCGGATGCGGTGATCGCCTGCGTTGGCGGCGGATCTAACGCCATCGGCATGTTTGCCGATTTTATCGACGAAACCAGCGTTGGGCTGATTGGCGTTGAGCCTGCCGGCCACGGCATTGAAACGGGCGAGCATGGTGCGCCGCTGAAGCATGGCCGCGTGGGGATCTACTTCGGCATGAAGGCCCCGATGATGCAGACCGATGAAGGGCAGATTGAGGAGTCTTACTCAATCTCTGCCGGGCTGGATTTCCCGTCCGTAGGGCCGCAGCACGCGTTCCTCAACAGCACCGGCCGCGCGGATTATGTCTCCATCACCGATGACGAAGCGCTGGAGGCCTTCAAAACGCTGTGCCGCAATGAAGGGATCATCCCGGCGCTGGAGTCTTCCCACGCGCTGGCGCACGCGCTGAAAATGATGAAGGAAAACCCGGAAAAAGAGCAGCTGCTGGTGGTAAACCTTTCCGGTCGCGGTGACAAAGATATCTTCACCGTTCACGATATTCTGAAAGCACGAGGGGAAATCTGATGGAACGCTACGACAACGCATTTACACAACTGAAAGCTCGCCAGGAAGGCGCCTTCGTTCCCTTCGTGACGCTGGGCGACCCCGGCCCGGAGCAGTCGCTGAAGATTATCGACACCCTGATTGATGCCGGTGCCGACGCGCTGGAGCTCGGTATTCCGTTCTCCGATCCGCTGGCGGATGGCCCGACCATTCAGAACGCAACGCTACGCGCGTTTGCCGCGGGCGTGACGCCGAGCCAGTGCTTTGAAATGCTGGCGGCGATCCGTCAGAAGCACCCGACCATTCCGATCGGCCTGCTGATGTACGCCAACCTGGTGTTCAGCCGCGGTATTGATGCGTTTTACGCAGAGTGCGCCCGCGTGGGCGTTGACTCCGTGCTGGTGGCTGACGTGCCCGTTGAAGAGTCTGCGCCATTCCGTCAGGCGGCAATGCGCCACAACGTCGCGCCGATTTTCATCTGTCCACCGAATGCCGATGACGATCTGTTGCGCCAGATTGCCTCTTACGGACGAGGTTACACCTACCTGCTCTCCCGTGCGGGCGTCACCGGTGCGGAAAACAAAGCCGCGCTGCCGCTGCATCATCTGGTGGAGAAGCTGGCAGAATACCATGCTGCACCGCCGCTTCAGGGCTTTGGCATTTCCTCACCGGATCAGGTTACTGCGGCAATTGACGCGAAAGCCGCCGGAGCCATTTCCGGTTCGGCTATCGTGAAAATCATCGAGAAGAACGTGGATAAGCCAGAGCAGATGCTGGCTGAGTTACACGCATTCGTCACATCCATGAAAGCGGCCACGCGCAAGGCGTAACCGTTAACACCGTCTGGCCCCGGCGTCAGGCGGTTTTCCCTTCTCTCTTCCTGAAAGAAGCAGGTCAAAATTGATCCTGTCGATATTTTCGGTGTGAATGACTTTCCAAACTTTCGCGTAAGCGTATGATCTGGGCTCTTTTTAGCGTTACCCTTCTGAGTTCAGAGGTTATTCATGTCATGGCATTCCTTCAAACAGACTTACCTGGTTAAGTTCTGGTCACCTGTTCCGGCCGTTATCGCGGCAGGCATTCTCTCTACTTATTATTTCGGTATTACCGGCACCTTCTGGGCTGTTACGGGCGAGTTTACCCGCTGGGGTGGGCAGCTATTACAGCTGGCAGGTGTCCATGCCGAAGAGTGGGGCTACTTCAAACTGATCCATCTTGATGGCACACCGCTGACCCGCATCGACGGGATGATGATCATTGGCATGTTCGGCGGCTGTTTTGCGGCCGCGCTGTGGGCCAACAACGTTAAGTTGCGCATGCCGAAAAGCCGCATCCGCATTATGCAGGCCGTGGTCGGCGGCATCATTGCCGGGTTTGGCGCCCGCCTGGCGATGGGCTGTAATCTGGCCGCGTTCTTTACCGGTATTCCGCAGTTCTCGCTGCATGCCTGGTTCTTTGCCGTCGCCACCGCCATCGGCTCCTACTTCGGTGCTAAATTCACCCTGCTGCCGCTGTTCCGCATTCCGGTGAAAATGACGAAAGTTAGCGCTGCCTCTCCGTTAACGCAAAAACCCGATCAGGCGCGTCGTCGCTTCCGCCTCGGTATGCTGGTCTTTTTTGCCATGGTTGCCTGGGCGATTTGCACGGCGATGAATCAGCCAAAACTCGGCCTGGCCATGCTGTTCGGCGTCGGTTTTGGTCTGCTGATTGAACGCGCGCAGATCTGCTTTACCTCCGCGTTTCGCGATATGTGGATCACCGGACGCACCATGATGGCGAAGGCGATCATTGCCGGTATGGCCGTGAGCGCGATCGGCATCTTCAGCTACGTTCAGCTCGGCGTGGAACCGAAAATCATGTGGGCGGGCCCAAATGCCGTCGTTGGCGGGCTGCTGTTTGGTTTTGGCATCGTGCTGGCGGGCGGGTGTGAAACCGGCTGGATGTATCGCGCTGTGGAAGGCCAGGTGCATTACTGGTGGGTGGGTCTGGGTAACGTGATTGGCTCTACCATTCTGGCCTACTACTGGGATGACGTCTCTCCGGTACTGGCAACAAACTGGGACAAGGTCAACCTGCTGAATACCTTTGGTCCACTCGGGGGGCTCCTGGTGACCTATGCCCTGCTGCTTATCGCCTTCTTACTGGTTGTTGCACAAGAGAAGCGCTTCTTCCGACGCGCCACCGCCAAAACTGAAACTCAGGAGAATGCCGCATGAAAGAGATCGTGCCTGATTATCGTCTCGATATGGTGGGTGAACCTTGCCCTTACCCGGCCGTCGCCACGCTTGAAGCGCTACCGCAGCTAAAGAAAGGTGAAATTCTGGAAGTGGTGAGCGATTGCCCCCAGTCGATCAATAACATTCCTCTTGATGCCAAAAATCACGGCTATACCGTGCTGGATATCCAGCAGGACGGACCAACCATTCGTTATTTAATTCAGAAGTGACTTCACGATCGAAAAAGGCCTCTCAGAGGCCTTTTCTAGTTTACTGGCTTTGGCCACCGTCGTCGTCTGAGCTTCGGCAGGCATGAATGAATGGTGAGACGTGTTCCGCAAACGGAACAGATAGCACCGTGAGGTAGGCTATGTGCTGGGCTGAACGTCGTGAACTGAAACTGTTTACCTGCACAAACCGGACACTCAAATTTGATGTTGGGGATATCCCCTCCAGCCAGGTGTATGGAACAACCACCATACAGCAATCACCGGCTGACAGGGGATATATCTTCTGTCAGAAACGATAGCCTGCTGAGAACATAAATACCCACGGATCCAGTCGGGTATTGATACTTTGCTGCTGCCCGCCAGCTTTAAAGCGCACGTCCGTATCAATGTCCATATACCAGACCGAGGCGTTGATCAGCCAGTCACGGTTAATCAGATAATCCAGACCAACCTGCCCCGCCATACCCCACGAGTCTTTCAGGCTGAGATCGGAGAGCCCGGCCTTTTTACCGGTATCGTTAAATTTCTCATCAAAGAAGGTGGTGTAGTTAACCCCTGCACCAATATAAGGGCGCACCTTGCTGCTGGAATCGCCGAAGTACCACTGCGCCATCAGCGTTGGTGGCAAATGGTGAACCGTGGCAATGTCCCCGGTCGGTCCTAAACCGACGCGGTGACGGAATGGCGTGGCGGCTAAAAGCTCGACGCCAACGTTATCCGTTGCCATATACGTAAACGTCAGGCCTAACTGGGTGTTATTGCTGACGTTAAACCCGCCCATACCCAGTACATTATCGGACCCTTCCGTTGGACGTACCGTTGCCGAACCGGCACGAATAAAGAATTCGCCTGCTTCATGCGCGTACGCGCCGCCAGAGAGACTGCTTAAGATAAGGGCTGCCACCGCTAATTTTTTCATATCCGCTCCATCGTTGTGGTTTTAATTGCGGAGGAGAATATACTCACAAATGAGTAATAAGTGATCTAACACAGATCACATTAAAACCAGTAAGTTAACATTCATTGATCTAGGTTAATTTTTGGTGACGCCTCATAAAGCAATAAGTTGTTACCGCGTCAATTTTTGGCATTTCATGGTTACAAAATTTTCTGTCTTCCCTCTCTTGCGCTTCCTGTAGCGGCTGGATAATTTATCGCTCTCACAATGTGATTTGATGCGTTCTACTTTTGCAGGTGTGCCATGAGTGATCATAACCCGTGCATGACGTGCGGAGCCTGTTGTGCGTATTTTCGAGTCTCTTTCTACTGGGCTGAAGCCAGCGATGGCGGCGGCACCGTTCCGGTTGATCTCACTGAACCCTTAACCCCTTTTCTGCGCTGTATGCGCGGCACCAACCAAAAACAGAGCCGCTGTGTGGCACTGCAAGGTGAGCCTGGGGTATCCACCCGCTGTTCCATTTACGCGGATCGCCCCAGCCCGTGTCGCACTTTCGCGATGTCGGGAAAGGATGGGCAGGTCAATGAGGCATGCAATCGCGCCCGCGCCCGCTATGGATTACCGCCGCTTTACAAAGATATGCTTTTCCATGCAAGCCTTGATGCTGCCACCAGCGTGTTATCCGGTGTACAATTGCCGGCTAATTAACACCTGCAATACTCAAGGAGAGTGCATGTCTATCACGGCGAAGTCTGTCTACCGTGACACGGGAAATTTTTTCCGCAATCAGTTCATTACCTTTTTACTGATCGCGTTGTTGTGCGCCTTTATTACGGTGGTGCTGGGTCATGCGTTCTCACCCAGTGATGAACAGATTGCCACGCTGAGCCAGGGGGAAAATCTTGCAGGCAGCGCAGGGTTGTTTGACCTTGTGCAGAATATGACGCCAGAGCAACAGCAAATCTTGCTGCGCGCATCTGCGGCATCTACCTTCTCGGGCCTGATTGGCAACGCCATTCTGGCGGGTGGCGTGTTGCTGATGATCCAGCTGGTGTCTGCCGGCCAACGCGTCAGCGCGTTACGTGCAATCGGGGCCAGCGCTCCGGTGCTGCCAAAACTGTTTATCCTCATCTTCCTGACCACGCTGCTGGTTCAGATGGGGATAATGTTGGTTGTCGTTCCGGGCGTGCTGCTGGCTATCGTGCTTTCATTCGCGCCAGTAATGATTGTGCAGGACAAAATGGGCATTTTCACCGCCATGCGCAGCAGCATCAGGCTCGCATGGGCCAATATGCGACTGGTCGCCCCGGCCGTTATCAGCTGGCTGCTGGCCAAAACTCTGCTGTTGCTGTTTGCGCCGAATTTTGCGGTGTTAACGCCAAACGTCGGAGCGGTTGTCGCCAATACGCTGAGCAATCTGATTTCAGCCGTGCTGCTGGTCTATTTGTTCCGCCTGTACATGTTAATTCGTCAGTAACTGGGATCGCAGAATGAAGCAGTTTCTTGATTTTTTACCGCTGATCGTATTTTTCGCTTTTTATAAGCTGTACGACATTTATGCCGGCACGCTGGCGCTGATTGTGGCAACGGCTGTGGTGCTGATTTACAGCTGGGTTCGCTATCGCAAAGTTGAAAAGATGGCGCTCATCACCTTCCTGATGGTGGCGGTGTTTGGTGGTCTGACGTTGTTCTTCCACAATGATGAATTTATCAAATGGAAGGTCACGGTGATTTACGGCCTGTTTGCGGGCGCACTCCTCATCAGCCAGTGGGTGATGAAGAAGCCGCTGATCCAGCGCATGCTGGGGAAAGAACTGACCCTGCCGCAGGCTGTGTGGGGGCGTCTGAATATCGCCTGGGCACTATTTTTTATTCTGTGTGGTCTGGCGAATATCTATATCGCATTCTGGCTGCCGCAGAATATCTGGGTCAACTTCAAGGTGTTTGGCCTGACGGCGCTGACTCTTATCTTCACCCTGCTCAGCGGCGTTTATATTTATCGCCACATGCCGCAGGATGACAAGCACTGATCCTTCTGGCCAGATCGCCACGCGGTCTGGCCTCTTTTCCCGCCTTCTCTTTTCTCTACATCCTCCCTGCGAAAATGTCTGAATCATGAAGATTTTATGGAGATTGCTGTCACTTTATTGTAATGAGAATGACTATCATTAATATTCGTCATCGCATTTTTAACAAATGGAAATGAGTTGATGAATAACATAATAAGATTTGCCCCGGCTACACTTACGCTCGCCATTCTTTCAACGTTATACCAGAGCGCACACGCAGCGGAAGATCCTCTCGCCGATGGTGAAACAATGGTTGTTCAGGCCACCGCTGAAGAGGCGCTGAAGCAACAGCCGGGGGTTTCCATCATCACGGCAAAGGACATAGAAAAGGATCCACCGGTTAACGATCTTTCAGAAATTATTCGCAAAATGCCCGGGGTTAACCTCACCGGAAACAGCGCGACAGGCAGCCGCGGTAACAACCGCCAGATCGACATCCGCGGTATGGGGCCGGAGAACACGCTGATTCTGATTGACGGTGTGCCGGTGACGTCACGTAACTCGGTGCGCTACAGCTGGCGCGGGGAGCGCGACACCCGCGGGGATACTAACTGGGTTCCGCCAGAGATGGTTGAGCGCATTGAAGTGCTCCGGGGACCTGCTGCCGCCCGCTATGGTTCGGGGGCGGCCGGCGGCGTCGTCAACATCATTACCAAACGCCCGACCAACGACTGGCACGGCTCGCTCTCCCTGTACACTAACCAGCCTGAAAATGATAAAGAGGGAGCGACGAAACGCGCTAATTTTGATCTGAGCGGCCCCCTTGCGGGCGATGCGTTAACGATGCGCCTGTACGGGAATATCAACAAAACTGACGCAGATGCTCAGGACATCAACACCGCGCAAAACGGCTCTTACGCCGCCGGACGTGAAGGCGTGCGCAACAAGGACATTAATGCCCTGCTCTCCTGGAAACTCACGCCACAGCAGATTATCGATTTCGACTACAGCTACAGCCGCCAGGGCAATATCTACGCGGGTGATACTCAATACAGCAACAGCAACGTCAGCCCTGACGGTCTGGTGTCGTCCCTGTATGGACACGAAACGAACCGAATGTACCGCCAGTCCTATGGCATTACGCACAACGGCATCTGGGACTGGGGTCAGTCTAAGTTCGGTGTTTATTATGAAAAGACCAACAACACCCGCCTGGAAGAAGGCTCTACGGGCAAAGTTGAGGGGATGATCAATAGCGATAAATACGATACCAGCCGGCTGGAGTCATACCGTTCAACGGGTGAACTGAACATTCCTTTCTTCTGGCTGGTCGAACAGACGCTAACCGTGGGTGCAGAATGGAACCGTGATGAACTGAACGATCCGGCCTCAATGCAGGCGACAAATGTGTCGGGAGAAGTGATTAACGGCGTTCCCGGTACGGCTTCTGAGCGCAACAGCAAAAACAGCGCTGACCTCACTGGCATCTATCTTGAGGACAATATTGAAGCGCGCCAGGGCACCAACCTGATCCCAGGGCTCCGCTTTGATTATCACAATCAGTTTGGCAGCAACTGGAGTCCTAGCCTGAACCTCTCTCAGGATTTGGGTGACATGTTCAAGGTTAAAGCGGGTATCGCTCGGGTATTTAAAGCGCCAAACCTGTATCAATCCAGCGAAGGCTATCTGCTTTCCACCCGCGGCAATGGCTGCCCGAACAACGTTTCCGAAGGAAGCTGTTACCTGTTAGGTAATCCGGATCTGGATCCTGAAATCAGCGTGAACAAAGAGATTGGCCTGGCCTTTGCGCTGGAAGGCTACGAGGCTGGCATAACCTGGTTCCGCAACGATTACAAAAACAAGATTGTTTCAGGAACGGACGTGCTGGGCCAGACAAGCAGCGGCGCAAATATCCTTCAGTGGCAGAACGGAGGAAAGGCTGTTGTTGAGGGGCTGGAAGGCAACCTCACCGTCCCGGTTATCCGCGACACGCTAACCTGGCGCACCAATGCGACGTATATGATTCAGTCAGAAAGTAAGGACACCGGCAACCCTCTGTCGATTATCCCAAAATATACCGTCAACACGATGCTCGACTGGCAGGTTAACAGCAAACTTTCAGCGAACCTTAGCTGGACGATGTATGGCCGCCAGAAGCCAAGAGAAAATGCTGAAATCCGCAAAGAGCAGAATGCGATGTCAGATAAAGAGATTGGCGCCTATTCCATCGTTGGGATCGGTAGTAACTATCAACTGACAAAAGATCTCCGCCTGAATGCCGGGATCAGCAACCTCTTTGATAAGCAAATTTACCGAGAAAATGACGGTGCATCGACCTATAACGAACCAGGCCGTGCGTATTACGCAGGCGTGACCCTGTCCTTCTGACCCGCTGGCGCCTGCTCTGCGGGCGCTAACCCTATTCTCTCCAGCCAGAAATCATAGTAGCATCCCGCCTGAAGTCTTCAGTTACGAGTTTAAAAACAATGACAACAAATGACGCCCCACAGGGCGAACTAGTTTTACGCACACTGGCAATGCCTGCGGATACGAATGCCAATGGCGATATTTTTGGCGGCTGGTTGATGTCGCAGATGGATATGGGCGGTGCAATCCTGGCAAAAGAGATTGCACACGGGCGCGTGGTGACAGTCCGGGTCGATGGCATGACCTTTCTGCGCCCTGTCGCGGTGGGGGACGTGGTGTGCTGTTACGCACGCTGCGTAAAACGCGGCAATACGTCTGTCTCCATCAACATTGAAGTATGGGTGAAAAAAGTCTCTTCTGAGCCGATTGGTCAGCGCTATAAGGCGACGGAGGCATTATTCATCTATGTGGCGGTGGATAGCGACGGTAAGCCCCGCCAGCTCCCACGGAGCTGATCCTCAGGTAAAAAAAAGCCTCCTTGCGGAGGCTTCTTTTATTCCATCTGTGCCCCGCCGTTCAGGCGGAAGACAATGTTCACAATCAACCCATTGCCGGGTTTACCGGCTTCATAGCGCCACCTGCGCATGGCCGATTTAACTTCGCGTTCAAACATATTCGCCGGCTGTGCGGACAGGATTTCCACGTTATCGACACGTCCATCGGCCGTAACGTCGAATTTCACCCGTACACGCCCTTCAATACGTAACGCCTGGGCACGTGCCGGGTACTGCGGCTGGTTACGGCTCAGCGCGCGCGGGCCCGCGGGCGCCGTTACCGTCGGTTTTGTCGCGGTCGTGGTGTTATTCATCAGCGGACGTGACGGGGCGGCATTTTCAACCGGCTGCGTGGCGCGTGGCTCAACCGGACGCACTTCGCGTTTCGGACGCTCTTCCACCTTTTTGACCGGCTTGGGTTTTGGCTTCGGCTTAGGTTTCGGCTCCGGCTTATGGATCACTACCGGCGCTTCTTTCGGCGGTTCAGGAACCGGCTCGGGCTCAGGCTCCGGCTCGGGTTCAACAACGGGCTGTGGCGGCGGCGGCGCAACCTGCGGCGGCTCAAGATCCGCAGGCGATACCATGGTCACAGAAATTGGCTGCGCTGGCGCCGGCATTTCAATAACCTGATGAACCGAGGTATAGAGCAGACCCGCCACGACAGCACCGTGAATAACGACGGAAAGCAGCGTCGGCCATGGAAAGCGGCGAGGTAAATCAAGGGTCATCGAAGTCATAATCATCAACGTTAAAAAACCGAACCTCGATTTTAAATGCAAATAGCAATCATATTCAATAAGACACTTTGTCCTGGCGCAATTTAAGCGTACTTGAGGGCAAAAAAGGGGCATCCAGATCAGGGTTTTAACATTGTTATTATCTTTACATTGCAGTCATTTGTGCTTTCACATAACGTAATTGTCACTTTTACCGGTTAAGGAGCTTTGCCGTGCTTTACGTGATTTACGCTGAAGATGTACCTGATTCTCTGGAAAAACGTCTTTCCGTTCGCCCTGCCCATCTGGCGCGTTTACAGTTGCTACAGGATGAAGGTCGGTTGCTGACCGCAGGCCCGATGCCTGCCGTTGACAGCAACGATCCGGGCGCGGCGGGTTTTACCGGCTCCACGGTGATTGCCGAGTTTGAATCTCTGGAAGCCGCACAGGCCTGGGCAGAAGCAGACCCGTACGTCGCAGCCGGCGTGTACGAGAAAGTCACGGTTCGCCCGTATAAAAAAGTGTTCTGAAACGAAAGGCTCCCTCAGGAGCCTTTTCTTCATTCAGTGCAGCGACGCCAGCCTCGCCGCAAATCCGACAAACAGCAGACCTATCAGCCCGTTCCCCAGCTTCGCCAGTTTCTTTTTGGTTTTGAGGTAACGCGTGACAAACGCGCCTGAAAAAATCAGGAAGCTCATGTACATGAAGCTGATCAGCTCAAGCGTTGTGGCGAGGATCAGGAACGACGTGCCGGTATTCTTCGCATTGACATCAATAAACTGCACGAAGAACGACACGTAAAAGAGAATCGCTTTCGGGTTCGTCAGGCTCAGCACCAGCGAACGCTTAAGGATTGCGCTTGCCGGTTCGGCGCTACTTTCGTGCGCATTTTTTTGACGCGTCATAACGGACCAGAGCATTTTTCCGCCCAGCCACAGCAGATAAAACGCGCCCAAATAGCGGACAATATTAAATAATATCGGAGTGGTCTGGATCAACGCGGCGACGCCCGCCCAGGCCAGAAACATCAGCACGGCATCACCAATAAACACACCGGTGGCTGCCAGATAGCCTTTCTTAACGCCGTGGCCAATCCCTGTTTTCAGCACAAACAAGGTGTTCGGTCCTGGAACCAGCACGATAAAAAATGCGCCGACAACATAGGTCCAGAAATTCAGTACACCAAACTCCGCAAACACGTCTTACTCCTTTCGCTCAAAAACAGCGGGGATACCGGTAATTACGGTATCCCCTGAATCAGTTGCGCTATTGTACGCCGTTATAGCCATCAAGATAAGTCGCGGCCAGTTCGTTACCAAATAACAGGGCGTCTTTACTGTCCATGTCCGAAGACCATTTATCCTTCGCGTTGCCTGCGAACAATTCCTGCGACTTCGCATTTTCTTTCAGCTGATCGCGAATGCTTTGCGCGTATTCACTGGCTTCAGCCTGAGTCCGCCCTTCCGCGCGGTCAGCTTTGCCCCGGGCATAAAGCTCGCGGAACTGCGCCACGTTCAGCTGATAATTTTTCTGCACGCTGGAGGTGTAATTGCCGCCAGTAAAGCTGGACTGATGCGACACGAAATAAAACGCGTGCCGTTCGGGTGAGGTTTTGCTACTGGCACAACCGCTTAATATCGCAATCCCAAAGAGTGCTGCCATTACTTTTCCGTTCATCCTTTTTTCCTTTAATAAAAATGTATTCCCCATGCGAAAACATAATCTGCCAATGAGGAAAATGACGAAAGTCCTAAATCTTCCCTGAGCGCATCCAGCGCCAAAAGTACAATAAAAATCCAGAGATAAGGATTCATCTTTTAATATCATGACGTTATGGGAAGTTAGTATATCGCGGAAAGCAGATGGGAAGAGACTGCAAAAATTGATAGCCTGGATGTTTAATGGGCACCTTTACGGTGCCCTTCATGCTTTTCAGATGTCCTGGACCGCGAACAACAGCGCGTTACGGTGTCTGTTCAGGCCACATTTTCTGATGGCGTGGATACGCATATTGCGGCGGGATTGTGCTTCCAGCCAACGAGCCTTACGACGACTCACCTGTCGCAACATGCGCCAGCGCCCAACTTCAGTTCTACTGCGCTTCATGTCTACAACTCTTTCTCTAACAGAGATGCCATTATATGCCTAAGCAGGCGGCAAACCAGCGCTTTTATCTGCCGTTTTTATTTGCCAGATGAATCCTGATGCGTAAACTCATAACAATACGCTTTCAAAAGGATTTTTTATTTATGACAACCTTCTACACCGTGGTGAGTTGGCTGGTCATTTTAGGATACTGGCTGTTAATTGCCGGGGTGACGTTGCGCATTCTGATGAAACGCAGAGCGGTACCTTCCGCCATGGCCTGGCTTCTGATTATCTACATTCTGCCGCTGGTGGGCATCATCGCCTATCTCTCTTTCGGTGAACTTCATCTGGGTAAACGCCGCGCCGAACGCGCCCGCGCCATGTGGCCCTCCACGGCGAAATGGCTTGCCGACCTTAAAGCCTGCAAGCATATCTTCGCTGAAGAGAACAGTAGCGTGGCCGCATCTCTGTTCAAGCTGTGCGAACGCCGCCAGGGGATTGCTGGGGTAAAAGGCAATCAGCTGCAACTGATGACCTCTTCTGATGATGTGATGCAGGCGCTGATCCGTGATATCCAGCTCGCCCGGCATAATATCGAGATGGTGTTTTATATCTGGCAGCCGGGCGGCATGGCGGACCAGGTCGCCGAATCGCTAATGGCCGCTGCACGTCGCGGTATCCACTGCCGCCTGATGCTGGACTCCGCCGGCAGCGTGGCCTTTTTCCGTAGCCCGTGGGCAGGCATGATGCGCAACGCCGGTATCGAGGTGGTCGAGGCGCTGAAAGTGAATCTTTTCCGCGTCTTTCTGCGCCGCATGGATCTCCGCCAGCACCGGAAAATGGTTCTGATCGATAACTACATCGCCTACACCGGCAGCATGAACATGGTTGACCCCCGCTTCTTCAAGCAGGATTCCGGCGTGGGGCAATGGATCGATCTGATGGCGCGGATGGAGGGACCGATTGCGACCTCAATGGGCATCGTCTACTCCTGCGACTGGGAAATTGAAACCGGGAAACGCATTCTTCCCCCGCCGCCGGATGGCAATATCATGCCGTTTGAGGAAGCCAGCGGGCACACTATCCACACTATCGCCTCCGGTCCTGGCTTCCCGGAAGATCTGATCCATCAGGCACTGCTGACCGCCGCGTACTCCGCGCGGGAATATCTGATCATGACCACGCCCTATTTCGTTCCCAGCGACGACCTTCTGCATGCCATCTGTACAGCGGCACAGCGCGGAGTGGATGTGAGCATTATTATGCCGCGCAAGAACGATTCGCTGCTGGTGGGATGGGCAAGCCGCGCGTTCTTTAGTGAGCTGCTGGCCGCAGGCGTTAAAATTTATCAGTTCGAAGGCGGCCTGTTACACACCAAGAGCGTGCTGGTGGACGGAGAGCTGAGCCTGGTGGGTACCGTCAACCTCGATATGCGCAGTCTGTGGCTGAATTTTGAAATTACGCTGGTCATTGATGACGCCGGGTTCGGTGGCGATCTGGCGGCGGTTCAGGACGATTATATCTCCCGCTCACGCCTGCTGGACGCCAGACTGTGGGCGAAACGTCCGCTGTGGCAGCGAATTGCCGAACGACTGTTTTACTTCTTTAGTCCGTTGCTGTAAAACGTGCCCAACGATGTTTAACAGGTAGTCATCATGGAAATGGATCTGAACAATCGCCTGACCGAAGACGAAACGCTCGAACAGGCCTACGATATTTTTCTCGAGCTGGCGGTCGATAATCTCGACCCTGCTGACGTCATTCTTTTCAACCTACAATTTGAAGAGCGTGGCGGTGCTGAGCTGTTCGATCCGGCTGAAGACTGGGCCGAACATGTCGATTTTGATCTCAACCCGGACTTCTTCGCCGAGGTGGTGATTGGCCTTGCAGATGAAGACGGCGGAGAAATTAACGACATCTTTGCCCGCGTCCTGCTGTGCCGCGAGAAAGATCACAAACTGTGCCATATCCTCTGGCGCGAATAATAAAAAAGGCTGCCCGCGCAGCCTTTTTATTTAATCCGGTAAGGCATTTCCACAGCGGTGACAAAACCGCGCGCCGGGTTCATGATTCCCCTGCTGACAATTCGGACATTTGCGTTGCTGCTTACTGTTCTGGAAGGCGCTGCTCATATGGGTGGTAATTAACCCCGTCGGAATCGCTATCACCGAATAGCCGATCAGGATAAGAACCGATGCCACAATACGTCCGAGCGGCGTATGCGGGGTAATATCGCCATAGCCCACGGTGGTCACCGTGACGATAGCCCAGTAAACAGACGCATTAAGCGTGGTAAACCCGTATTTCGGCCCTTCGATTAAATACATAAGGGAGCCAAAAACGATCATCACGATAGCAATAAACGAATAGAAGAGAATCAGCTGGTGGCGGGCGCTGACAATGGCAACCCAAAAAACCCGCAGCGACGGCATAAAGCGCAGCAGTTTGAGAATCCGTAACACACGAATCGCCCGCATTGCACGCCAGGCAAACACATAATTCAGGCTGATCTCAGGCCACAGCCACATGACATACAGCGGCAGGATGGTGGCTAAATCAATAAATCCCCAGAAGCTGAAAACGTATTTCGCCGGATTTGGCCAGCTAATGACCCTCAGCACATATTCCGCAGTAAACACCAGCGTGACAATCAATTCCAGCCAGACGAAAACGTGCCACTCCTCATACGTCATGTGGTACTGCGTTCCGGCGCCGGATTCGATAAAGATAATAATGACGCTAATCAGCGCAAATAAACCACACAGACCTTCGAAGCGGCGACCGGAAACCGTTTCAGGATCAAATAAAAGGTGATACAGCCGCTGACGGGCCGACGTGAATAATCGCGACACATTAACCTCGAAAAATAAGGGCTGACATCATGTCAGCCCTTGCGATTATAACGGGTCTACTTTCAGGCAGGAAACCGCATGTCGGAAACTGCCCTCCAGAACCGGCCGTGTTTTTGCACATTCCGGCCCGGCTATTGGGCATCGAGTACGGAATACGCAGCCTGAAGGCGGGTTGATTGGCGAAGGCAGTTCACCTTCCAGAAGCTGAATGGTTTTATTTTTTTCCAGATCGGGGTCCGGAACGGGAACCGCAGACATCAGCGCTTTGGTATAAGGGTGCAGAGGATTGTGGTACACCTCATCATACGTGCCCAGCTCTACGGCGTGGCCCAGATACATGACCAGCACACGGTCCGAAATGTGTTTTACCACCGCCAGATCGTGGGCGATGAAGATCAGCGACAGCCCCATTTCCCGTTGCAGTTTCTGTAGCAGGTTAACCACCTGGGCCTGGATGGAAACGTCCAGCGCCGAAACTGGCTCATCACAGATAATCAGTTTTGGTTCAAGGATCAACGCGCGTGCGATACCGATACGCTGGCACTGACCGCCGGAAAACTCGTGTGGGTAGCGGTTGATGAGGTTAGGCAGCAGACCCACCTTGAGCATCATCGCTTTCACCCGATCGCGAATTTCCTGGCGCGGCATCTTCGGATGATAGGTGCGCAGCGGCTCGGCAATGATTTCGCCAATGGTCATACGCGGGTTCAGGGACGCAAGTGGATCCTGGAAAATCATCTGGATGTCGCTGCGCACGTCGCGCCATTCATCCGGCTTCATCCCCAGCAGATCTTTGCCAAGCCAGGCCACTTTCCCGTCGGTGGCCTTCACCAGGCCGATGATCGCACGCGCAAACGTCGATTTGCCGCAGCCTGATTCGCCTACCACGCCCAGGGTCTCGCCTTCGTACAGGCGTAGCGTGACGCCATCCACCGCTTTCAGGGTTTTGGCAGGCTGCCAGAACCACTGTTTACCGTCTTTGATATCGAAATGGACCTTCAGGTCAGCAATTTCGAGGAGCACATTTCTTTTTTCGTCGATCGCGTTCATACCAGCTCCTCCAGCGGCTTAAAGCAGGCGCGCAGACGGCCTGGGGCAAACGCTTCCAGCGGCGGTGCGCTGTTACAGATTTCCATCGCATGCGGACAACGCGGCTGGAACGGGCAGCCTTTTGGCAGACGCAGCAGGTTTGGCGGGTTGCCCGGGATAGTCAGCAGCGACTCCCCTTCCGCATCAAGACGCGGAACGGCATTCAGCAGCCCGATAGAGTACGGATGGGCTGGCTGGTAGAACACATCGCGAGCATTACCGTATTCCATCGTGCGGCCTGCATACATGACTAACACTTTATCGCAGATCCCGGCAACGACGCCTAAATCGTGGGTGATCATAATGATGGCGGTGTTGAACTCGCGCTTCAGCTCGTTCAGCAACGTCATGATCTGCGCCTGAACGGTCACGTCCAGGGCGGTGGTTGGTTCATCAGCGATCAGCAGTTTTGGCCGGCAAAGCAATGCCATCGCGATCATGACGCGCTGGCGCATACCGCCGGAGAATTCGTGCGGATACATGCGCATGCGCTTGCGTGCCTCAGGCATTTTCACCGCATCCAGCATTTTGACGGACTCTTCAAACGCTTCGGCTTTGCCCAGCCCCTTGTGGAGCATCAGCACTTCCATCAGCTGTTCGCCCACCCGCATATAGGGGTTCAGGGACGTCATCGGATCCTGGAAAATCATTGAAATCTGCTCGGCGCGCAGCTTGTTCAGCTCATGTTCCGGCAAATTCAGGATCTCTTTCCCGTTAAACGTCGCCGAACCGCCGATCACGCCGTTTGACGCCAGCAGGCCCATCAGCGCGAATGCGGTCTGGGATTTACCGGAACCGGATTCGCCCACAATGCCCAGCGTTTCACCGGCACGCAGGTCGAAGTTGAGATCGTTAACGGCAGTAACATCACCGTCGGGGGTTTTAAACGTCACGCGGAGGTCTTTAACGTCCAGCAGTGCGCTGGTCCGCTGTTGCGCCTGTGGCGCGGTTGCCGTTTCAATAATGGTCATGACGGCGCTCCTTAACGGTCTTTCGGGTCGAGGGCATCACGCAGGCCATCGCCGATAAAGTTGAAACAGAACAGGGTGACGACCAGGAAGCCCGCCGGATACAGCAGTAACCACGGTGACACTTCCATGGAGTTTGCGCCATCACTTAACAGAGCGCCCCAGCTACTCAACGGCTCCTGCGTACCTAATCCCAGGAAGCTCAGGAAAGATTCAAACAGGATCATACTTGGCACCAGCAGAGAGGCGTATACCACCACCACGCCCAGCACGTTAGGAACGATATGACGCACCACAATATTGGCGGTAGAAACGCCGCCAACCTGTGCGGCTTCGATAAACTCCTTACGTTTGAGGCTCAGCGTCTGGCCGCGCACAATACGCGCCATATCCAGCCAGGACACCATCCCGATCGCCACGAAGATCAGCAGGATATTTTGACCAAAGAAGGTCACCAGCAGAATGACGAAGAACATGAACGGGAAGGAGTTCAGGATTTCTAGCAGACGCATCATCACGGAGTCCACTTTCCCGCCGAGGTAACCGGAAAGCGAGCCGTAAAGCGTGCCGACAATCACCGCCACCAGCGCCGCCGCGATGCCAACCATCAGGGAGATACGGCCGCCAATCGCCACACGCACCAGCAAATCACGCCCGGAGGAGTCGGTGCCGAAATAATGCCCGGATTCCATATCCGGCGCGCTGGACATCATGCCCCAGTCCGTATCGAAATAGGTGAACTGAGAGAGCATTGGTGCCAGGGTTACGAACAGCGCGATAAGCACCAGCACGACCAGGCTGGCAACGGCGGCACGGTTATGCATAAAACGACGGCGGGCGTCCTGCCAAAGGCTACGACCTTCGACCTCCAGCTTTTCACTGAAGTTTTCCAGCGCCTCGCTGTTTTTCTTACTCAACATCATGGCGTGCTCCAGTTAGTAACGGATTTTCGGGTCGATAACGGCATACAGCACATCGACAACGGCATTAAACAGAATGGTCAGCGCGCCCACGAGGATCGTCAGGCTCAGCACCAGCGAATAGTCACGGTTAAGCGCCCCGTTAACAAACAGCTGCCCGATGCCCGGCAGACCATAAATGGTTTCAATCACCATTGAACCCGTGATAATGCCGACGAAAGCCGGACCCATATAGGAGAGTACCGGTAACAGTGCAGGCTTGAGGGCATGACGGAAAATAATCCGGCGCATCGGCAGCCCTTTCGCACGGGCGGTACGGATGAAGTTCGAGTGCAGGACTTCAATCATTGAACCGCGGGTAATACGGGCGATGCTGGCGATGTAGGCCAGAGATAATGCCACCATCGGCAATATCATGAACTTCAGCGCCCCGCCGTTCCAGCCGCCCCCGGGAAGCCATTTCAGGGTTATGGCGAATATCATGACCAGCAACGGCGCGACAACGAAGCTGGGGATAACCACCCCGGTCATTGCGACCCCCATTACGGCGTAATCCCATCGGGTATTTTGTTTTAGCGCAGCGATAACGCCCGCAGTGACACCGAGAACAACGGCCAGGATAAATGCAGCAGCCCCTAATTTAGCCGATACCGGGAAGCTGGACGCCACCAGGTCGTTAACGGAATAGTCTTTATATTTAAATGACGGACCAAAATCACCGTGTGCAAGCTGCTTCAGATAGTTGAAGTACTGCGTGGTGATAGGATCGTTTAAATGGTATTTCGCTTCGATGTTGGCCATAACTTCTGGCGGAAGCGTGCGTTCACCGGTAAAAGGACTGCCCGGTGCAAGACGCATCATGAAGAAGGAAATTGTAATTAGAATAAATAACGTTGGAATCGCTTCAAGACAGCGACGCAGGATAAATTTCAACATTGCCCGTACCTTCTGGCGTGTGCCTGATGAATGTTACAAAATAGACACAGTGGGGCAAGCTCGCTCGCCCCACGTATTGCCATTAATGCTTGATAATATAAAGATTCTTAACGGAAATATTATCCAACGGGTCTTTACCGGTATAACCCCCTACCCATGGTTTCACCAGGCGGGCGTTAACGTAGTAGTAAACCGGAACGATCGCAGAGTCTTTATCGAGCTGTTGTTCTGATTTTGCGTACAGATCGGCGCGCTGGGCGTCATCTGCCACCTTCAGGGTTTCGCCAATCAGCTTATCAAACGCCGGGCTCTTATAGTGTGCGGTGTTGTTCGAACTGTCGCTCAGCATGGTGTTCAGGAATGAGGTCGGTTCGTTATAGTCCGCACACCATCCTGCACGTGCCACGTCAAAGGTTCCCTGGTGGCGCGTATCGAGGAAGGTTTTCCATTCCTGGTTTTCCAGCTTCACGTTCACGCCGAGGTTTTTCTTCCAGATTGACGCGACGGCAATAGCCAGTTTTTTATGCAGATCGGAGGTGTTGTACAGCAGGCTAAAGGTCAGCGGCTTGTCGGCGGTATAGCCAGCTTCAGCCAGCAGTTTTTTCGCTTCTTCGTTACGTTTTTCCTGGGACCATTTGAACCATTCAGGTTCAACCAGCTTCATACCGTCGGTGTAAGGCGGGGTGTAGCTGTAAGCCGGCAGGTCGCCCTGATTCTTCACTTTATTCACGATAATGTCGCGATCCAGAGCCAGCTTCAGTGCGGTACGAACACGTACGTCGGTGAACGGTGCTTTCTGGTTGTTAATTTCGTAATAGTAGGTGCACAGATACGGATCGACGTGAACTTCTTTAGGGATCTCTTTTTTCAGCTTCTGGAACAGTTCAATCGGCATATTGTTATAGGTCATGTCGATTTCACCGCTGCGGTAGCGGTTTACGTCCGTCACTTCAGAAGAGATTGGCAGGTAGGTGACCTGATTGATAACGGTCTTCGCATTATCCCAATACTGCGGGTTGCGCTCCAGCACCATACGTTCGTTAACGACCCAGTCCTTCAGCTTATATGCACCGTTGGTCACAATATTCGCAGGCTGCGTCCATTTTTCACCAAATTTTTCTACTGCGGATTTTGGTACCGGGGAGACGGACGGGTGAACCAGCAGCTTATAGAAGTACGGAACAGGTTCGCTCAACGTCACTTCAAAGGTGTTGGCATCGATGGCTTTTACGCCCAGGTCGGTAACTGGCTTTTTACCCGTGATGATGTCATCGATATTGGCAATATGGCCATACTGGAGGTAACTCGCATACGGGGAGGCGGTATTCGGATCCGCCAGACGCTGCCAGCTATAGACGAAATCTTCGGCGGTAACCGGCGTACCGTCGGACCATTTCGCATCTTTACGCAGATGGAAGGTCCAGACTTTAAAATCTTTGTTGTCCCATTTTTCCGCCACGCCCGGAGCCGGGTGGCCGTCTACGTCAGTCACCAGCAGACCTTCAAACAGATCGCGGTTAACGTTAGACTCTGGAACACCTTCAATTTTGTGCGGATCAAGAGACTGCACTTCCGCACCGTTATTACGTACCAGCGTTTGCTTCTCAGCCAGCTGAACACCAGCAGGAACGTCCGCAGCCATTGCAGCGTTGCCCGCGATTAGCGCAGTTAAAATCCCCGCCGCTACCAGACTTTTTTTTGTGATGATGGACATTGTGTTGATACTCCACTCATTATAATGACCGGCCTTCGCCAGTTGTGTAATCCCCTGTTGGGGCCTGTACAGCGCAGGAGTTTTTTTTGCTACTGTCAGGTTCTTTTTTTACTTCTTGCTATCACCGACTTCATTATTACTGACCGCTCGTACGGCGGTCTTGCGTCGATTCTTTACACCTCTCCCCTGTCAGAGAGATGCGTTGGATATCTTATGTGAGGGCTATATGAAAATAGTTCTCATCAACTTGTTTAATGCTGCAAAATATAAGGCCGGAAAGTACCAAATGGTGCCAACTCTCGCCAATACATTTTGCAAATTTGTTAAGCATTTCTCTTTTACGATGGCTGGCATAACTGTGGTGCCAACCCTGGCTTACGCCGAAATCAACAAAAAGAGAAGTAATTCATACAGATAAGAAATTTTGTTGCTACAAACGCGACGACAAAGCTTGGCTGAACGATTTTTCACGATAATTTAACAATTGATTATTATTTAGCACATTCGTCTGAGCCAGCGTCGAAATTACTAATAACATTTCGGTTATCTGTCAGCAAGCCCCAGAGTATCATGTGAGTAAAATAACAGAGGGTTTGAGGGATTTATGCGCGGCAAGGGGAAATGAAAATAAACAACCCCTTGAAAAACAACAGAAGAGGATTATTAGTAGAACTTATTATGACTGGCGCCTATTTCAACTTTATTTATATGATTTGCAGATAATCACGTAAAAAAAACGGAGCCGCTGGCTCCGCTCTTTCAAATGAAAGTCAGTGTACTAACCCGGGGAATATACTTTTAATACCGGTAACGATAAATTCGATGCCCAACGCCATTAACAACAGACCCATGATACGGGTAATCACGTTGATGCCCGTTTGTCCCAGCAAGCGAACCAGCCATGGCGCCATACGAAATACACCCCAGCAGCACAGCGCGAACAGCGCAATAGCGACGGAAAAGCCAATCAGGTGCATCAGGCTGTGGTAGCGCGTTCCCCAGACAATAGTGGAACTGATCGCCCCCGGGCCCGCCATCAGCGGCAGTGCCAGTGGCACGACCCCGATGCTCTCGCGGATAGCTGTCTCTGATTTTTCCTGCTTGTTCTGTTTATCCTCCCCCAGCTTGCCGCTGATCATCGACATGGCAATCGTCACCACCAGGATCCCGCCTGCTATACGGAACGAATCAATCGAGATGCCGAAGACCTGAAGAATGGCGTCCCCGAGATAAAGAGACGTAAGTAGGATGATCGCCACCGACAGGTTTGCCGTCAGGTTGGTTTTATTTCGTGCCGCAGCCGTCTGATAGCTGGTCATACTAATGAAGACAGGGATGATCCCTACCGGGTTAACCAGAGCAAACAAGCCGATAAAAAACTTGAAATATGTAGGGAAATCAAAGAGCGTTTGAATCACATTAAGCTCCGCAATTGAGCATGGCCAGGGAGAAACTGCGTGTCATGATAAATCCGCGCTGAAGATACGCTTTTTAGCCGCATACTTCACCAGAAATCTGTTCTTAAACGTTATCAATTCATGATGTTAAACATTTGTGTAATCAATGATATCGCTGCTTCCAATAGTTACTTAATTATTTAACAGTAGAATAATTAGCACAAAATAACCCTGCTGAAAGGTATCAGCTTAGGACAAAATTGATCTCGATCATAATTTTCGTACTCAGAAGTGAGTAATCTTGGTTACGCCGCCAGGGAGATCACCTATCAAAAAGGTATGATGCTAAGGTAAGGCTCTTTTAGTAAATTAGTGAGCTGGAGCAGTGAGTAATCCTTTGTTTTACTGTGTGTTACGCAAGTGGGATCGGCTCTGACTATACTGTCAGACGTATCGAGCGCTGGTTTACTAAAAGAGTTTAAACATTATCAGGAGAGCATTATGGCTGTTACCAATATCGCTGAACTGAACGCCCTCGTCGAGCGCGTGAAAAAAGCCCAGCGTGAATATGCCAATTTCACCCAAGAACAGGTTGATAAAATCTTCCGCGCGGCCGCTCTGGCTGCTGCTGATGCTCGAATCCCTCTCGCTAAAATGGCCGTTGCCGAATCCGGCATGGGTATCGTTGAAGATAAAGTGATCAAAAACCACTTTGCTTCAGAGTATATCTACAACGCCTATAAAGATGAGAAAACCTGCGGTGTGCTGTCAGAAGACGATACTTTCGGCACCATCACCATCGCAGAACCGATCGGCATCATTTGCGGTATCGTTCCAACCACTAACCCAACCTCTACCGCCATCTTCAAATCTCTCATCAGCCTGAAGACACGTAACGCAATCATTTTCTCCCCGCATCCACGTGCGAAGGACGCTACCAACAAAGCGGCAGATATCGTGCTTCAGGCTGCGATTGCTGCGGGTGCGCCAAAAGATCTGATCGGCTGGATCGACCAACCTTCTGTTGAACTGTCCAACGCCCTGATGCATCACCCGGACATTAACCTGATTCTGGCGACCGGTGGTCCTGGTATGGTTAAAGCAGCATACAGCTCCGGTAAACCAGCCATCGGCGTAGGCGCGGGTAATACCCCTGTTGTGATCGACGAAACGGCAGATATCAAGCGTGCAGTTGCTTCTGTGCTGATGTCTAAAACCTTCGATAACGGCGTTATCTGCGCATCTGAACAGTCTGTTGTCGTGGTTGATTCGGTATACGACGCCGTTCGTGAACGTTTCGCCAGCCACGGCGGCTACCTGTTGCAAGGTAAAGAACTGAAAGCCGTTCAGGACGTGATTCTGAAAAATGGTGCGCTGAACGCGGCTATCGTAGGTCAGCCTGCGTATAAAATCGCTGAGCTCGCTGGCTTTAGCGTCCCTGCTACCACCAAGATTCTGATTGGTGAAGTGAAAGTCGTTGATGAAAGTGAGCCGTTTGCTCACGAGAAACTCTCCCCGACGCTGGCAATGTACCGTGCGAAAGATTTCGATGACGCGGTAGATAAAGCAGAGAAGCTGGTGGCGATGGGCGGTATCGGCCACACCTCTTGCCTGTACACCGACCAGGATAACCAGCCTGAGCGTGTTGCTTACTTCGGTCAGAAGATGAAGACGGCACGTATCCTGATCAACACCCCTGCTTCTCAGGGTGGTATCGGTGACCTGTACAACTTCAAACTCGCACCTTCCCTGACTCTGGGTTGTGGTTCCTGGGGTGGTAACTCCATCTCTGAAAACGTTGGTCCAAAACACCTGATCAACAAGAAAACCGTTGCTAAGCGAGCTGAAAACATGTTGTGGCACAAACTTCCGAAATCTATCTACTTCCGCCGCGGCTCTCTGCCAATCGCGCTGGATGAAGTGATTACTGATGGCCACAAACGTGCGCTCATCGTGACCGACCGTTTCCTGTTCAACAATGGCTATGCAGACCAGATCACCTCTGTTCTGAAAGCGGCTGGCGTCGAAACTGAAGTCTTCTTTGAAGTTGAAGCTGACCCAACCCTGAGCGTTGTACGTAAAGGCGCTGAACTGGCGAACTCCTTCAAACCTGATGTGATCATCGCACTGGGTGGCGGTTCCCCAATGGACGCCGCGAAAATTATGTGGGTGATGTACGAACATCCGGAAACTCACTTCGAAGAACTGGCGCTGCGCTTTATGGATATCCGTAAACGTATCTACAAGTTCCCGAAAATGGGCGTGAAAGCGAAAATGATCGCCGTCACCACTACTTCCGGTACTGGTTCAGAAGTGACGCCATTTGCCGTTGTGACTGATGACGCAACCGGTCAGAAATACCCGCTGGCTGACTACGCACTGACGCCAGATATGGCTATCGTTGACGCCAACCTGGTCATGGAAATGCCGAAATCACTGTGTGCGTTCGGTGGTCTGGATGCGGTAACTCACGCTCTGGAAGCTTACGTTTCCGTACTGGCTTCTGAGTTCTCTGACGGTCAGGCTTTGCAGGCGCTGAAACTGCTGAAAGAAAACCTGCCAGCTTCTTACAACGAAGGTTCGAAAAACCCTGTTGCGCGTGAACGTGTACACAGTGCGGCAACCATCGCGGGCATTGCGTTTGCTAACGCCTTCCTGGGTGTCTGTCACTCCATGGCGCACAAGCTAGGTTCACAGTTCCACATTCCTCACGGTCTGGCGAACGCCCTGTTGATCAGCAACGTTATCCGCTATAACGCCAACGACAACCCAACCAAGCAGACTGCATTCAGCCAGTACGACCGCCCACAGGCGCGCCGTCGTTATGCTGAAATCGCAGATCACCTGGGTCTGAGCGCACCGGGCGACCGTACTGCCGCGAAGATCGAGAAACTGCTGGCATGGCTGGAGAGCCTGAAGGCTGAACTGGGTATTCCTAAATCTATCCGCGAAGCAGGCGTTCAGGAAGCTGACTTCCTCGCTCACGTAGATAAGCTGTCTGAAGATGCATTCGATGACCAGTGTACTGGTGCTAACCCGCGCTACCCACTGATTTCCGAACTGAAACAGATCCTGCTGGATACTTATTACGGTCGTAACTTCACTGAAAGCGATGTCGCTGCCGTAAAAGTTGAAATCCCCGCAGTTGTAAAGGCTGACAAGAAAGCGAAGAAAAATGCTTGATTGACAGTATGATAAAAAAACCCGCCGCTGGCGGGTTTTTTTATATCTGAGGATACGTAAAACATTCTTATTATTTTCGATTGTCGCCCTGTAACGCCGTCAGCGAGCCTACAGCCAGCGCCTCTTTATAATGCTTGCGGCAGACCGAGACATAACGTTCATTGCCTCCTATCACCACCTGCTCGCCATCAGCATAGGGTTTACCCGACTGGTCCAGGCGAAGAACCATACTTGCCTTGCGGCCACAAAAGCAGATTGTTTTCAGCTCAACCAGCTTATCCGACCAGGCGAGCAGATACTGACTGCCGGCAAATAACTCCCCACGAAAATCGGTACGTAATCCATAGCAAAGAACGGGAATATCCAGCTCATCAACGACCTCTGAAAGCGCATGGACCTGCTCTCGGGTCAGGAACTGGCTTTCATCAACCAGCACGCAATGGACAGGCTTAGAGGCATGCTCGGCACGAATGTCCTCCAGCAGGTCCGTTTCAGGGTTAAACAGCCTTGCAGGCGACGAGAGCCCTATTCTTGAGCTCACCTTCCCTGCCCCAAAGCGATCGTCGATTCCGGCGGTATAAACAACGGTACGCATCCCCCGCTCCTGATAATTGTATGAGGATTGCAGTAACGCCGTCGATTTCCCTGCATTCATTGCCGAATAGTAGAAATAAAGTTGTGCCATTGGCCGAAGAACCCTAATCAATGTGTAATATTCCCGATGGATCATTGTACCATATTTTGTACCGTCATCAGCGGCGGGCTGCGCTCTCCAGCCTGCCATGCATCAGTAAATCCTTCGCGAGTGGCGCAAAATAATGCGTTAAAACAGGCAGTAAAGGCATTAAACACTGACAATAAGGTGAGTCCGCAACCAGAGATAACACTTCTTTTTATAGTGTCTTCTTCGTTCATTAAAATTCACTATTTATTAACTATTCTTGTCTTCGCTGCGCTTACTCGGGGTAATACAAAAGGCTGATATTTATCAACCGCAACTATAATTCCTGAGGTAAAAGTCACAAAACATACACGCAAATGACGCGCTTTTGCCGTTTGAAACGATATCTCACAGACCCAACAAACAATGAAATTTAAGTTAGCGTAATTAATAATAGCGTCGTTTATTTTGTATTTTTTGAATTCCTTACATTCCCACCTATTGCACAAGTGAAATTAAGGCTCTATTATTAGGACAACAAACCCACCCCCATTATAAGTTTGAGATTACTACAATGAGCGAAGCACTTAAAATTCTGAACAACATCCGTACTCTTCGTGCGCAGGCAAGAGAATGTACCCTTGAGACGCTTGAAGAAATGCTCGAAAAATTAGAAGTTGTAGTTAACGAACGTCGTGAAGAAGAAAGCGCTGCTGCGGCTGAAATCGAAGAACGTACACGTAAACTGCAACAGTATCGTGAAATGCTGATTGCCGATGGTATCGATCCAAACGAATTGCTGAACAGCATGGCTGCGGCTAAAACCGGTACCAAAGCAAAACGCGCGGCACGTCCTGCTAAATATAGCTACATCGATGAGAACGGCGAAGAGAAAACCTGGACCGGCCAGGGCCGTACTCCTGCTGTAATCAAGAAAGCAATGGACGAACAAGGTAAACAACTGGATGACTTCCTGATCAAGGATTAATCTGGAAAGATTCTGAAAAATCCCGCTTAATGCGGGATTTTTTATGCCTGTAATATTTGCCCGAACATCTCCTTACATTCTGTCATATTGTGAGGCTCCCTATTTAACGTCCTTGACAATCCCCCGCCAATTACGGAGCGACAGGCATAAAAAAACCGGTGGGCATCGCTCCACCGGTCTTGTTCACTGGGCTGTGAGTTTATTACTTAATACCCACGCTACCTTTGAGCCAGGCTTTAAATTCTTCACCCAGGCTGTTATGGCGAATACCATATTCGACGAATGCCTGCATATAACCGAGCTTATTCCCGCAGTCATGGCTCTTACCTTTCATATGGTAGGCTTCCACGGTCTCTTTCTCGATCAGCATATCGATAGCATCCGTCAGCTGGATTTCATCGCCCGCACCCGGAGGCGTTTTCGCCAGCAGAGCCCAAATTTCAGCACTCAGGACGTAACGACCAACGACAGCAAGGTTAGACGGCGCGACGTCCGCTTTAGGTTTTTCAACAACGCCAACCATCGGTACGCTTTCGCCAGGTTGCAGGTCAACGCCTTTGCAGTCAACCACGCCGTAAGCGGTCACGTCGTCGACTGGCTCAACCATAATCTGGCTGCTGCCGGTTTCGTCGAAGCGTTTAATCATTTCCGCCAGGTTTTCCTGGGAAAGATCGGACTCGTACTCATCAAGAATCACGTCAGGCAGAATAACCGCGACCGGCTCATCACCCACTACCGGGTGTGCACACAATACTGCGTGCCCCAGGCCTTTCGCCAGGCCCTGACGAACCTGCATAATGGTAACGTGTGGAGGGCAAATAGACTGCACTTCCTCCAGCAACTGGCGCTTAACGCGTTTTTCCAGCATTGCTTCGAGTTCGAAACTGGTATCGAAATGGTTTTCGATAGAGTTTTTAGATGAATGCGTCACCAGCACAATTTCGGTGATACCTGCTGCAATACATTCATTCACGACATACTGGATTAATGGCTTATCAACCAGAGGCAGCATCTCTTTTGGGATTGCCTTCGTCGCTGGCAACATCCTGGTACCCAATCCCGCCACCGGGATAACGGCCTTTCTGACTTTCGAATTAAGGGCAGCCATTGAAATTCTCCTGAACTGTTCAAGTTTTGAACTTTTATGCATTGAATAACGCGTTGAGTATACAGTCTCAGCCACTAATACGGGTCTGAAAAGAACGCGTTGCCGATCAATTAAGACAAATACGCATGAAACTTGCAGCGATAGTAGCACTGCCAGCAAAAACACAGGTAAAGCAATCTGAAAAATAAAATCTGACTGCTTACTCCGTGGACAACATTAAGCGTAACCGCCCTCCGGCACCCCAAATTTGGCACTGCCAGGAGGTGCAGCGATGGCTAATTTGATTAAGGTAAGTATTTCCCAGCGTACCCAACGGCACGCCGTTACTCACCTGAATATGGTGTTCGCCAGTATTCAGCGTGGCATTTAAACCCGCAGAGACCAGAATAAGGTTATTCAACCCGCTGTGATAATAGCCAACCAGAAGCGGGAACTGCCCCGGCAAATTGGCCTGGCGAAAAAGTTGGTTGACCTGTTTTAGTAAACTGCCTAACTCAGGAAGTCGTTGCCCCTGATGGGATAATTGTTCCTGTAGCAATCCATTAAACAGCGCACGGAGTAATAAGGCCGCCAGAACGCCGTTATCTCCCGCCCGGGTAACATCCAGGCAATAAAAAGCGAGGTCAGAATCTGATAGCGGCGCAATATCCAGCACCAGTCCAGGCTGGTCAGCCGCTACCAGCTGGCGATAATTTACTCTGCAATGAGAGATATTTTGCTGCACCGGCGGCTGAAGTTCCTGAAGCAGCTTCGCGGCCGCGAGCGGATTACTGACTAAAGCATCCCAGTCCTGGAAAAGACGTTCTTCTTCTTCCACCCGGGAATTAAACATATTGGGATACAGGCAGGCCAACACCGTTTCACGCAGACGGTTCAAATCTTTAACCGGTTTGAGCAGAATATCCTGCACACCTAAACGCAACGCCTTAGCAATATCCGCCATATTTTCGGTGGCCGAGATCACCAGTATCGGTGTCTGATAACCTTCATTACGCAGGTTTTCCACCAGCATTAATCCGTCCATGCGCGGCATCTCAAGGTCGCAGATCATCAGATCAGGCGCCATGCTGGCCATTTTTTCCAGTGCCTCGACGCCATCTTCGGCAAGGGACGTGGTTGCACCCAGTGAGGATAACCACGAATCCAGTAGCGATCGGAAAACGGGCTCGTCTTCTACTATCAAAATATGTTTTCCGGCCAATGGCTGTGTCATGGTTCCTCCCCTGGCTGACAGTTACTCAATAGTGGCATGCTATTGGTACTATCGCCTGTCAGATTTTGCTGAAGTAATCAAAAAAGTGCTCAACGTGCTGTACGCACAAAAGGCAACAGTTCATCTATTTTCTTTTCGACGGCTAACGAGCCCGCTGCTATGGCGGCCTCAGCCCGGTGGAAATCAAGGGTAGAGATTTGTGGACAATAGGGTTGAATAAGAATATCCGGAGGATCGCCAGCCATACGGTTTCGCTTCAGGCGATTCTCAAGGATCTGAATAGAGGTCGTCATGATTTCAATGGCGTTCGGCGCGGTCACCGCGCGACGGGCGGTCAGGCGCCCTATTCTGCCGCGTAATCGCGCATGCCAGGCAAGTTTCTCTTCTTCCGCATCATCGCTCTGAAGATTAACCGGCATCAAATCTTGCTGCATAAGGTGTGCGTCGTGCTGTAAATCCACGGCAATAACGATATCCGCCCCCATGGCGCGGGTCAGAGAGATGGGTACAGGATTCACTACGCCCCCATCAACGAGCCAGTAGCCGTTGTGAGGCACAGGCGCCATTAACCCCGGCATGCTACAGGATGCGCGAACGGCGAGATGAATATCCCCTTCGGTGAGCCATAACTCCCTGCCCGTACTGAGGTTGGTTGCAACGGCACCGAAAGGCATTTGGCAGTGGCTGAAGTCAGCGAGGGGCATTATCTTACGAAACTGATTGAACACGCGTTCGCCGCGCAGCAGGCCGCCACGCTGCCAGGAGAGATCCATCAGGCGCAGCACATCCCAGTAACTGAAGGAGCGCACCCAGCTTTCAAGCTCCGGGAGCTTACCGCAGGCGTACGCGGATCCGACCAGCGACCCGATAGAACATCCTGCGACAATATCAACGTCAATCCCCATCTGGTTTAAGGTATTGATAACGCCAATATGTGACCAACCCCGGGCTGCACCTGAGCCCAACGCCAGTCCAATTTTTACCTTTCTCATTAGCCCTGTTTTACTTCCCCTGGATTCCCGACATAGCGTCAACGCACCTGCTCAGTTAACATATTGCTACCTTAAGCGTTTAACGCCTTATTTTTTGTTCCAGGAAGAGAATCGTGTCTCAACTCTGCCCCTGTGGTAGCGCTCTGGAGTATAGCCTATGTTGCCAGCGATATCTTTCTGGCGAGCAGGTTGCACCAGACCCGTCACACCTTATGCGCTCGCGGTATACTGCTTTTGTGATCAAAAACGCAGACTACCTGATTAAAACCTGGCATCCGTCCTGCCATGCTGCCGATTTTCGCCAAGAGATTGAAGCCGGATTTGCCAACACCGTCTGGCTGGGCCTCACCGTCTTTGAAGCCGCTCCCGGACGCGATGCCAACGAGGGCTATGTCAGTTTTGTCGCCCGCTTTAGCGAACAAAACAAACCCGGCGCCATCATTGAGCGCTCACGGTTCTTAAAGGACAGCGGGCAATGGTATTATATTGACGGCACACGTCCGCAATTCGGTCGTAACGATCCCTGCCCCTGTGGTTCAGGAAAAAAATTTAAAAAGTGTTGCGGCAGTAATGCCTGACAACTCAGACTTCGCAAATACATAAACAGGATTTCCCGGCGATGCAATCATTACAACGTAAAGTTCTGCGCACTATCTGTCCCGATCAAAAAGGGCTGATCGCACGAATTACCAACATTTGCTACAAGCATGAACTGAATATCGTGCAGAACAACGAGTTCGTTGACCACCGTACCGGTCGCTTCTTTATGCGTACCGAACTGGAAGGCATTTTCAACGACACAACCCTGCTTGCCGATCTGGACAGCGCCCTGCCGGAAGGCTCGGTGCGCGAGCTTAACCCGGCGGGCCGTCGCCGCATTGTCATTCTGGTCACCAAAGAGGCGCACTGCCTGGGCGATCTGCTGATGAAAGCCAACTACGGTGGCCTGGACGTCGAAATTGCCGCCGTCATTGGCAACCATGAGACGCTGCGTACGCTGGTTGAACGTTTTGACATTCCGTTTGAGCTGGTCAGTCACGAAGGCTATACCCGTGAAGAGCACGACAACCTGATGGCAGCTGCGATTGAAGCGCATAACCCGGACTACGTGGTGCTGGCGAAATATATGCGCGTGCTGACGCCATCCTTCGTGGCGCGCTTCCCGAACAAAATTATCAACATCCACCACTCCTTCCTGCCAGCCTTTATTGGCGCGCGTCCGTATCACCAGGCATACGAGCGTGGGGTGAAGATCATTGGCGCAACCGCGCACTACGTGAATGACAATCTGGACGAAGGTCCAATCATCATGCAGGACGTGATCCACGTGGATCACACCTATACGGCAGAAGATATGATGCGTGCTGGCCGTGACGTTGAGAAGAACGTACTGAGCCGTGCGCTGTATCAGGTACTTGCTCAGCGCGTCTTTGTGTACGGCAACAGAACGATTATTCTCTAATCCCTCGGAAAATGAATTGATTAGCTTTACGCCTTTACGGATAAAAAGCAGGCAAACAGCTTCATTTTCCTAAAGGAATGCTTTACAGGGGCGTCTCATTTGATATGATGCGCCCCGCTTCCAACAGGAAGCAGGCCAGTTAAAAGCATTACCCCGTGGTGGGGTTCCCGAGCGGCCAAAGGGAGCAGACTGTAAATCTGCCGTCATCGACTTCGAAGGTTCGAATCCTTCCCCCACCACCATCTCCAGCTTTACCTCAAAATATGAATTACCCCTGGTGGGGTTCCCGAGCGGCCAAAGGGAGCAGACTGTAAATCTGCCGTCATCGACTTCGAAGGTTCGAATCCTTCCCCCACCACCATCACTTCCAGATTCTTAAGCACTCACTCAAGCACAATGCTCCATATTTCTCGATGCCGGGAGTAATCCTTCCCTGCCTGTTTTCTCCGGTGGCGCTTCGCTTACCGGGGCTACGAATAGGGTCTGTAGGCCGGGTAAGGCGCAGCCGCCACCCGGCATCCGCACGCCCCCCTGGATCGGGGACAAAAAAAACCCCGCAAATGCGGGGTTGTATTAATACAGCGAATCAGCGACGAGCACGCACAACCTGATATTTGCGCGTCAGGTACTCCACCGGCGCACTCCAGATGTGCACCAGGCGAGAGAACGGGAACAGCACAAACAGGGTCATACCCAGCACCAGGTGAACGCGAAAGATAAACGCCACGCCGTCCAGATGCTCAGAAGCGCCCCCGCGGAAGGTCACGACAGACTGCGCCCATCCAACCAGCTTCATCATCTCGCTGCCGTCCATATGCTGCGCAGAGAATGGAATGGTCAGCAGACCAAGCGCACACTGCACCATCAGCAGGGAGAGGATCAGGATGTCCGCTCCGGTCGTGGTAGCCCGCACGCGTGGGCTGAACAGACGTCGTTTCAGCAGCAGCAGGCCACCCACCAGGGTCATCACGCCACAGGCGCCGCCGGCAATCATCGCCATCTTCTGCTTCACTTCAATCGGCAGCCACGCTTCGTACATCCAGTGCGGGGTCAGCATCCCCAGGAAGTGGCCGGCGAAAATTCCCAAAATCCCGATGTGGAACAGGTTTGACGCCAGGTTCATCCCTTTACGATCCAGCATCTGGCTGGAGGCAGCACGCCAGGTGTACTGGCCATAGTCATAACGCAGCCAGCTTCCCACCAGGAATACGGTGCCCGCGATATACGGGTAAATGTCAAAGAAGAACATATTCAGGAAGTGCATTAGTGCTGTCCTCCGTTAGAGATATTCAAATATTGCGGAGCCACCGCTCCGGCAAAACGACGCTGATGCGCGGAGATTTCAGATTCGCCACAGCTCTGGTCAGCAAAGAATTTCACCTGCTCTTCTTCCCAGACGGCATCCAGTGCTTGTGGGGTATCGTCACGGGCTTCATCCGCAATTTTTTCCGCCACTTTTTGACTGTCAACCGAGGCGTTAGCCAGTTTCACCAGCAGATCGAACAGGACTGCATAGCTGCTCTCACGTTGCTGGAGACGCGCGCCGAGCAACGCCAGAATGGGAGCAATGTCCTGCAACCCGCCCAGCGCTTCCTCTTTCGGCAACTGTGCCAAATATTCCAGATACAGCGGCAGGTGATCCGGCAGCTCGCGGCTGTCGAGTTGCAAACCGTGCTGCTCGTACTGGGCCATCAGATCCACCATCGCCTGACCACGGTCGCGGGATTCACCGTGAACGTGTTCGAACAGCAGCAGAGACGTGGCACGGCCCCGGTCAAACAGCTGGCTGTAGTCCGCCTGCGCATCAAGAAGATCGCGTGCCAGCAGATCGCGGAGGAAAACGCCCAGCTTCTGGGCATCCTCTTTATCCAGGTTTTCAGATGACGCGAGTGCATCAAAGAGTTCCTGTTGATGCTGCACAAGCGCAGCATCAGGGTACTCAAGCAGACGCGAAACAATGACGAGTTCAATCATTGGTGCGGCTCCGTTTTGCTGGTCACATCCATCGCGTCAATGCGGCGGCTGTTGAACAGGTTGAATTTGCTGTCTGACCCGTGGCAACCGTCGCCAAAGGTAAAGCCACACCCACTTTTCTCCGGGAAGGCCTCGCGAGCCAGTTCACGGTGGCTGCTCGGCACCACGAAACGATCTTCGTAGTTAGCGATTGCCAGATAGCGGTACATCTCCTGCGCCTGCGCCTCGGTCAGGCCGACCTCCTCCAGCGCGCGGGTATCGTTAACGCCGTCAACGGTTTCGGCACGTTTGAAGTGACGCATCGCCAGCATACGTTTCAGCGCCAGCAGTACCGGCTGGGTATCCCCTGCGGTGAGCAGGTTGGCCAGATACTGAACCGGGATACGCAGGCTTTCCACGTCCGGCAGAATGCCGTTGCTGCCCAGTTCACCCGCGTCCGCCGCAGACTGAATCGGAGACAGTGGCGGCACGTACCAGACCATCGGCAGCGTGCGGTATTCCGGGTGCAGCGGCAGGGCCAGCTTCCAGTCCATCGCCATTTTGTACACCGGAGACTGCTGTGCGGCGTCAATCACGCTCTGCGGAATACCGTCTTTCAGCGCCTGCTCAATAACCTTTGGATCGTTTGGATCGAGGAAGACGTCCAGCTGACGCTGATACAGATCTTTCTCGTTCTCGGTGCTTGCGGCATTTTCAATCGCGTCCGCGTCGTACAGCAGCACGCCGAGGTAGCGGATACGACCTACGCAGCTTTCTGAGCAGACGGTCGGCATACCGGCTTCGATACGCGGGTAGCAGAAGATGCACTTCTCAGACTTACCGCTCTTCCAGTTGAAGTAGATTTTTTTGTACGGGCAGCCGGTGATGCACATACGCCAGCCGCGGCACTTGTCCTGGTCGATCAGCACAATGCCATCTTCTTCACGCTTGTAGATGGCGCCGCTTGGACAGGTCGCCACGCACGCCGGGTTAAGGCAGTGTTCGCACAGGCGCGGCAGGTACATCATGAAGGTGTTTTCGAACTGGCCGTACATCGCCTTCTGCATGTTCTCGAAGTTCTGGTCTTTGGCGCGTTTTTCGAACTCGCCGCCCAGAATCTCTTCCCAGTTTGGACCGCTGGTAATTTTGTCCATGCGCTGGCCGGTGATCAGCGAGCGAGGACGGGCGATCGGCTGGTGTTTGCTTTCCGGCGCGTTGTGCAGGTTCTGGTAGTCGTAATCAAACGGCTCGTAGTAATCATCAATGCCCGGCAGATGCGGGTTAGCGAAGATTTTTCCCAGCAGCATGGCACGGTTACCCATGCGCGGTTGCAGTTTGCCGTTGATTTTACGGATCCAGCCGCCCTTCCACTTCTCCTGGTTTTCCCAGTCGGTCGGGAAGCCAGTGCCCGGCTTACTTTCCACGTTGTTGAACCAGGCGTACTCCATACCTTCACGGCTGGTCCAGACGTTTTTACAGGTGACTGAGCAGGTATGACAGCCGATGCATTTATCCAGATTCAGCACCATGCCGACTTGTGAACGAATTTTCATTTTACGCTCTCCTGTACCTGGTCATTACCTTCGCCATCTAACCAGTTAATATTCTTCATCTTACGTACCACCACGAACTCATCGCGGTTCGATCCTACGGTGCCGTAGTAGTTAAAGCCGTAGGCCAGCTGGGCATAACCACCGATCATGTGGGTCGGCTTCGGCGTAATACGGGTCACGGAGTTGTGAATACCGCCGCGCTGCTCGGTGATCTCAGACCCCGGCAGGTTAACGATACGTTCCTGCGCGTGGTACATCATGGTCATCCCGGCCGGTACACGCTGGCTCACCACCGCACGTGCCGTCAGGGCGCCGTTGCTGTTGAACACTTCGATCCAGTCGTTATCTTCGATACCCAGATCTTTGGCGTCCGCTTCGCTCATCCAGACGATTGGCCCCCCGCGCGACAGCGTCAGCATCAGCAGGTTGTCGCTGTAGGTGGAGTGGATACCCCACTTCTGGTGCGGCGTCAGGAAGTTCAGCGCCTTCTCAGGGTTACCGTTCGATTTCGCGCCCATCACCGCTTTCACGGAGCGGGTGTCGATTGGCGGACGGTAAACCAGCAGGCTTTCACCGAAGTCACGCATCCACTGGTGATCCTGATACAGAGACTGACGGCCAGAAAGCGTGCGCCATGGGATCAGCTCGTGAACATTGGTGTATCCGGCGTTATAGGACACATGTTCATCTTCGAGGCCAGACCAGGTCGGGCTGGAGATAATCTTGCGCGGCTGGGCCTGAATATCGCGGAAGCGGATTTTCTCTTCCTCTTTATTCTTCGCCAGGTGCGTGTGGTCACGACCGGTAAACTCGCTCAGGGCCGCCCACGCTTTCACCGCCACGTGGCCGTTGGTTTCCGGGGCCAGGGTCAGGATCATCTCTGCCGCATCAATTGCCGTGTTCAGCATCGGCTGGCCTTTCGCCGGGCCGTCTGCTTTGGTGTAATTGAGCTTGCGCAGCAGATCCATTTCGCTCTGGGTGTTCCAGGCGATGCCTTTACCGCCGTTACCGATCTTCTCCATCAGCGGGCCGATAGAGGTAAAGCGTTCGTAAGTTGCCGGGTAATCTCGTTCAACCGGAATAATGTGCGGCGCGGTTACGCCCGGGATCAGGTCGCACTCGCCTTTTTTCCAGTCCTTCACGTCCAGCGGCTGAGCCAGTTCGGCAGCGGAGTCGTGCTGGATTGGCAGCGTCACCACGTCGGTCTCTTTGCCCAGGTGCCCTACACAGACTTCAGAGAATTTCTTCGCGATGTCTTTGTAGATTTCCCAGTCGCTTTTTGATTCCCATGCCGGGTCAACGGCCGCAGACAGCGGATGAATAAACGGATGCATATCCGACGTATTCATATCGTCTTTTTCGTACCAGGTGGCAGTAGGCAGCACGATGTCGGAGTACAGGCAGGTACTGGACAGACGGAAGTCCAGCGTCACCACCAGATCCAACTTGCCGTCGAGACCGTTGTCTTTCCACTCCACCTCTTCCGGCTTTACGCCGCCCTGCTTGCCGAGATCTTTACCCTGAATACCGTTTTCGGTACCGAGCAGGTATTTCAGCATGTACTCGTGGCCTTTACCGGAAGAACCCAGCAGGTTAGAGCGCCAGATGAACAGGTTACGCGGATGGTTTTTACCGTTCTCCGGCTGTTCTGCCGCGAAGCGGATTGAGCCGTCTTTGAGGGATTTAACGGTGTAGTCCACCGGTGACATGTCCGCTTTCTTCGCCGCTTCCGCAATACGCAGCGGGTTCGTACCCAGCTGCGGCGCAGACGGCAGCCAGCCCATACGCTCAGCGCGCACGTTGAAGTCAATCAGGTGGCCGCTGTAGCGGGATTTATCCGCCATCGGCGACAGCAGTTCCTGGGCGGTAACCGTCTCGTAGCGCCACTGGCTGGAGTGGTTATAGAAGTAGGAGGTGCTGTTCATGTGACGAGCCGGACGCTGCCAGTCAAGGGCAAACGCCAGCGGTTGCCAGCCGGTCTGCGGACGCAGTTTTTCCTGGCCCACGTAGTGCGCCCAGCCGCCGCCGCTCTGCCCGACGCAGCCGCAGAAGATCAGCATGTTGATCAGGCCGCGATAGTTCATATCGAGGTGATACCAGTGGTTCAGACCGGCACCGACGATGATCATGGAGCGACCGTGGGTTTTGTCGGCGTTTTCCGCAAATTCGCGGGCGATACGGGTGATCTGGGCGCGTGGCACACCGGTGATCTGCTCCGCCCAGGCTGGGGTATAAGCCTTCACGTCATCATAGCTGGTCGCGCAGTTTTCGTCGTTCAGGCCGCGCTCCAGGCCGTAGTTCGCCATGGTCAGATCGTAGACGGTAGTGACCAGAGCAGTAGAACCGTCCGCCAGTTGCAGGCGCTTCACCGGCAGCTTGTGCATCAGAACGTTTTGCAACTCAACCTTGTTGAAGTGCTCGGAACCTTCACCACCAAAGTACGGGAAGCCGACATCGGCGATCTCATCCTGGCTGCCCAGCATGCTGAGACGCAGCTCCGTCTCTTCACCCGTGGTGCCGTTACGCTGCTCCAGGTTCCATTTGCCTTTTTCGCCCCAGCGGAAGCCGATAGAACCGTTTGGCGCCACCAGCTCGCCGTTGCTGTTGCAGGCGACCGTTTTCCACTCCGGGTTGTTTTCCTGACCCAGCGCATCCACCAGATCCGCGGCACGCAGCATACGGCCTGCGGCGTAATAGCCGTCACGCTCTTCGAGCATCACCAGCATTGGCATGTCGGTATAGCGACGCACGTAATCGGTGAAATACTGGCTTGGCTTGTCGAGGTGGAATTCACGCAGCATGACGTGGCCCATCGCCAGCTCCATTGCGGCATCGGTACCCTGTTTCGGCGCCAGCCACAGGTCGCACAGTTTGGCGATTTCGGCGTAGTCCGGGGTCACGGCGACGGTTTTGGTCCCTTTGTAACGTACTTCGGTAAAGAAGTGCGCATCCGGGGTACGGGTCTGCGGAACGTTAGAGCCCCAGGCGATGATATAGCTGGAGTTGTACCAGTCAGCGGACTCCGGCACGTCGGTCTGCTCGCCCCAGGTCTGAGGCGACGCTGGCGGCAGGTCGCAGTACCAGTCGTAGAAGCTCAGGCAGGTACCGCCGATGAGTGACAGGTAGCGCGCGCCGGAGGCGTAAGAGACCATCGACATCGCCGGGATTGGCGAGAAGCCTGCCACACGGTCAGGACCGTAGGTTTTCACGGTGTAGACGTTAGAAGCCGCAATCAGCTCGTTCACCTCTTTCCAGGAAGAACGAACGAAACCACCGCGACCACGCGCCTGTTTGAAGCTTTTCGCTTTGTCGGCATCTTCAATAATGGAGGCCCAGGCATCAACCGGATCGCTGTGCTGCACTTTCGCTTCACGCCACATTTTCATCAGGCGTTTACGCATCAGCGGGTATTTCAGACGGTTGGCGCTGTAGAGATACCAGGAGTAGCTGGCCCCACGCGGGCAGCCGCGCGGCTCGTGGTTCGGCATATCCGGACGGGTACGCGGATAATCGGTCTGCTGCATTTCCCAGGTCACCAGACCGTTTTTAACGAAAATCTTCCAGCTACATGAGCCAGTGCAGTTTACGCCGTGGGTAGAACGGACAACTTTGTCATGCTGCCAGCGTTGACGGTAACCGTCTTCCCAGTCCCGGTTGGTATCCAGAACCTGGCCGTGCCCATCGGCAAAAGTTTCACCCTTCTGTTTGAAGTAGCGAAACCGGTCCAAAAATTTGCTCATCGGGTATCTCCTGTGTGGAGCCTGTGGCTCTCTAAATCGACATTGCTGATTTGCAGCGAAGGTAACGCTATGAAAGATGGTGAGAATTGATAACGATCAAGACGAAGGGGGTCTCTGAAGGGGGGTATTAGATCAAATACCACCAAAGCGGTAGCCGTTAATATTTTTTAACTTTATGATTTATATAGATATATTTTATTTATCGTACAATAGTCGAGGCAAAATTTAACATCTTAGGTATTAAGGGGTAGACACACCTGTAAAGCGATGGCGATCACAGCGTTACCTGCGGGTGATCACGGGTAACGTCGATAGTATGTTGTAACTATTCAGTGTTTAAAAAAAGCGCGGCACTCAGGCCGCGCAAACGGATAATCAAGCTTACTTGTTTTTCTTGGTATTACGGCCATATACCAGCCACGTGATGACCACGCAGGCGATATAGAAGACGAGGAATACCTTCATCGCACCCGCCGGAGAGCCGGTCAGATCCAGTGAGATACCGAACGCTTTTGGAATAAAGAAGCCGCCAATCGCGCCAATCGCAGAGATAAACCCAAGCGCCGCAGCGGTATCGGTGGCAGCTTCACGCATTGCCTGCTCGTCGCTCCCGCCCTGCGCTTTCACGCGGTCCATGGTCAGCTTGCGGAAGATGACAGAGATCATCTGGAAAGTAGACGCACTGCCCAGCCCGGCGGTCAGGAACAGCACCATGAATACGCCGAAGAAGGCAAAGAAGTTACCCCCCTCACCACCCGCAGGCAGCGTCAGGAACAGCAGCGCACAGAAGATGGCCATCACAACAAAGTTCACCAGCGTAACGCGCGTTCCCCCCAGACGGTCGGAGATCATCCCGCCCAGCGAACGTGCCAGCGCGCCGATAAACGGACCGAAGAAGGCAAACTGAAGGATCTGCACGTCCGGGAACTGGGTTTTAGACAGCATGGCAAAGCCTGCGGAAAAACCGATGAACGAGCCGAAGGTCGCCAGATACAGCAGCGCCATCACCCACAGGTGGCCACGCTTCAGCACTGGCAGCTGCTCGCTCAGTGACGCTTTGGACGCGGACAGATCGTTCATGAAGAACCACGCCGCCAGGGTAAAGACCACCAGGAACGGTACCCAAATCCAGGAGGCGTTTTGCAGGAACAGCACGGAACCGTCGGGCTGCGTCACACCGCCGCCGCCAAAGGCCGCAAAGATGGAGACAGAGATCGCCAGCGGGGCAATCAGCTGCATCACGCTCACGCCCATATTACCGAGGCCGCCGTTAATGCCCAGCGCACCACCCTGCTTCGCTTTCGGGAAGAAGAAGCTGATGTTTGCCATACTGGACGCAAAGTTCGCCCCCGCAAAACCGCACAGTAGAGAGATAATCACGAATACGCTAAACGGTGTGGAGGTATCCTGCACCGCAAAACCGAGCCACACGCACGGTACGATCATGATCCCGGTACTGAAAGCCGTCCAGCGACGACCACCAAAGACCGGCACCATAAACGCGTAAGGAACGCGCAGCAGTGCGCCTGAAAGCGACGGCAACGCGGTCAACATAAACAGCTGATCGGTGGTAAAGGTAAAGCCCACTTTTGGAAGGTTAACCGCAACCGCACTAAACAACATCCAGACGCAAAACGCCAGTAACAGACATGGAACGGAAATCCACAGATTACGACTTGCTACACGATGGCCGCGCTGTTGCCAGAACGCCGGATCCTCTGGACGCCAGTCTGTAATAACGGCACCAGTTTCCCTTTCGGGAGCGGAAGAGTGACTCATAGACACCTCTGATTCTCGAATGATGCTGCAAACATTAGGGCTTTAGAGCGGCGGTAAGTTGATATAAATCAAAGGAAAAGTGGGAGGTTTTGCGGCGAAAAAAAAGCCATCACTCTTAATGAGTAGATGCAAAACGTAAAAAAGGTGTGGTTTTTCACGGTGCTGACGCATCCCTGCTTCGTCCACCCACTAACCGTTACCCCTCTGGCAATTTAGAGGTAATCCTTTATTGGTATGGGTATACTCCAGGGTATGCACCAGAATAGCGCCATTCCTGCAATCAGGTCACGTCAGGAGCCCGGCAACTCTATGTTAAAAAGATGTTTATCTCCGCTGACGCTGGTTAACCAGCTGGCGCTTATTGTTCTGCTGTCCACCGCTATCGGCGTGACCGGCATGGCCATTTCTGGCTGGCTGGTACAGGGTGTACAGGGTAACGCGCATGCCATCAACGAGGCAGGCTCGCTACGTATGCAGAGTTACCGGCTGCTGGCGTCGGTGCCGCTGACGCAGGCTGACCAACCGCTTATCGACGAAATGGAGCGTACCGCATTCAGCCCTGAACTGGAAAGAGCCGCCATCCGTGACGGTCAGCAATCTCAGCTTAAGGCGCTTCAGGGCTACTGGCATACCCAGCTGGAGCCTGGGTTAAAACGGGCGGAAGACCGGGAAACGGTCGCCCGGGATGTCGCCGGGTTTGTGTCACGCATAGATCATCTTGTCTCCTCATTCGATCGCACCACAGAGTTACGCATTGACCGTGTGGTGATGGTTCACCGCGCAATGGCGCTGTTTATGGGTTTGCTGCTGATTTTCACGGTTATCTGGCTACGCGCGCGGTTGCTTAATCCCTGGAAACAGCTCCTGGCGATGGCCCGCGCCGTCACACAGCGCGATTTTACCCAGCGCACGCACATCAGCGGGCGCAACGAAATGGCGATGCTCGGCGAGGCGCTCAACACCATGTCGGCAGAGCTATCAGAAAGCTACGCGGTACTGGAACAACGCGTCCAGGAGAAAACCGCCGGGCTTGAGCAGAAAAACGAGATCCTCTCTTTCCTCTGGCAGGCGAACCGTCGCCTGCATATGCAGGTCCCGCTTTGCGAACGTCTCTCGCCGGTACTGAACGGCCTGCAAAATCTGACTCTGCTCCGCGATCTTGAGCTTCGGGTTTACGACGTTGAGGATGAGGAAAACCATCAGGAATTTACCTGTCAGTCGGACATCTCCTGCGACGATAAAGGGTGTCATCTGTGCCCGCGCGGCTTGCCGCCGCTTACCACCAGCGGCACGACCCTCAAGTGGCGGCTGATGGACAGCCATACCCAGTACGGTATTTTGCTGGCCACCCTGCCCGCCGGACGTCACCTGAGCCACGACCAGCAGCAGCTGGTCGATACGCTTGTTGAGCAGCTTACGGCCACGCTGGCGCTCGACCGCCACCAGGAGAAACAGCAGCAGCTGATCGTGATGGAGGAGCGTGCCACCATCGCCCGCGAGCTTCACGACTCCATCGCCCAGTCCCTCTCCTGCATGAAGATGCAGGTGAGCTGCCTGCAAATGCAGGATGAAGGCATGCCCGAGAGCAGCAAACAGCTGCTCAGCCAGATCCGCAACGAGCTTAACACCTCGTGGATTCAGCTTCGCGAGCTGCTGACCACCTTCCGTTTGCAGCTCACAGAGCCGGGGCTGCGCCCTGCGCTGGAATCCAGCTGTCAGGAGTTTAGCGCCCGGCTGGGCTTCCCGGTGAAGCTGGATTACCAGCTGCCACCGCGTTTTGTCCCCTCTCACCAGGCGATCCACTTGCTGCAAATTGCCCGCGAAGCCCTGAGCAACGTGCTCAAGCATGCCGAGGCGACGGCCGTCACGGTCACCGTCAGCTGCCAGGATAATCAGGTGAAGCTCAGGGTTCAGGATAACGGCCGCGGCGTGCCGGAAAATGCCGAACGAACGAACCACTATGGTTTAATTATTATGCGAGACCGCGCGCAAAGCCTGCGCGGTGATTGCCAGGTTCGCCGGGGAGAGTCAGGTGGCACCGAAGTTGTGGTCACCTTTATACCCGAAAAGCCCCTCATAACTGCTCAAGGAGAAAACCATGACTAATCAGGAACCGGCATCTATCCTGTTGATTGACGATCATCCGATGCTGCGCACTGGCGTTAAACAGCTTGTCAGCATGGCGCCAGATATCACCGTCGTCGGGGAAGCCAGCAACGGCGAACAGGGTATTGAACTTGCCGAATCGCTCGATCCTGATTTGATCTTGCTCGATCTCAACATGCCGGGCATGAATGGCCTGGAAACCCTCGACAAGCTGCGGGAGAAATCCCTCTCTGGCCGGGTGGTAGTCTTCAGCGTCTCAAACCATGAAGAAGACGTGGTCACCGCCCTCAAGCGAGGGGCAGACGGCTATCTGCTGAAAGATATGGAGCCGGAAGATCTGCTCAAGGCGCTGCAACAGGCTGCCGCAGGCGAGATGGTGCTGAGTGAAGCGTTAACGCCGGTACTGGCCGCCAGCCTGCGTGCGAACCGCGCCACGTCTGATCGTGACGTCAGCCAGTTGACCCCGCGCGAGCGTGACATTCTGAAGCTGATTGCCCAGGGGCTGCCGAACAAAATGATCGCCCGCCGTCTCGACATCACCGAGAGCACGGTCAAAGTGCATGTCAAACACATGCTGAAAAAAATGAAGTTAAAATCCCGCGTCGAAGCCGCCGTCTGGGTGCATCAGGAGCGCATTTTTTAACTTACTCATCCGGCAGCAACTTCCACCGTGGATCGTCGGCAGGCATTGCGACGAGCGGTTGCACCACGGAAAGCGTGATCTCATTGGAGGAGACACGCTGCCCATCCTTATCTTCCACCACGGCCGTAAGCCGCCATGTATTTTTCGCCCCTTCCGAATCATCCCATGCAGGCATGATCACACTCCAGCCATCGCTGCTGTTGCCGTTTGCCGGTGAGGTCAGGCTGAGCGCCTGGGTATCACCCAGCCAGTGGATCTGCCGGATACCGTGCGTGCTGCGAATTTGCAGCTTCAGCATCACCGTTTCGCCTGGCTTAAGATCCCACGGCGGCGTGGCCAGATATACCGAGAGGGTTTTGCGCTGACGGAATTCCATCACGGGCAGATTATCGCGATCGGGTGAATCATAGCGGCTCCCCCGCAGCGATCGCGTCGCCGCCACTTCCCCGGCGGAAAGCTGTTTCGCCAGCGGCACGCCAAAACGATAGTTGAGCTTCAGCCCGAGGTTATTCTGGCTAACGCCGCTCTCCCCCTGCTTATGGGCAGCCGTCAGGGTGACCAGCGGTACGGGGGTATAGTTCAGCCCCAGGTTGACCGCAACCGGGTTGTGATACCCCGTACCGCTGTTAAACAGATCGACGTTATCGCCAAAATACTGTTCAAAGCTGACGCTGGTGTTCAGGTGGTGAAACCAGGGAAGCCAGGCTTTGGCCGTTACGTCGTATCCGCGCGCCATGCGCTGCTCGCGGATGTCGGAACGCGGCTGCCAGCCAGCGAACGGCTGGTAGTAATTGGCCGACAGGCGCAGGTTTTCACCCCACGCCTCTGCGCCCAGCCCGGCACGTTGCAGGTTGTCTTCCAGCAGGTTGTCGTAAAAAGTGTTGTAGCCCAGCAGCCAGTTTCCGGCAACCCAGCGCTGACCTGCCCCGACGTTACTCACCAGCCCGTCTGTCTGCTGCGTCAGCCCAAGCTGGCTCCAGCTCAGATAGCGGGTGTTGTCGTTCCAGGGGATAAACCAGCTTCCGCTGCTGCCGTTAAAGTTGCCGTCGTCATCCACCAGCACATTGACGTTGGCGTTTCCCCAGGGTGAAAGCCAGGATTCAATCTGCTCGTTGACTTCCCCGCTCACGGCATCCCGCACCTTGCCAAACGCGAACTGTCGCGCCTGCTGCCCGGCCGTCAGGCCGTTATCGGTCATACTGGCTTCACCGAAGGCCTTAGCCATTTCAGCCAGATGCTTTTCGCCTTCGCTGGTCGGTTGCGCCATGCCGAGATCCGGCAGACTATCGCCGTTGTTATCAAACGGATTTTGCGCCTGCTGCACGAAGGATTTCGGCGCACCATGAACGGCTCCAGCCGTAAAAAGGGGGAGTAACAGCAAAAAACGGATGCGGGACGATACAGCCTTCAACGTCGTCAATCAGAACCTGTGTTTATGAACAAACACTTATTATGTTAACGCCATAAGCCCTGAAAACCAGTCTTAAGAGAAATTTCAGGAATATCCTGAAAAGATTTGTCGGGTGGCGGCTTCGCCTTACCCGACCTACAAATTCGTACCGGTGCGAAGCCGCCACCCGACGCCCTTACACTATTATCCCAACAGCGCTTTCAGCTCCGGCACGCAGGAACCACAGTTCGTGCCGCAGCGCAGCTTCACGCCCAGCGCTGGGGCAGAATCACAGCCTCCGGCTATTGCCTTACGTATCGTATTTTCACCCACGCTGAAGCAGCTACAGATAATTCGCCCGGGATCGGCATCTTCGTCCGGCCGTTGCCCGTGCAGCAGCGCATGGCGTTCAGCAAGTTGGACGGGCGCAGCAGCAAAGGCTTCTTCAATAAACGCATGCGCCAGCGCCGGCAGCGTATGGCCCTCCCAGTAGCCCAGCATCAGCTTACCGTGATGCCAGGCGAGCACGCTGCTGCGTTCTCCCGTCTGTGCCACCTGTAACTGCCAGCCCCGACCGCTGGCGTACGCCATGATCCACGACAGCAACGGCTGCTCCCCCGCCACCGTCAGACGTGAGGCTTTACGCCACCAGCAGACCGACGGCGGCAGCGCTGGCAGCTCGCGGGCATACAGTTCACCCTGCCAGGCGGGTAGCCAGGGCATGATCCTCACCGCGGTTTGTTTACTCTCCGGCTGGCCGGACCCGGCATCAACCCGCCCTTCCACCAGCGCATTGACCTTACCCTGCCGGGCAAATTGTGCGTTCCAGTGCATCGGCGCAAACAGCTCGCCTGCACGCTGCGCGGTGGAGATACGTACTCTGGCAACCATCACTCCGCGCGGGGAGCTTACCCGCGCCAGCTGGCCGTCAGTCAGCCCGGCGCGCGCCGCATCGGTTGCGTTCATCTCAACAAAAGGCTCATCGATATGCTGCATCAGGCGCGGAACATACCCCGTGCGCGTCATGGTGTGCCACTGATCGCGGATCCGCCCGGTATTCAGTATCAAGGGGTACAATTCGTCGACGCCTGCCCCATGCGGGGAGGGGTCAACCGGAACAAGCGTTCTTTGCGGGAAATCACCGGCATGCCACTGATACGGCGCCAGCGCGTCCCACGCCTCTCGCGACAGCGACGCCAGTTCGCGCAGGTTTAGCGCCCGTTCGCCGTTATTTTCAAACGCCGTCAGTGCCGCATGTTCACAAAATATCTCCTGAGGGTGTTCCCAGGCGAAGGCATCGCCATAACCGAGCTGGTCTGCGATCCGGGCGATGATCCACCAGTCCGGTCTGGCCTCGCCCGGCGCAGGCAGAAAGGCGCGCTGGCGGGAGATACGGCGTTCAGAATTGGTCACCGTGCCGTTTTTCTCGCCCCAGCCCAGGGCGGGAAAACGGATATGGGCAAACCGGCTGGTGTCCGTCTCCTGCATCACCTCAGATATCATGACCAGCGGGCAGGCCGCCAGCGCCTGGCACACCGCGTGGCTGTCGGGAAGTGACACGGCAGGGTTGGTGCCCATGATCCACACCGCCTTCACCTCGCCGCGGGCAATGGCGTCAAACAGTTCCACCGCCATCAGGCCCGGGGTCTGCGCCAGCCGTTCCGTTCCCCAGAAACGCGCCACGCGCGCGAGATCGTCCGGCTCGAAGTTCATGTGCGCCGCCAGCTGATTCGCCAGTCCCCCCACTTCCCGCCCGCCCATGGCATTTGGCTGTCCGGTCAGCGAAAACGGGCCGCAGCCAGGACGGTTGAACTTCCCGCTGGCAAGATGCACGTTAATGATGGCGTTGCACTTGTCGCTGCCGCTGGAGGACTGGTTGATCCCCATGGTGTAGAGCGTGATCGCGCGTGGCGCGGTGACAAACCAGTCGTAGAAGGTGCCAATCTCGTCTGAAGGCAGATCGCAAAACGCCGCCACGCGAGGGATCGGCCACTCGCCGCGCCCCTGAATCAGATTGAGCAACCCCACAAACAGCCCGGCGTCACTGCCGGGTCTGAGCGCGAGGTGGAGATCGGCGATATCGCAGGTGGCGGTTTTACGCGGATCGATCACGACCACTTTCATCTGCGGATTGTTGTGTTTTGCCTGCACCAGCCGCTGATACAGCACCGGATGCGTCCAGGCCGCGTTCGAGCCAACGAGTACCACCAGATCGCTGTTTTCCACGTCCTCGTAGCTGCACGGCACCACGTCTTCACCGAAGGCGCGTTTGTAGCCCACCACCGCCGATGACATGCACAGCCGCGAGTTGGTATCAATGTTCGCCGCCCCGATAAAGCCTTTCATCAGCTTGTTGGCGGCATAGTAATCCTCGGTCAACAGCTGGCCGGAGGCATAAAACGCCACCGCCTGCGGCCCCCATTCGTTGATAATGTTCCGCAGCCGCTCGCCCGCTTCGCCCAGCGCCTGCGGCCATGCCACCTCCCGGCCATCGACAACCGGGCGCAGCAGGCGTCCCTGTAGCCCTGTGGTTTCCCCAAGGGCAGATCCTTTTACGCACAGACGACCGAAATTCGCCGGATGAGTTTCATCCCCCCGAATGCTCACCTTTTCACCGTCTGCGCTGGCGACCACGCCGCAGCCCACCCCGCAGTAAGGGCACGTTGTCCGGGTTTCCGTCATGAGGCCTCCGCGCGCATCACCAGCTCTTCATTTCCAACCCACACCTTGCCGTTTTCGATTTTTACCGGCCAGGCACGCACCGCAGGCGCCCCGCTCTCAGCCTGACACCCGTCGCGCAGACGAATACGTTGCTTGTAGAGCGGCGAGATCACCACCGGTTCCCCCGCCGCATCGCCGAGGATGCCGCGTGAGAGCACGTTCGCGCGGCTGCCCGGCTCCCGATCGTCGAGGGCATAAACGGTTTTGCCAAAGCGGAACAACGCAATCGGTTTGCGCCCAAGATGCGCGCCAATGCCCGCCTGCTCCGGGATCTCGTCGATATTACAAATTTCCTGCCAGCGCTTGTTCTCCTCCGCGGCGGGGACGTTCACCGCGGTTCGGAACAGCGCCAGGCGGTCAGGATCGTTAAGGGTGGTTTGCCATTCGCACTGGTAGGTCTCCACCACCCGGGCCATCTCCTGCTCCAGCTCGTGGGCGATCCCCAGGCTGTCGTTGAGGATCACCTCGCGCAGATAGTCGAGGCCGCCTTCCAGGTTATCCATCCAGGTACTGGTACGTTGCAGACGATCTGCCGTGCGGATGTAGAACATCAGGAAACGGTCAACGGTGCGGATCAGCGTTTCGTCGTCCAGATCGCTGGCGAAGAGATCCGCGTGGCGCGGCTTCATCCCGCCGTTGCCGCACAGATAGAGGTTCCAGCCTTTGTCCGTGGCAATCACCCCTACGTCTTTGCTCTGCGCCTCTGCGCATTCACGGGTACAGCCGGAGACCGCCATTTTGATTTTGTGCGGCGCGCGCAGCCCCTTGTAGCGGTGCTCCAGCCTGACCGCGAGGCCGGTGGAATCCTGCACGCCGTAGCGGCACCAGGTCGACCCGACGCAGGATTTCACCGTGCGCAGGGATTTCCCGTAAGCATGTCCAGTCTCAAACCCGGCCTCTACCAGCGCCTGCCAGATTTCCGGCAACTGTTCGAGCGTGGCGCCAAACAGGTCAATACGCTGCCCGCCGGTAATTTTGCTGTAAAGGCTATAGCGTTTCGCGATCTGGCCGATGGCGATCAGCCCATCAGCCGTCACTTCCCCGGCGGCCATGCGCGGCACGATGGAATAGGTCCCGTCCTTCTGGATGTTGGCGAAATAGCGGTCGTTGGTGTCCTGCAACGGCAGATGCGCCGGTTTCAGCAGATACTCGTTCCAGCAGGAAGCCAATACCGATCCCACCAGCGGCTTACAGATCTCGCACCCGTGTCCCTGACCGTAGCGGCTGATAAGCTGGTCGAAGGTGCGGATATGGTTGACGCGCACCAGGTGGTAAATCTCCTGACGCGAGTACGGGAAGTGTTCGCAGATATCTTTCTTCACCTCCACGCCCTGCTCCGCAAGCTGGAACTCCATCACCTGCTTCACCAGCGCGCTACAGCCTCCGCAGCCGGTCGCCGCTTTGGTGCACTGCTTAATGGCGCCGATATCCGTTGCGCCCGCGCTTACCGCCTGGCAGATATCCCCTTTGCTGACGTTATGACACGAACAGATCTGCGCGCTTTCCGGCAGCGCCGCCACGCCCAGCGCTTTCGGCGCGCTGCCTGACGATACGGGTAAGATCAGCGTTTCCGGCTCTTTTGGCAGGCTGATGCCGTTGAGCATCATCTGCACCAGCGTGGCGTATTCGCTGGCATCGCCCACCAGCACGCCACCCAGCAGGGTTTTGCTGTCGTGGCTGACCACAATCTTTTTGTAGATTTGCTGCGGCCCGTGCGTCCACTGGTAGCTCAGCGCGCCCGGCGTGCGCCCGTGGGCATCGCCAAACGACGCCACATCCACGCCCAGCAACTTGAGTTTGGTACTCATATCTGCGCCGGTGAAGCGCTTCTCCTCACCCGCCAGCACAGCGGCGGCCACGCGCGCCATCTGGTAGCCCGGTGCCACCAGGCCAAAGATTTTCCCCTCCCACAGCGCGCATTCCCCGATGGCAAGCACATCCGGATCGGAGGTCCGGCAGCCGTCGTCAATGCAGATCCCGCCGCGCTCGCCGACAGCCAGCCCGCTGCTGCGCGCCAGCGCGTCCTGCGGCCGAATACCAGCAGAGAAGACCACCATGTCCGTTTCCAGCTGTTCACCATCGGCAAAGCGCAGCACCAGCCCGTCGTCTGCGGTGGCAATCTCCGTCGTCGATTTACTGGTGTGTACCCCTACGCCCAGCGCCTCAATTTTCTTACGCAGCATTGCCGCGCCGTCGCTGTCGAGCTGCACCGCCATCAGGTTAGGCGCAAACTCCACCACGTGGGTTTCCAGCCCGAGCTGCTTAAGCGCATTCGCCGCCTCCAGCCCCAGCAGGCCGCCGCCAATCACCACACCGCGGCGAGAGCCTGCCGCATGGGCCGCAATGTTGTCCAGATCGTCGAGGGTGCGGTAGACAAAACAACCCGGCAGATCGTTGCCCGGAACGGGTGGTACGAACGGGTACGAGCCGGTCGCCAGCACCAGCTTGTCCCAGTGAGTCTCATGGCCACTGGCGGTACGCACTACGTGTGCATCACGATCGATAGCGACGATCTGCTGCGAGAGGCGCAGCTCAATGCCGTTATCGGCAAAGAACTCCCCCGCCACCAGCGAGAGCGAGTCCGCGCTGCGTCCGCCAAAATATTCCGACAGATGCACGCGGTCATAGGCGGCATAGCGCTCTTCGCCAAAAACAATAATCTGATACTGCTGATGCAAATTGCGGTTAACGCAGTCTTCGAGGAAATGATGGCCGACCATACCGTGCCCAACCACCACCAGAGTAGGTTTTGTCATAGCGTTCTGTCCTGCAACCTGCGGTTGCGTTGTGAAACGATCGAACAGCCAGTCCGCGTGGGCGGGCGCAGCCGTTGCCAGTAAATCGGTAAAGGTTGCCGCGCTGCGGCAGTCACCCATCAGCAGCACGCCAGCCAGCGCCCCCTGATGGATCAGTAAACGTCGATAGTGACGGGTCAGCGGATCCCATGAACTCCAGACCACATCGTCCGCCTGCGCCGTCGCGCGTCCGAGGCTGAACAGCGCCACGCCGGTCACCTTAAGGCGCACGCCGTTGTCGGTCAGGGTAAACGGCGCGGTGACCTCCCCGGCCAGCCGCGCGGCAAGAATATCCGCCTGCGCCAGACAGGGGGCGACCAGGCCAAACGTCTGGCCGTCAATTTCGCAGCACTCGCCGATGGCGTAGATATCCGGCACGGAGGTTTGCATCTGCTGATCCACCACGATGCCGCGCGCGCAGCGAATGCCGCTGGCTTTTGCCAGCGCGACGTTGGGCTGTACACCCGTAGCCAGCACCACGCGCGTGGCGGCGATGCGGCGTCCGTCGAGCAACGTCACGGCATCGTCAGCGATGGCGGTGATGCCGGAGGCGAGTTCACAGCGTACGCCCCGCACCGCCAGCGCCTCTTCCAGCAGCAGTCCCGCCTGCTGATCCAGCTGCTGTTCCATCAGCCACGGACCGCGATGCACGAGCGTGACGTTGTCACCGTTGCGCGCCAGCGCTGCCGCGGCCTCCACGCCGAGTACGCCGCCGCCCAGCACTACCGCCGGTCCGGAGAGGTTCCGGATGGCGCGGGTCTCTGCCAGGGTGCGAAAGGTGAACACATGCGGCGCATCGCCCCCGGGGATCGGCGGCACTACAGGGGTAGACCCGGTGGCAAACACCAGCGCATCCCAGCCCAGCGTGCGAGCAAAGGTATGCACTTCACGCGCGTTGACGTCTACTGCGAGCGCCTTTTCTCCTCGCAGCACCGTCACGCCTCGTGCCGTGTACCAGTCTTCATCGTGCAGACAGATATGCTCCGCCTGCTTTTCGCCACCCAGCACCGGTGAAAGCTGGATGCGGTTGTACGCCTGCTCAGGCTCGTCACCGATGACGGTGATAGCGAAACGACCGGGAACACGCCCGGTGAGCGACGCAATCAGCCGGGCTGCCGCCATACCATTACCGATAATGACCAGTCGCATCGTGCCCCCTCATTACGCCGCTTTCGGCTGTTTTTCGTAGAGGAAATGGAGGATCTGCTGGCGCATGTGGTGATAGCGGCTGTCATCCGCCAGCTGCACCCTGTTGCGCGGGCGCGGCAGATCGACGCGCAGGATCTCACCCACGGTGGCCGCCGGGCCGTTGGTCATCATCAGTACGCGGTCAGAGAGCAGTACCGCCTCGTCCACATCGTGGGTGATGAGCACGATGGTGGTGTTCAGCGCCTGCTGGATCTGCATCACCGAATCCTGAAGATGGGCGCGTGTCAGCGCATCGAGCGCGCCAAACGGCTCATCCATCAGCAGCACTTTCGGCTTCATTGCCAGCGCCCGGGCAATCCCGACGCGCTGCTTCATACCGCCGGAGATCTCCCCGGGGCGCTTATGCAGCGCGTGGCCCATCTGCACCCGGTCGAGGTTGTGCTCAATCCACGCTTTGCGCTCGGCCTTACTCATGGTGTGACGGAAAACCTGATCCACCGCCAGCGCCACGTTGTCGAAGCAGGTTAACCACGGCAGCAGCGAATGGTTCTGGAACACCACCGCGCGCTCTGGCCCCGGCCCGGCGATTTCGCGGTTGTCGCAAATCAGCCCGCCTTCCGTCGGCAGCGTGATCCCGGCGATCAGGTTTAACAGCGTCGACTTGCCGCAGCCGGAGTGACCAATCAGACTGACGGTTTCGCCCTCGTGGATATCAAAAGAGACGTTTTGCAGCGCCAGAAACTCGCCGCTGGCGGTGGAAAAACGCTGGCTCACGGCCTGGACCTGAATTAACGGTTTCATGTTCACTCCTTATTTTTCCTGCCAGCTAAAGCGACGGGCGATCAGCATCAGCCCCTGCTCCAGCAGCAACCCGACCACGCCAATGATGACGATGGCGATGAGAATGTTTTCGACGTTGAGGTTGTTCCACTCATTCCAGATCCAGAAGCCAATGCCTAAACCTCCGGTGAGCATCTCGGCGGCGACAATCACCAGCCAGGCAATGCCAATGGAGAGGCGTACCCCGGTCAGCACCGCAGGCAGTACGGCGGGAAAAAGAATGCGGCGCATGATGGTCCACTCTGAGAGTTGCAACACCCGGGCCACGTTGAGGTAGTCCTGCGGAATACGGCGTACCCCTTCAGCGGTGTTGATCACCATCGGCCAGATGGAGCAGATAAAAATGGTCCAGCTCGATGCAGGCTCCGCTTTCTGGAACAGCAGCAGGCCGATAGGCAGCCAGGCCAGCGGGCTGACCGGACGCAGGAGCGCGATCAGCGGGTTGAACATGCGCGAGAAAAAGGTGAAGCGGCCAATCAAAAAGCCCAGCGGAATGCCCGCCATCGCCGCCAGACCGAAGCCGATGGCGACGCGCTGCAACGACGCCAGCACGTTCCAGCCAATGCCCATATCGTTTGGCCCGTCGCGATAAAACGGATCGGCAAACAGGGTCATGGCCGAATCGAGCGTGCTGAGCGGCGTCGGAAAGCCTTTACTGTTTATCGCTGCCAGCTGCCAGAGCACCACCAGCAGGCCGAGACCGAGCAGCGCCGGGATGACGCGCTGTAAAAAATCATTCATCCGACGCGTAAACGCTGGCGCACGACGGCGAACCTGTAGCGGAGGCAGGACAATCACTTCCCCGCTCTCTGACGTCTCTTGTGGTTTTGTATTTTGCAGATGCTGCATACTCAGGCCCCTTTACGGTGAATGGCGAAGCGGTTGGCGTACCCTTCCGGATCGGTGCCGTTCCAGACGGTGCCGTCCATCAGGGTGCTGCTGCGATATGGTGATGACGGTGTGGACATGCCGCCCACGGCGGTCGCGGCATCCTGCCAGACCGCGGTCTGGTTAATGCGCTGTGCAATGCCCGCGTAATCCGGCGCGGCGTTGAGCAAGCCCCAGCGGCGGAACTGGGTTAAGAACCACATCCCGTCAGAGAGATACGGGTAGCTCACGGCACCCTCGTTGAAGAAACGGATCGGGTGCGCATCCTGCCAGCGCTGACCGACCCCGTTGTCGTACTCGCCAAGCATACGTCCGGTGAGATACTGTTCCTTGCAGTTGAGCCAGGCGCGGCGCGAGAGGATCTGCGCGGTTTCGCGTTTGTTTTCCGCTGACGCCTCGATCCAGCGCGCGGCTTCCATCACGGCGCTCACCAGCGCCCGTGCGGTGTGCGGATTTTTCGCCACCCAGTCGCGTCGGGTGCCGAGGATCTTTTCCGGGTGATCGGCCCAGATGGACTGCGACGTGGCGGCGGTAAACCCGATGCGGTCGTTAATCGCCCGCGCGTTCCACGGCTCGCCGACGCAAAACCCGACCATGTTGCCAATGCGCATGTTCATCACCATCTGCGGCGGCGGCACCACCACGGTGCGCACGTCGTCAAACGGGTTAATCCCCGCGCTGGCCAGCCAGTAGTAGAGCCACATGGCGTGCGTTCCCGTCGGGAAGGTATGCGCGAAGGTGTAGGTTCCCGGCGCCTGCTGCGCAATCAGCTTTTTCAGCCCATCGAGGTCACGAACGCCCTTCTCCGCCAGATCGCTGGAGAGCGTAATGGCCTGACCGTTCTGGTTGAGGGTCATCAGGTTCGCCATCTGCTGCGGCTTGCCCGCGATACCCAGCTCCAGACCGTACAGCAGGCCGTAAAGAATGTGCGCAGCGTCCAGCTCGCCCGCCACCAGCTTGTCGCGCACCGCCGCCCAGCTCGCCTCTTTGGTAGGTACAATGGTAATGCCGTGTTTTTTATCGAACCCTTTCAGGGCCGCGATAACCACGGGCGCGCAGTCGGTCAGGGGGATAAACCCGATACGCACGGTATCCTGCTCCGGCTTATCTGACCCCGCCGCCCATGCGGCCTGCATGACACCCGGCAACAGCATCGCACCACTCGCCAGCATGCTGGCCTGCAATAACCGCCGTCTCGACAAATCCGCCATAATTGCTCCTGAAAAAAGGCAAAAAAAAGCGCCCGACGGTGCTGAAGCACCGCTGGACGCCTTTATCCTGAAGACGCATGCACCGCCGTTGGCGCATCGTCGAAAATGGTTAATCTGTTAATGCAAAGGTAATGCCAGCTTTTCATCCCCGGCGTTACGGGGTTTCTGCAAGAAGAGCGCTGTATTACGCACCCCAATCAGGCATAAATTGCTCACTGACTGTGCAACTACTCCCCAAGGGGTATCTTCCACAGATTTTTCACCGTAAGCAGCGCACGGGCGATATCTACCATGCGTTGGTTTTTATCCATCGCCATTTTGCGCAGGGCAGTCCACGCCTGATCCTCGCTCATGTTCTGGTGCGTCATCAGCACGCTTTTGGCTTTATCGATGGTCTTACGCTCCTCCAGCGAGTCGCGCAGGGAAGCAAGCTGACGGGAGAGTTGCTCAATTTCACGCGCCTGCTGGCGCACCAGCGGCAGCAGCGGTCTGTCAGGAAATCGCGCCAGGATATCGTCGTGCTCATCGTCTACGTGCAGGTTTTCGCTATAGCGGCGCTCCTCAACTGCCGTCATCAGATCGGCAATTGCCACCTCCTCCAGCGTGCGCAGGTGCTCAAGGCGCGCGGTTTGCAGGGCAAACCATTTGAGGGCGGTATCGCCGTTATCTGCCGGAGGCTGGCGGGTGCACGCTTCACGCCTGAGTTTTTCAGTCTCCAGACCCGGCTGGCAGTTGAGGATAAACGTCTCCTGCACGTCTGGAGTGCAATGGGAGATAAAAACCTCAAAGCAGGCCTGCTGGCCATCAATGCGATCCACCAGCCGCTGGCGGGTTTCATCGTCAAAGAATCCCTGGGTGAAACCAATAGCCCCCAGCGCCCGCTCTTGTCCCACAAGTTCTTTGCCCTGCATCAGGCTGTAAAGGGCCACAAATCGGCCCGCGATGTGCGGATCGTCAATGCTGTCGCTGAGTTGAGGTACGATACTGAGCAAATGACGCAGTATGCGGCTGTAGTGTTCCATCGCTTCCGGCGCGGTGACGCATTGGCCTGTAACGCCATCACGCAGCGCCGTTAGCGTCTCAAGGCCGTGCAGTGCGCTGGCAATACGTTCGCACAGGGCGCTGCCCGGCAGCGGTTCGTTAAACAGCCGGTGCAATACAGCAAGGTTTTCATCCACCAGGGCCCTGCTGGCCTTGCATTCAGGCGCGTACAATTTGCCCTGCGAGCAGAGCCAGACATTTGACGCACCGCGCTCGCACTGTAGCATATGCACCAGTCGACTGATGCCGTTCACCAGTGCGCCCAGCTGCGCCAGTCTGCCGAGCTGTTCCTCGCGCAACATTCTCGCACGCTGGAACCATTCGGTTGCGCCAGGGGAACTGCCAGCCACTATCGTCATCGTTTCTCTCCCCGATACGTATTCTTCGGTACGAGAAGCAATATTCGTGCCTTTTCAAAGAACAGGAGTCAACATGCAGAAGATTGTGATCGTCGCCAACGGTGCGGCCTACGGCAGTGAATCCCTTTTTAACAGCCTGCGCCTGGCAATCGCGCTGCGCGATAAGGAGAGTGAGCTGGAGCTGCGCCTCTTTTTGATGTCCGATGCCGTCACGGCCGGGCTGAAGGGGCAGAAACCCGCAGAGGGCTACAACATTCAACAAATGCTGGAGATCCTGACCGCGCAAAACGTTCCGGTCAAACTGTGCAAAACCTGTACCGACGGGCGCGGCATTACCGGGCTGCCGCTGATTGATGGCGTGGAAATTGGTACGCTGGTGGAGCTGGCTGAATGGACGCTTTCCGCCGATAAAGTATTAACTTTTTAATAATAACTCGCTAAAAATATTATTTTCTTATGGACGCGGTTTCAGCATCAAGTTTACCTGCACCGTTGCCGATAGGCATGGAAACAACACAGCAGGTATTACACTTATGTTCAGATCCATTCGCGCCCGCATCATTGCCGCGACGACAGGCTGTATGGTCGTCGCCCTTCTTCTTAATACCATTATTAACTTTCAGGTCACGCGCCAGGATAATCAGCAGTCGCAGCGCGATATTCTGACCAGCACCAGCGCCAGCCACAACATGGCAATTGCCGACTGGGTGAACAGCAAAATGACCGTCATCACCTCGGCGCAGCCAGTCGCGCTCAGCGACGATCCGGTTCCGGTGTTTAAACAGCTTGCGCTGGCGGGTGGATTCACCAACGTCTACGTGGGTTATGCCAGCAAAACGGCTAAATTTTCTGACCCAACCGGGGTACCCGCTGATTACGATCCCACCCTTCGCCCGTGGTATCAGCAGGCCGTCAGCGCTGATGGCCCGGTAGTGACTGCACCCTATGTGGACGCGGGCACCGGGAAACTGGTGGTGACGTTCGCGGTACCCGTTAAAGAGCAAGGCGCCCTGAAAGCGGTGGTGGCGGGCGATGTGGCGATGGACAGCGTGGTGGCTAACGTGCGCGGTATTCACCCGACTCCGGCCAGCAGCGGACTGCTTCTGGACAGCAACGGCACCGTTATTGCCGGCAGCGATCCTGCGCTGACGCTTAAGCCTTTTACGGAGACGATCAAAGGGACCGATTTTGCCACCCTGAAAAGCGGCAGCCTGGTTGACGGAACGTTTAACGGACGCGAAAAAACGTTCCTGGCCACCGCCGTACCGGGGACGCACTGGCTGCTGGTTGTGGCGCTCGATAACGGCGATGCCACCGCCGGGATGCGGTCATTGCTAAAAGCATCTGCACTGTCTCTGGCGATCCTCGCCCTGCTGAGCGGAGCCCTCATGCACCTCCTGATTGCCCGCCTGCTTAAGCGGCTGTCCGGTATCCGTGACGCGATGAACAGCATTGCCAACGGTACTAACGATCTGTCGCAGCGTCTGCCGGATAAGGGGGGCGATGAAGTGGCGCAAATTGCGCAGGCGTTTAACGCCTTCAGCGATAAGCTTTCTGTGGTGATGGTCCAGCTGCGTGATGCCAGCGCCTCAGTGAAAAACGCCGCGCATGAGATTGCGGCAGGTAATCAGGATCTTTCCGGGCGTACCGAGCAGGCGGCATCAAGCCTTCGCGAAACCGCCAGCGCCGTGGAAGAGATCACGGCCTCCGTTACGCAGTCAAACGAGTCGGCAGCAGAAGCGAACGAACAGGCGAGCAAGGCCTCTGCCGCCGCATCCCGCGGAGGCGACGTCGTCGCTCAGGCCATCAGCACCATGCAGTCCATCGAACTGGCTTCCGCGAAAATCGGCGATATCACCAGCGTCATTGACGGCATCGCCTTCCAGACTAATATTCTGGCGCTTAACGCCTCGGTGGAAGCGGCGCGTGCCGGGGAGCAAGGCCGTGGGTTCGCGGTCGTTGCGGGGGAAGTACGTAACCTGGCCAGCCGCAGTGCTCAGGCGGCGAAGGAGATCAAATCCCTTATTGATTCCACCACCGAAAGCGTTGCAACCGGCTCCCGGTTTGTGCACCTTGCGGGCGACAGCATGGATGAGATCCGCGCCAGCGTCGGGAGCGTGTCAGGCATTATGCGTGAAATATCCATTGCCACCCGCGAGCAGATGAAAGGGATCCATGAGATTAACCACGCGGTGACTCACCTGGATCGCATGGTGCAGCAGAACGCCGAACTTGTTGTACAGTCTGCTGCGGCGGCCAGCGCGCTGCAAAGCCAGGCGGGCGACCTTGCTGAGACCGCTGGCCATTTCCGCATATAATTTTTCCCGGGCGCGCGTTAAGCAGGGTAAACGCGCGTCCGCTGAAAGGTTTCAGGGATTTTGTCATTTTTGTTTAATCGTTGCGCCATTTTTTGATCGAAATCAGCATCCCACCCCTGCCCCTTTGGTGTTATGCAATGAGTAAATTGTGAACAACATCACGCTCGGGATGGGCAAAAACGACGGGGTATAAAATGGCACGAGTTAAAACGAGTCTGAAACTGTTTGGCGGGGATACGGTAGTGGTGCGTTGCTCAGAGCGTTGCCGCATCCATCTGATGAGTACAAAAGGACAGAAGCAATCGCAGGCAGATATCCTTACCGTCCAGGACGATAAGGCCTGGCTGACGGTGCCTTACACCGGCACCTGGGATGTGCTGATCGACAGCCACAGCCAGTCGCTCGAACATTCCGTAAGTTACGTGGCGGCATAACCGTAAACGCCCGGTCAGCCGGGCGTATTATCAGGCAAAACCCGGCCGCAGCGTATTGCTGAGCGGGTTCCCTTCCAGCAGCGCTTTCACCTTCACCACCAGCTCACTCAGACAGTCGTCCTGCATGCCGAGACGCGTCAGCTCCTGATCTAGCGAGAAAAGGTACTGGGCGTTAGTGCCCAGCGGTCCGCTGGCGGCGGCAATCAGCGGGGCAATCACCTGGGTTCGGGTATCGGCTTCATACAGCGGGTGGCGCGGATCCATAATGAACACCAGCGCGTTGACGGTGCGCCCGTCATCCAGTTCCAGCTTGCACCAGCTGGGCATATAGCAGCCCGTGATCATCTCGCGCTTCCACAGCAGCGTCAGCTCATCTTCCAGCGTGGTATCCGGCAGCCGGTATGCCACGCCCGTGGTGCGCCCGCCCTCTTTTAGTGCAAGCATGCGTCCTGGCTGGCACGCGCTGCCGCGTCCGGCGGTCAGGCGCAAACAAAAGGCGCGGTGCCACCCAGGCAGCGTTCCGGTTGCTGATTCAACAAATTCGAGCGCCGGGTTCCACATCAGCGAGCCGTAACCAAAGATCCAGACCGGGCCATCATCCGGGCGGCAGGCCAGCGTTGCCGCAAGCGACGCCGCACGTTGTTCAACCGACCACAGAAGCGATTCCTCAATAGCACCAAATGCCGTCTTACAATCTGCCTTCATCAAGAAATCACGCGTTAACACATTCCACCTCCGCCACTGCATGCTTCCTTGCGACATCTGTAATTTGCCTTCCCGGCATTCTGTGCTGTTCATTTTAACAGCAGTTGAGCAACGATAAGCAATTCGCGGGCCAGATGCAATACAGCGGCAGGTCAACCGCCTGAAATGTCAAAATGGAGGCAGCGTGTTATTTGGCGGCTATTTCTTTTTGTGCCATTTATCATCGTCCCCTTTCTCATAGTCATTTTTCACGGCGGCCCAGGCCACCTTATGCGCCGTCTCTTCACGGCTGGCATCGTCCCGGCGATCTTCTTTATCTTTGTACTGATCCCAGGCACTGTTAAAGGCTTCTTTGTAGATATCCTGGGCGTGGGCAGGCAATACGTTTTGCACGTTATCCGGTAATTCGCTTTTCGATTTGTATGGCATTGTTAACCTCTCTTTTGGCTAAAAGATAAGTGTGGACGACGATACGCTAGGGTGCCACCCGACAGAAAGAAATGAACAATATAAAAATGCAATTCATTGTTATTAAACTAATATTTAAAAGAGATAAGGCATTATAAGCCTCAGACATAAAAATTATAATAAAGGGTAAAATTAAGTAAAAAATACAGGGTATTTAACAGATTTCTGTTAATTTAATACCTTTAAAATCTATCTATAATTACAAGCACCTGCATTGTTGGAGAAACACATGACAGCAACACACGAGGCGGTAAAAACCCGCCACAAGGAGACCTCTCTCATTTTCCCGGTTCTGGCACTGGCTGTGCTGCTCTTCTGGGGAAGCAGTCAGTCATTGCCAGTGGTTGTGGGGATCAATATTCTGGCTCTGGTGGGTATTTTAACCAGTGCATTTAGCGTGGTACGCCATGCGGATGTTTTAGCCCACCGTCTTGGAGAGCCGTATGGGTCATTAATTTTAAGCCTTTCGGTTGTGATTCTTGAAGTCAGTTTAATTTCCGCATTAATGGCCACCGGCGACGCCGCGCCAACGCTAATGCGCGATACGCTCTACTCCATCATTATGATTGTTACCGGCGGCCTGGTCGGTTTTTCACTTTTATTAGGTGGTCGCAAATTTGCCACCCAGTACATGAACCTCTTTGGCATTAAACAGTACCTGATCGCCCTGTTCCCGCTGGCGATTATTGTGCTGGTCTTCCCGATGGCGCTGCCGGGTGCCAATTTCACCACCGGCCAGGCGCTGCTGGTGGCGCTGATTTCCGCGGCGATGTACGGCGTGTTCCTGCTGATCCAGACCAAAACGCACCAGAGCCTGTTTGTTTACGAGCATGAAGACGACGGCGACGACGATGATCCGCATCACGGTAAGCCGTCGGCCCACAGCAGCGCGTGGCATACGGTTTGGCTGATCGTGCATCTGATTGCCGTTATTGCGGTCACCAAGATGAATGCGAACCCGCTGGAGGCGCTGTTAACTGAACTGAACGCGCCGGTCGCCTTTACCGGTTTCCTGGTGGCCCTGTTGATCCTGTCGCCAGAAGGTCTGGGAGCGCTGAAAGCGGTGCTCAATAATCAGGTGCAGCGGGCGATGAATCTGTTCTTCGGCTCCGTTCTGGCGACCATCTCCCTTACCGTTCCGGTGGTGACGCTGATTGCCTTTATGACGGGGAATGAATTGCAGTTTGCGCTGGGTGCGCCAGAGATGATTGTGATGGTGGCATCCTTGCTGCTGTGCCAGATTTCCTTCTCCACCGGCCGCACCAATGTGCTGAACGGCGCGGCGCATATGGCGCTGTTTATTGCGTATCTGATGACTATATTTGCGTAGCCTTTTTGCCCAGCGGCGCTTCGCTTGCAGGGCCTACGGGTTTTGTAGGCCGGGTAAGCGCAGCGCCACCCGGCAATATGCCCCATAAAAAAACCCGCCGAAGCGGGTTTTTTTATTAGTTGCTGGTATCCAGCTCGTCGAAGCTCTTCACCAGATCGTCAATCGCTTTGATCTGTTTCAGGAACGGCTCCAGCTTATCCAGCGGCAGCGCGGATGGACCGTCGCATTTCGCGTTAGCCGGATCCGGGTGCGCTTCAATGAACAGACCCGCCAGGCCGGTTGCCATACCGGCGCGCGCCAGTTCGGTCACCTGCGCACGACGCCCGCCAGACGCGGCGCCAAACGGGTCGCGGCATTGCAGGGAGTGGGTCACGTCGAAAATCACCGGGGACTGGTTAGAGACGTTCTTCATCACGCTGAAGCCCAGCATATCCACAACCAGGTTGTCATAACCGAAGTTTGAACCACGGTCGCAGAGGATCACCTGGTCGTTACCGCCTTCGATAAACTTGTCGACGATGTTACCCATCTGGCCAGGGCTCACGAACTGCGGTTTTTTCACGTTAATCACGGCACCGGTTTTCGCCATCGCTTCTACCAGGTCAGTCTGGCGAGCGAGGAACGCCGGAAGCTGAATCACGTCTACCACATCAGCCACGGGCTGTGCCTGAGACGCTTCGTGCACGTCGGTGATCACTTTCACGCCAAACGTCTGTTTCAGCTCCTGGAAAATCTTCATCCCCTCTTCCAGGCCCGGGCCACGGTAGGAGTGAATGGAGGAGCGGTTGGCTTTGTCAAAAGAGGCTTTAAACACGTACGGGATGCCCAGCTTTTGGGTCACGGTCACGTAGTGTTCGCAGATGCGCATAGCGAGATCGCGGGATTCCAGAACGTTCATACCCCCAAACAGCACGAACGGCAGGTCGTTTGCCACGTTGATATCACCAATGCTAACCACTTTTTGTTTCATAGGATCGCCTTATTCAGGTGTGAATCGGAATTAAGATTAATGCAGTGTAATGTGTTTATGCGCGATCGCGTTAATCTGCGCGCGGATCATCTCGCTGATCGGGTCTTCCGGACATTGCTCGACGAAATAATTCAAATCATTCAGCGCCACGTGCTCGCAGTCGAGCTGCGCATAAATCAGGCCGCGGTCGCGGATTTCGTACGGATCTTCCGGATTAAACTGCAACAGCACTTCGCTTGCGCGCAGGGCCAGCTCCATCTGACGCTCTTCCATCAGCGCAGACTTCAGCGTATCCAGGAGCTTGCGGATCACTTCGGCGTTATCGGCTTCATCGAGATCTTCATTGAACAGCTCAGCTATCGGGCTGATGTTGCCTTTCAGCCAGACGTCCAGCGTATGCTCATCCAGCGTGTCGCCGTTAAACGGATTGATTAACCACATCTCACCGTCCAGCCACTCCGCCCGCAAAATCATCTGCGTCGGGAAAATGACCGGCACCAGTGGAATATCCAGCTCGTGCGCAACCCACAGTAAAATGGCGCCCAACGCGACGGCACTGCCCTGACGATTTTTCAACACCTGGTCCAGCCACAGTGCGTCAGACAGGCGGTACACGCCTCGCGTGTCGCAGAAACCCCATTCGCCGTAGAAAAGCTCAATCAGCTTCTCTAATTGCCAGTCCTGCGGACGTGCCTGATTGATCTCTTCGCGCGCCAGGCTGACCAGATTCTCCAGTTCAGCGTAAACGTACTGTGACGTAAAATCGTCGCGGATCATCTCTGAAATCAGGATCATACCATCGCAGAGCGGCACTTTGTTAAATTCGAAATCGGCTAAGGACCTCATGACTTACCCCAGTAACGGTATTCTTGTGGTGGCGAGTTTAATGATGATGTACAGCACCACCAGACCCAGCAAAAAGGCGATAAACCCTGTCTGCTGGCTGCGCGGACGATGACGCCCAAGCGCGATAAAACCCAAAACGATGTAGATGATAACGCCAAACAGCTTTTCAGTCAGCCATGCGCCTTTATCAGTAAATGGCAGATAGCCGGTTTTCCACATTAACCCGGCTCCGGAAAGGAACAGCACCGTGTCGATACAGTGCGGGGCGATGCGTACCCAGCGGGCGTTAATCAGCGGATTGTTGCTGTAGCGCCACCAGTAGCGGGCAATGAAAAAGCCGATGGTCAGGGCAACGGAAATCAGGTGAACGGAGATCAGCAGCGTAAACAGGCTCATGACCACTGCCCCAGCGTCAGACGTTCATTGCCGCCGTAATCCCGGCAGGTTTCCACGGCAGCGTATCCGGCACGCGTAAACAGCGCTCGCACCGCCTCTCCCTGCGTCCAGCCATGTTCCACCAGCAGCCAGCCACCGGGAAGCAAATGTTGTCGTGACGTTGTCACAATGTGATCGAGATCCGCAAGTCCCTGATTCGCAGCGACCAGCGCGGTCAACGGTTCAAAACGCACGTCGCCCTGCGCGAGATGCGGATCGTCTTCGTCGATGTAGGGCGGATTGCTGACAATCATTTCAAACATGCGGCTTTCAAGCGCGGCAAACCAGCTGCTTTGCAGAACAGAAACATTGTTCAGCCCCAGCCGTTCAACGTTGCGCCGCGCGAGGGCGACCGCATCAGGCATCACGTCTACCGCCGTCACGGTGCAGTCCGGTCGCTCGCTGGCAAGCGCCAGCGCAATCGCGCCGGTGCCAGTACCGAGATCTAGGATCAGACACGGCTGCGCCGGTAACCGCGCCAGCGCCTGCTCCACCAGACACTCGGTGTCCGGGCGCGGGATCAGCGTGGCCGCTGAAACGTACAGCGGAAGTGACCAGAACTCGCGTTCGCCAACCAGATGCGCCACCGGCTCGCCGGTTTTACGGCGGGCAAGCAGCGCCTCCAGCTGCGATTGCTGTTCAGCGGTCAGCGCGGTTTCGCCGAAAGCCAGAAGATACGTGCGGGCTTTACCCGTCACATGCTCAAGCAGAATTTCGGCGTCGCGCTTCGGGCTTTCACTTGCAGAAAGCTCACTGGCGGCATGGCGTAACCAGCGCTGAAAATCCATTAATCCTGCTCGGACAGTGCCGCCAGCTGGTCGGCCTGGTATTCCTGCACGATAGGCTCAATCAGCATATCGAGCTTGCCTTCCATCGCCTCATCCAGACGGTACAGCGTCAGGTTGATGCGGTGGTCGGTTACGCGACCCTGCGGGAAGTTATAGGTGCGGTTACGGTCGCTACGATCGCCGCTGCCCAGCAGGTTACGGCGGGTAGAGGCTTCCGCCTGCTGACGTTTCGCCATTTCCGCCGCGTGAATGCGCGCGCCCAGCACGGATAACGCTTTAGCCTTGTTCTTGTGCTGGGAACGTTCATCCTGACACTCAACCACAATCCCGGTGGGCAGGTGAGTAATACGGATAGCGGAGTCGGTGGTGTTAACGTGCTGACCACCTGCCCCTGATGAGCGGAAGGTGTCGATGCGCAGATCTGCCGGGTTGATATCCGGCAGTTCCGCTTCCGGCAGCTCCGGCATCACCGCCACCGTACAGGCTGACGTATGAATGCGTCCCTGAGATTCTGTCGCAGGCACGCGCTGCACGCGGTGACCGCCGGATTCAAACTTGAGACGACCGTACACGCCGTCGCCGCTGATCTTGGCGATAACCTCTTTGTAGCCGCCATGCTCGCCTTCGTTGGCGCTCATGATCTCCACGCGCCAGCGACGGGATTCGGCATACCGGCTGTACATACGGAACAGATCTCCGGCGAACAGCGCCGCTTCGTCGCCACCGGTACCGGCGCGGACTTCCACAAAGGCGTTACGCTCATCATCCGGATCTTTCGGCAGCAGAAGCACCTGAAGCTGCTGCTCCATCTCTTCTGAACGCGCTTTCGCATCCTGTAACTCTTCCTGCGCCATCTCGCGCATCTCAGGATCGTCGAGCATCATCTGCGCGGTTTCGATATCTTCCTGGACCTGTCGCCAGTCGGTAAAGCATTTTGAAACATCACTTAACTGCGCGTATTCACGCGACAGCGCGCGAAAACGTTCCTGGTCGGCAATGGTCCCGGCATCACCGAGCAGCGCCTGGACTTCTTCATGGCGCTCGTGCAGAGCTTCCAGTTTAGCGACGATAGAAGGCTTCATAGGCGTAAATGCACCTTGTCTTAGAAAATGGGTATAGGGCGCTATTCCAACCCGAGGCTGTTGCGCAGAATAGTCAGGCGTTCATCGTCCCCGTCACGGGCAGCCTGCTGAAGAGATTTGGTTGGGGCATGGATCAGGCGGTTGGTCAGTTTCCAGGCTAAATCCTGCATAATCGCCTGCGCGTCGCCGCCCTGTTCAAGGGCCGCTAACGCTTTGGCCGTCAGATCATCACGCACCTGCTCCGCCTGACCGCGGTATTCGCGGATGGTCTCGCTGACGCTTTGCGCGCGCAGCCAGGCCATAAATTCGCTGGTTTCCTGTTCAACGATGGTTTCCGCCTGCACAGCCGCCGCCTTACGCTGGGCAAGGTTGTGCGAAATGATGCTTTGCAGGTCATCCACGCTGTACAGGTAGGCGTTCGCCAGTTTGCCCACTTCCGGTTCGACATCACGCGGAACGGCGATATCCACCAGCAGCATCGGCTGATTGCGGCGGGATTTCAGCGCACGCTCGACCATCCCTTTCCCGATAATCGGCAGCGGGCTGGCGGTAGAACTGATAATAATGTCCGCCTCTTTCAGACGTTCATCGATGTCGCTCAGCGCAATCACCTCAGCGCCCACTTCGTCCGCCAGCACCTGCGCACGTTCGCGGGTGCGGTTGGCAATGATCATCTTCTTCACCTTGTGTTCGCGAAGATGGCGCGCCACCAGCTCGATGGTTTCGCCCGCTCCCACCAGCAGTACGGTGACGGTCGACAGGGATTCAAAAATTTGACGGGCAAGGGTACAGGCCGCGAAAGCAACCGAAACCGCACTGGCGCCAATGTCGGTTTCGGTTCGCACACGCTTCGCCACGGAGAATGACTTCTGGAACATTCGTTCCAGTTCGCTGGCTTTCAGATGCCCTTTCTGGGAATCCGCGAAGGCTTTTTTCACCTGGCCAAGGATCTGCGGCTCGCCCAGCACCAGCGAATCCAGACCGCTGGCCACGCGCATCAGATGGCTGACCGCATCGTTATCCTGATGCCAGTACAGGCTGTTGCGCAGCTCTTCTTCGTTGAGGTTGTGGTAGTCACACAGCCAGCGGATCAGCGCCTCGTGCAGGTTGTCCTGCTCTTCTACGCTCAAATACAGCTCGGTACGGTTGCACGTCGACAGCACCACGCCACCCTGCACCATCGGCTGTGCAAGCAGGCTGTCCAGCGCCAGGTCGAGCGTATCCGGCGAAAACGTAACGCGTTCTCGCAGTGAAACCGGGGCCGTTTTGTGGTTAATACCGAGTGCTAATAGGGTCATGTTGAGCGGGAGTAGTACCAGCGTTAATAAGGTTAGCAGGACGCATCATACAGGATGCGCGAGATCAATAAAAGAGACTGCCCCCTTTCGGAGTAATAGCTTACGCCACGCTTTGAGATAATTTGAACGTAGACGGTGGCACCCTTCAACGCTAGCATTAACAGTTATAACTGCAACGTATCTCAAGGATTTGTCATCATTATGACCCGAATGATTCGCCTGCTGCCTCTGGCGGCCCTGGTTCTGACCGCCTGTTCCGTTCATCAGCCGAAAGGCCCGGGCAAAAGCCCTGACTCACCGCAGTGGCGTCAGCACCAGCAGGACGTGCTGAAATTAAGCCAGTACCAGACCCGCGGTGCATTTGCTTATCTCTCTGACGAACAAAAAGTTTACGCTCGCTTCTTCTGGCAGCAAACGGGTCAGGACAACTATCGCCTGCTGCTGCTGAACCCGCTGGGCAGCACCGAGCTGGAGCTTAACGCGAAGCCTGGCGAAGCGCAGATCACCGATAACAAAGGCCAGCATTACACGGCAACCGACGCCGAAGAGATGATTGGCAAGCTGACCGGAATGCCGATTCCGCTCAATAGTCTGCGCCAGTGGATCCTCGGCCTGCCGGGTGACGCAACCGACTATACGCTCGACGATCAATACCGTCTGAGCCAGGTGAACTACACCCAGGGCGGTAAAACCTGGAAAGTGGTGTACAGCGCGTATGACAGCAAGACGCAACCGTCGCTGCCGTCCAATATGGAGCTGACGCAGGGTAGCCAGCGTATCAAGCTGAAAATGGACAACTGGATCGTTAAATGATGACCCACTGGCCCTCTCCCGCAAAACTGAACCTGTTTCTCTACATTACCGGGCAGCGCGCTGACGGCTATCACACCCTGCAAACGCTGTTTCAGTTTGTCGATTACGGCGACACCATCTCCATCGAACCGCGTCAGGACGGGCAGATTTGCCTGCTGACGCCGGTCGACGGCGTGGCGCATGACGATAACCTGATCGTGCGCGCTGCCCGCCTGCTAATGAAAACGGCGTCGACGTCGGGTCGTCTGCCGGCGGGAAGCGGTGCGGATATCCGTATCGACAAACGCCTGCCGATGGGCGGCGGTCTTGGCGGCGGCTCATCAAACGCCGCAACTGTACTGGTGGCGCTTAACCACCTCTGGGGCAGCGGTCTGACGACGGACGAACTGGCAGCGTTAGGGTTGACGCTGGGCGCCGATGTACCGGTGTTTGTGCGCGGCCACGCGGCGTTCGCTGAAGGTGTCGGTGAAATCCTCACGCCGGTCGATCCGCCGGAAAAATGGTATCTGATCGTTCACCCCGGCGTGAGCATTCCTACCCCGGTCATCTTTAAAGATCCTGACCTGAAAAGAAATACCCCGGCACGGTCAATAAAAACGTTATTAAATTGTGAATTCAGCAACGATTGCGAGGATATCGCAAGAAAACGTTTTCGCGAGGTTGATGCGGTGCTTTCCTGGCTGTTAGAATACGCGCCGTCGCGCCTGACCGGTACAGGGGCCTGTGTCTTTGCTGAATTTGACACGGAAACCGCCGCCCGTCAGGTGCTTGAGCAAGCGCCGGTTTGGCTGCATGGTTTTGTAGCACGCGGGATGAACACCTCCCCCCTACAGCAGGCCATTCTGGCGCAGACTGAGTTTCGGTGACAACGTCACCCTGTTCCAGACGTTGCATCGCGCTCTTTAATACACCGCCTGGATAGCGTTTGCTTAGGCCCCGCAGTTTGCGGCGAACGCTATCCACCACTGGACGCATGCCTGAGGTTCTTCTCGTGCCTGATATGAAGCTTTTTGCTGGTAACGCCACCCCGGAACTAGCACAACGTATTGCCAACCGCCTGTACACTTCCCTCGGCGACGCCGCTGTAGGTCGCTTTAGCGACGGCGAAGTCAGCGTACAAATTAACGAAAATGTACGCGGTGGTGATATTTTCATCATCCAGTCCACCTGTGCTCCAACGAATGACAACCTGATGGAATTGGTTGTTATGGTCGACGCGCTGCGTCGTGCTTCTGCTGGCCGTATCACTGCTGTTATTCCTTACTTTGGCTATGCACGTCAGGACCGTCGCGTCCGTTCCGCGCGTGTGCCAATCACCGCTAAAGTTGTCGCTGACTTCCTGTCCAGCGTCGGCGTTGACCGCGTACTGACGGTTGACCTGCACGCAGAGCAGATCCAGGGCTTCTTCGACGTGCCGGTTGATAACGTATTCGGCAGCCCAATCCTGCTGGAAGACATGCTGCAACTGAATCTGGACAACCCGATTGTGGTTTCTCCGGACATCGGCGGCGTGGTACGTGCTCGTGCTATCGCGAAGCTGCTGAACGATACCGACATGGCGATCATCGACAAACGCCGTCCGCGCGCTAACGTTTCTCAGGTGATGCACATCATCGGTGACGTGGCTGGCCGCGACTGCGTGTTGGTGGACGACATGATCGATACCGGCGGTACGCTGTGTAAAGCCGCTGAAGCGCTGAAAGAGCGTGGTGCGAAACGCGTATTCGCTTACGCCACTCACCCGATCTTCTCCGGCAATGCGGTAAACAACCTCCGTAACTCCGTCATTGACGAAGTTGTGGTCTGCGATACTATTCCACTGAGCGACGAGATCAAAGCGCTGCCAAACGTGCGTACGTTGACTCTGTCCGGGATGCTGGCCGAAGCGATTCGTCGTATCAGCAACGAAGAATCGATCTCTGCAATGTTCGAACACTGATCGAACACGGCCAAAAAACCCGCTACGGCGGGTTTTTTTGTTTATAGTATTTATTTGTATGACTTATGCCTCCTTCACCTGCCATTCACATGACAGATGATGCGCACACGGATGATAGATAATTGTGAAAAACGTAACCTCCTCACATGTTCTGCCCTTTCGCGCCCTCATCGACGCCTGCTGGAAAGAGAAATACACATCGTCACGCTTTGTTCGTGACCTGATAGCCGGGATCACCGTCGGGATTATTGCCATCCCGCTGGCGATGGCGCTGGCGATTGGTAGCGGCGTCGCGCCGCAGTACGGGCTGTACACCTCGGCCGTTGCGGGGATTGTGATTGCGCTGACGGGCGGGTCCCGCTTCAGCGTCTCCGGCCCGACTGCCGCCTTTGTGGTGATCCTCTACCCGGTTTCCCAACAGTTTGGTCTGGCAGGCCTGCTGGTTGCCACCCTGATGTCCGGCATCTTTTTAATTCTGTTTGGTCTGGCCCGCTTTGGTCGCCTGATTGAATATATTCCCCTTTCCGTAACGCTGGGGTTCACCTCGGGGATTGGGATTACCATCGGGACCATGCAGATTAAGGATTTCCTCGGCCTGCAAATGGCCCATGTTCCGGAGCACTATTTACAGAAAGTGGGCGCGCTGTTTATGGCGTTGCCGACGGCCAACCTGGGCGATGCAGCCATTGGCATCGTTACCCTCGGCACACTTATCGTCTGGCCTCGCTTAGGCATTCGTCTCCCGGGGCATCTGCCCGCTCTGCTGCTGGGCTGCGCGGTGATGGGCGTCGTCAACCTGCTCGGTGGACAGGTCGCCACCATTGGCTCCCAGTTCCACTATGTTCTGGCGGACGGCTCACAGGGCAGCGGCATTCCGCAGCTGCTGCCACAGCTGGTTCTGCCGTGGGACATGCCGGGCTCAAGCTTCACCCTAAGCTGGGATTCCCTTCGCGCTCTGCTGCCTGCCGCGTTCTCCATGGCAATGTTGGGAGCGATTGAATCCCTGCTCTGCGCCGTCGTGCTCGACGGCATGACCGGCACTAAGCACAAAGCCAACAGCGAGCTGGTCGGCCAGGGCTTAGGGAACATCGTTGCACCGTTCTTCGGCGGTATTACCGCTACGGCTGCGATTGCCCGTTCCGCCGCGAACGTACGTGCGGGCGCGACATCACCGGTTTCGGCGGTCATTCACTCCCTGCTGGTGATCATGGCGCTGCTGATCCTTGCCCCGCTGCTTTCATGGCTTCCACTCTCTGCCATGGCTGCGTTGCTGCTGATGGTGGCCTGGAACATGAGTGAGGCGCATAAGGTGGTTAACCTGCTGCGCCGTGCGCCGAAAGACGACATTATCGTGATGCTGATCTGCATGTCGTTGACCGTACTGTTCGATATGGTTATCGCCATCAGCGTCGGCATTGTGCTGGCCTCGCTGCTGTTTATGCGCCGCATCGCGCAGATGACGCGTCTCTCCCCGGTTAACGTTGAGGTGCCTGACGATGTGCTGGTGCTGCGCGTGATTGGTCCGCTGTTCTTCGCCGCAGCGGAAGGTTTGTTCAGCGATTTGGAATCCCGCATCGCGGGCAAACGGATTGTGGTGCTGAAGTGGGATGCCGTCCCGGTGCTGGATGCCGGCGGTCTGGATGCCTTCCAGCGCTTTGTTGCCCGCCTGCCGGAAGGCTGCGAGCTGCGGATAAGTAACCTTGAATTCCAGCCCCTGCGCACCATGGCGCGCGCGGGCGTGCAGCCGATCCCTGGCCGATTGTCCTTCTACCCTAACCGTGAAGCTGCGTTAGCGGATCTGTGAGTCATCTGATGCAGAGACTCGTCTTTGCATCATCACCCCGATCGCCTGCTGGAGCCATTCAAGCACGGCAGGCGTCATCCACGTGCCTTTCATCAGATGCGGCTCCTGCTGCATGGCGAGGCGAAATTTTTGCTGGGTCTGCGGGTTTGTTCCTGCATAGGACTGGAATAAAACCAGCCACTTTTCTGCCAGCTTTTGCGCATCGTCAGAAGCGGGACTGAGATTATCCTGCTGCGCCTGATGCAGCTTCGCCACCAGCGGCGGCCACTCCATCATCCGGTCAAAGTAGTGCGCCCGGGTAAAGGCCATCTCTTCGGCAGTGAGATATTTCTCCCAGATGCTGAGCTTTGATTCGGCAAACGCCCGCGTGATGTAATCAGTTATCTCCGGCGTAATGCCGGTTTGCTCCTGCATCTGCGGCTCCACGCTGTGCATCTCGTTCAGACGGGTCAAAAATTCCGGTTTGCCTGCGGTATCCTGCTCCAGGCGTTCCATCCACCGTGAAGCCAAATCGGTCGCCCGCGCGTCCGTGACGCTGACGTTCTGTTCCAGCAAGTGTTTAACCTCCGTCACCAGACCCGACCAGATATCCGCCAGCGCCTCTTTCTCTACCGCAAACGGTAGTTGCTGCAACTCTTCTTTGCTAAACCAGCGATCGTACATATTCATTAACTCCAGAGTCTGTAGCCAGGATTCCAGATCCGGCGTCGCATCGTCGGTCAGCCCGGTACGCAATTCCACCAGCCGGTTGCGCAGCGTATGGATACTACGCAGTTGCTTGTCCAGCAGAGTGATTTGCCCGTCGAGTAATTCGGCTAATGACAGCGAACGCTGTTCCAGAAAATCCCTGATTTCGGCAAGCTCCAGCCCGGCTTTTGCCAGCGTCTGGATCATATGCAGACGCTGCACATCCGCCAGGTTATAAAGCCGGTAGCCTGCCGCGCTTCTGGCAGAAGGTAACAACAGCCCTGTTTGCTCGTAGTGATGCAAAGTCCGCACGGTGATCCCGGCACGTTTCGCCAGTTCACCCACCTGTATCAACATAACGGCTCCTTTTATTCTGCCAGTGTCGTTACTCTGGAGCCTTACGTTACGTGAGGGTCAATGCGTCATGCAAAAAAAACGACTTCAGATGAAGTCGTTTCGGTGTTCTTTATGGGGCACTAGCTATGCTTGCGCTGGTCGCGGCGGCATCGTTTATCGTAATGGCGCACCCACCAGTATTTATCGCAGACTTCCTCATGTCCGCTCACGCGCGCCCCGGCGAGCCACAATACCGCACCTAGGAAGATACTCAGCACCGCGCCATGCGCAAAGTATTGTGGGAGGTCAAGCTGCGGTAATTGGTTTAAGATTGAATAACCGACACCGGCGACCATCACGAACAGTCCCAACCCCATTAGCACGTTACCGAGCATTGAAGCGTTTTTGCGTTTCATATGTCACCTCCGGAACTTTGGGTTGTCAGGGGAAAAGCCCCTTCTCCTTGTGTGTAAAGTATAGACAACGCCTCTTATATGAGTTGCGTGAATGATCACATTTACAGATCACTCCCGGACAAAAATTTACAAATAAGACATTGAACAGCTTGAAATTCTAATTGTTCAAAGAGGAAATTATTCGCATTTCGGTGTACCGCAGGCAGAACTTTGTCAAGCGGCGCGCCAGACAGTAAACTACGCGCCAGATCTGGAACCCATTAGGAAGTAAATCGTGACGATTAAACTGATTGTCGGCCTCGCCAATCCGGGCGCAGAGTATGCCGCTACCCGCCATAACGCCGGTGCCTGGTATGTTGATCTGCTGGCGGAGCGTTTGCGCGCTCCCCTGCGTGAAGAACCCAAGTTTTACGGGTATACCTCACGCATCAATCTTGCGGGTGCTGACGTGCGGTTGCTGGTGCCAACCACCTTTATGAACCTGAGCGGCAAAGCCGTGGCGGCCATGGCAACGTTTTATCGCATCAATCCGGATGAGATCCTGGTGGCCCACGACGAACTGGACCTGCCGCCAGGCGTGGCGAAGTTCAAACTGGGCGGCGGTCATGGCGGCCATAATGGTCTGAAAGACATCATCAGCAAACTGGGTAATAACCCTAATTTCCACCGTTTGCGCGTGGGAATCGGCCATCCGGGCGATAAAAACAAAGTTGTTGGTTTCGTATTGGGTAAACCCCCGGTTTCTGAGCAGAAGTTGATTGACGAAGCGGTGGACGAAGCGGCCCGCTGCACCGAGATTTGGCTTCAGGACGGCCTGACGAAAGCCACCAATCGACTGCACGCTTTCAAAGCGCAATAAACGGCGCCCTGGGGCTTTTTTACCGCGCGTCGCGCGGGTTACGTGTATAATAGGCGTAGTTATTTACTTTTCTTCAATCGGTTATCGTTAACGGATTGATTATCAAGATATTAAGGTGATTTAGAAATGGGATTCAAATGCGGTATCGTCGGTCTGCCAAACGTTGGCAAATCCACCCTGTTCAACGCGCTCACCAAAGCAGGTATTGAAGCGGCGAACTTCCCGTTCTGTACCATCGAGCCGAACACCGGTGTTGTTCCTATGCCCGATCCGCGTCTGGACCAGCTCGCGGAAATCGTGAAGCCACAGCGCATTCTGCCAACCACCATGGAGTTCGTGGACATCGCGGGCCTGGTAAAAGGCGCATCCAAAGGTGAAGGCTTGGGCAACCAGTTCCTGACCAACATCCGTGAAACCGAAGCGATCGGCCACGTTGTGCGCTGCTTCGAGAACGACAACATTATCCACGTTAACAACAAAGTGGATCCGGCTGACGACATCGACGTCATCAACACCGAGCTGGCCCTCTCTGACCTTGACACCTGCGAGCGCGCCATTCACCGCGTGCAGAAGAAAGCCAAAGGCGGCGACAAGGACGCGAAAGCGGAACTGGCTGCGCTGGAAAAATGTCTGCCACAGCTGGAAAACGCGGGCATGCTGCGCGCGCTGAAAAACCTGACTGACGAAGACAAAGCGGCGATCAAATACCTGAGCTTCCTGACCCTGAAGCCAACCATGTACATCGCCAACGTCAACGAAGACGGTTTCGAGAACAACCCGTACCTCGACAAAGTGCGTGAAATCGCTGCGGCTGAAGGTTCTGTAGTTGTGGCGGTTTGCGCTGCCGTTGAATCCGACATCGCTGAGCTGGACGACGCCGACCGTGAAGAGTTCATGGCCGAGCTGGGTCTGGAAGAGCCGGGCCTGAACCGCGTGATCCGCGCGGGCTATGAGCTGCTGAATCTGCAAACCTACTTCACCGCTGGCGTGAAAGAAGTGCGTGCGTGGACCATCCCTGTGGGAGCGACCGCGCCTCAGGCGGCTGGTAAGATCCACACCGACTTCGAGAAAGGCTTCATTCGTGCGCAGACTATCGCGTTTGAAGACTTCATCACCTACAAGGGTGAGCAAGGCGCGAAAGAAGCAGGCAAGATGCGTGCGGAAGGGAAAGATTACATCGTTAAAGATGGCGACGTGATGAACTTCTTGTTTAACGTCTGATTTGTTTTGAATGAAAAAAATCCACGCTTTGGCGTGGATTTTTTTATTGTGAGGTTAAAACACATTGTCTAAGAGATCAGTTTTCATGCTGGAATCTAAGGGAATGATTTCGGCAGAAACAAGCCTAACGCCTGAAAAGAGCCCTCGCGCTAGCGCTCTTTAAGAGATGCAGGACTCTCAGATTTAGCGAGAATGACCCCACCAGTTCTTGGGATCCGTCTTCCGGAAGTCAGAAATATCCCCTCTGAATACCCTTTTTTAGTCACTCAACATGAGAAGGTATCGTTGCGTCAACCTCCTCAAGGGGTTTATATACGTCAATATGACAATGTAAACCGTAGTCATCTTTTTCCTCGTAGCCTTTTTTAAACTGCTTGATATAACTGCTGATACAGTTCCTTTTTTGCCACCGGTTATAGTTATCATTTTTGGCGCTTTTGAACTTAATACGCAGGGCCCGATTGAGACAACACGTTACGCTTCATATCCCAGGAATAAAACCAATCATGCCAGCCATTTTTTTTTGCTGGATAGCTACAGACAACGATCACTTCCTTTGACAGGTTGAATGTTAAGTAATAGAAAGTCGCACCTTCAGGAGGGGCAGACCAAAATAGTTTTTCGCCCTGAGCATTGAAGATGGTCAAAACGGTTGGTAATGGCTTAGGCTCGCTTAACACAAAGACTAACTGGCGTGTTAAGTCGACCAATGCATAGCTTAAAAATGACACACTAACCAGTATGTTACTTTCACCACACGCCCATTGAAGCAGGTCTTTTTCTTTAATACAAATGAGATTTTCAATCATTGGTAAACCTCAACGTTTAAAGTTTGATCTGCTTCAAATCACCTTCAAAAAGCCCCACAAGATATACCCGGTATCGGGCTGGCTGCACTTCTTTATACGTTAATACAGCGGAAAACTCTTTTAAACACTTTGAACATGTGTTTTTCGAAACATCTAATTGGCTTTCATCATAGCTATATTTCTTATGTTCACTATCAAGCTTCACACCTCTCATTTTCTTAACCAAAAAGCATTTTACCTCTTCTGTGAGCGTGTCAAACTCATATGAGTTTACGATAGAGTAGACTATTACCCCCTCGCATTCAGGGCATGTTATTTCCTTTCCATACTCTATGAAATCATTGTCAATGCCATCAAGGACTAATAACTTCTTTTTCAGTCGATTAGTTATTTTCATTTTCTCTATAGCTTTTAAATTCAATAATTATAAGTTAAGTTAAGTTAAGTTAAGTTAAGTTAAGTTAAGTTAAGTTAAGTTAAGTTAAGTTAAGTTAAGTTAAGTTAAGTTAAGTTAAGTTAAGTTAAAAGTAAATGGGTGATTTCATTAGTCAATAACTTAATTTAGCCATGTTTTAGTGATTAATTATATTGAACTCCAAACTATATATATACCATGGTTGAATGACTTTGTCTCATACGAAACAGAAATTCGGCCCCATTCGCAATCCCATCTAATCATTTCTGTTTCCGTAATGTCAGGAACACCTAAATTCAGAGAAAGACTTAGCCAATCAGACAAATTTTTCACTGAATTTTTTAGCATGTTAATATTAGTTCTCGCATCCCAGTCATTTAGGGATTTATAATATTCACTATCCTTATCGACAAGATGAACCATAAAAGGAAAACCAAAACTTATTGGCCGTATGTTAATTTCAAATTCTTTATCGAAAAAAACCACCGAATCAATAAGATAGTGATAAGGTATGTATTTCCTTACAGAACCAAACGTATTTAGTTTGTGATAAAGTTTACTTTTGCAAAATCCTTCTTCAGTATCAATCTCCATAGTTAGATCATCGAAAGTTAGCTTTCCCGTTTTCGGATTAAAATTTAGGTTTATCATATATCTATAATCTTTCCTGGGGTTAAAAGATGTCTCGATTCCTCTGGGATAAAGAACTGAAGTCCTCCCCCATCTCCATACAACTTATTGGCTGCTGCTCTACCGTAAGCAACATCTATGTCTTCGCTTACATAGAAAGCTCTTAATTTCGTACGTACGGGCCATCGAGGATCTAATTTTACCTGTAACGCTTGATGATAACCCAAAGGATCACCTCTATATTGATTGACTGTTGGGAATGTCACAGTATATGAGAGTTGCTGATTTCCATTCGGGTAAAGAGCATATAGAATTGTACCTTTTTTAAGCTTCCTATTCTTATAAACATCAATACCGGGATAATCATCATTTCCAGGGCCTTGCCACTTCGTTGCTTCTTTAGATGGATCCTTACATTTACGGCTCAACCCCCACGGATCCACCCAACCCAGCGCACTCGGCGCATACTGGTAAAGGTTTATCCCCCCGCCAGCCCTATCGGGTCCTGCTGCGTAAACCGCCCGCAGTCCGGGTCGTAATACCGGAACAGTTTGTAGTGCAGCCCTGTCTCACGGTCCAGGTATTGTCCCTGCATGCGCAGGTTCTGGGAATATCCTGATACCTGCGTCTCGCTTTCCCGCAGCAGTTTGCCCCAGGCGCTGTTCACCCCTTCCCAGCGCACCTGCCCTTCGCTATCCGTCATCCGCTCCGGCGTGCCGTTGGGCTGACAGTGGAACCAGAAGATTTCCGGGGCATCAACGCCGTCAATACGTGCCAGCGGATCGTAGCTGTCCTGATCGCTGTAGACGTAGGTCAGCGGCACATCCCCGTGCACCTCCTGCAACAGCCGGAACCCTTCCCAGACAAACCGGGTGGTGACTGGGTTACCGGTTGGCTGTCCGCCCACCATCTGGCGACGCGTTTTGCTGATGCGTCGTCCGAGTGGGTCATAGCGGAAGCTGACCTGCGTCTGCGGCCTGTTGCGGTCCCGCGGCTGGCTGATGACCTCCGTCAGGCGGTGCTCGCCGTCGTAGCGGTAGTGCCAGCGGGTCTGGCCGTTATCCTTCTCCACGGTGCGACCATGGATGTCATAGCGCCAGCGAATGCCGTTCAGCTGCGTCAGGCGGTTGTGCGTGACCTTCTCAGCAGATCCTTCGAGCGGGTTACCGGTAGTATCCCAGCGGTGCAACCAAGAGCACTGAAAATTACCGGTAACTATATCCCGGCGATGCAGGCGGCCAAGACGGTCATATTCGCTGCGGGTTCGTTAGTGTTAGTAGTTTGCGCCACGGTTGAATCCGATAATACTGAACTGGACGATGCCGACCGTGAAGAGTTTATGGAAGAGCTGGGTCAGGAAGGGCCAGGCGCGAAAGAAGGAGGCAAGATGCGTGCATAAGGAAAAGACTACATTGTTGAAGATGGCGATGTGATGAACTTCTTGTTTACGTTTAATTTTTATGAACGGGAAAAATCCACGCTTTCACGTACATTTTTTATTAGGGAGTCAAAAAAATATCTTAGAGATCTGACTTCTTGCTCACCTCCAAAGAAATGATTTGTGTAGTCGCAAGCTTTAACGTCTGAAAAGGCACCTCGATTAATCACTCAACAAGTAAGGCCAGACTCTAATACTTAGCGAGGCTGACACCACCGTTTCTTAGGAGAGGTCTGCCGGTCGACAATAATATATCTTCTAAATCCTTTTTTTTTGCGAGCGGGAATCGTTAAAAGTTTTGAATCGCATTTTATCATAATAAGCAGGGCCTGATCGAGACAACGCGTTACGCTTCATACCATTTAAATAAAACCAATCATGCCAGCCATTTTGATTTTCCACATAGCTAAAGACAACAACCCCTTCTTCGTTCAGATGATTTTTAAGTAATAGAAAAATGTGCCTCGTGGCAGTGCAGGCAAAGAAGCTTTTGCCCTAAGCATCAAATAGGGTTACAACGGTTAATAATGGCTTTTTATCGGTTAACACAAAAACTAACTCGCGTGTTGTAAGACAATTGCATAATCTAAAATGGTATGCTGAAAATTTTTTTTACCCTTCAGCAATGATAACGTTTCTATGATTTGTTCCATTCTTTATCCAGAACATTTCATCTTGAGGTAACGTTCCATTACCGCAGAAATCAACAAGCTCACCTTGCCAACCATCAGGAACATATTTTTGATAATGCATACTTTCAACATACTCCGAATATAGTCTTTTATTATCAAAATCTATAAGCAAATCCGGCATAAGATCATATATATCCCACCAAGTTGTTTTTTGCGAAAGCCTACTAAAAAACTCATCAGCTATGTCATCCTTATCGAATGAATAGCCATCTTTAATTAACCCATCAATAAATATCTGCGCGTTTTCTTCATTTACTACGGGTATGTCATATCTTTCCTTATGGACATCCTGTAGATTTATTTCCACCTCACTTTTCACAAAACCCTCTATCCATTTAATTCTATCTAAAATCCACATTTCTTTGAACGCCACGAACCAATAATATATTCCTTCTTTCTTTACTATCACAAGGAGATCATCATCTTTATTAATATTCATATAGTAACCTATTTTACATTACCGGAGCCTGGAATCGCTACTTCTTCAAGCCATTCTGCCCATACTGATGGTAATACATACGATCTACCTGGCGTTGTTGGATCAACGTGCTTAGGAGCCAATTCCCCTTGATTTAACGGATTAAGCATGCGTCAGGGGGTTGTGCGTGTCCTTTCCAGCAAGTCGTTCGAGGTGGATTACCAGCAGACGATCGCAGTTGTCATAATTTCATTATTGCGTACAGATGGTAAAAGACTTTTAAATGCTCAGAGTCTAATATCTAAAGACTTTACACTTAAAAGAATGAGCATGACGTAAAGAAAAAGGGAAGTTGCGTGCAGAAAGCAAAAAATCAAATCGTTAAAAATGGCGATGGGATGAACTTCTTGTTTAAAGTTTGATTTGTTTTTTATGAAAAAAACGAACTTGCGCACTCTTAGGAAAATAGAACTCAAGGTATTTTTCAGCTCTGTCTTGAAACGTTCGTTCTTTGACGTAGTTATAAGAATCATTAAAATATTTGTACGCTTCATCAAATTGATTCAACTCATAAAAAACCATGCCGAGGTCGATTAACGGCGCTGTCTCTATATCCGATCCACGTGTACTAAGTATCCTCTCCCCCCATTTTTTCGCCTCATCGTTCTCCTTGAGAGCAAAGCAAGCACTGTACATGTACGCAGAGTTGCAGTTGGCAATTTTCCATTCGATCTGCGGCTCAGGAAGAGCCTGCCGGACATTTTGTTATTGCTCTAAAGCCTCGGCTTATTTTTTTATCATGAAATTCGTTTCCTTTTTCTACAAGAGATGTAAGTATTATTCATGTGTTTATTCATTAGCAATAGCAAATAAACCTCCTCACCTATAAAAAGGGGAATAAGAAATAAATGCTTTTAGAAGCAAGGAGGTATCTAAGACAGTAAATCTTTATTATTAAAAAACTTAAAAACTAACCAAAAAAGAATTTCTTAAACCCTTCAACCTCAACATCTTTTAGTTTAGTTTTAAGCATCACATCGATATCTTCCAGAAAATCTTCTCTTAAATTAAATTCATCATCTGTAGCATCACCATCATAATTATTTTGTTCCATCTCAATAGCAGAACAAAAAGCATTCAAAAAGTCAGCTAAGGAACCAGAAATTATAAAGTTTCGTTTTTGAATGCTACCATAAACAGGAGATGTTAGATTTTGGGTGTCACAAAAAAGAACGTCACCATTTCTTTCAGCAAAGATTATATATTCATCGCGCCAAGCCGTATCATTTTGAACTCGCCAACCGGATAATATTTCGTTGAGATCTTGAGGTTCAATAATCTGTAAATAAAAAGTACCATCAAATGTTGGACTGTCATTTAAAATCAAATGACGATAAAAAAAATCAACCTCCCCATTTAAATTCACGGGAAAAGAAGTCTCATTTTCATCGTCTGTATAGTCTATCTCTCCCATATTCAATTCATTCATTTTAAATTTGTTCACAAGATCTTGGACTGCATTTTTTATGTTCATCTTTCCACCTATAATTGCTTACATCGTTGTCTAGATTTTAGTGTTCTTTCTCTATCGATTAAGCGCCCACGCGTCGAGTTCTTAGTATTCCCTCTATGTCCTTGATCACCATGGACATGCTCATTGAACTTGTCGGGATGGTTATGATTTTTCAAGAATACAATGTTCCTCGGATCACCTTGCCATTTGGAACCAAGTGTACCATTGCCTTCTACCGAATTGATATGATGCCCGGTATAGCCTGCCCGGGACATCACAGAGGTTAGGCTCTTGTTGGGCGTCTTCAAAATTAAATCCCTCTCTTGCGCTGTCCAATTTCTTGTGCCAGCCCCACCATCCTGCAATAAGGCTTTTTCTTGCACCCATGCCCTAGAAATAGCAGAGCTTCTAGCTCCACCTTGAGCAGAAAGAGAATCATGTGGCCGGTAACGAATGAGATCGTCAGGAGTCAACCCCCACGGATCTGCCCAACCCAGCGCATTCGGCGCATACTGGTAAAGGTTTATCCCCCCCGCCAGCCCTATCGGGTCATGCTGCGTAAACCTTCCGCAGTCCGGGTCGTAATACCGGAACAGATTGTAGTGCAGCCCTGTCTCACGGTCCAGGTATTGTCCCTGCATGCGCAGGTTCTGGGAATATCCTGATACCTGCGTCTCGCTTTCCCGCAGCAGTTTGCCCCAGGCGCTGTTCACCCCTTCCCAGCGCACCTGCCCTTCGCTATCCGTCATCCGCTCCGGCGTGCCGTTGGGCTGGCAGTGGAACCAGAAGATTTCCGGGGCATCAACGCCGTCAATACGTGCCAGCGGATCGTAGCTGTCCTGATCGCTGTAGACGTAGGTCAGCGGCACATCCCCGTGCACCTCCTGCAACAGCCGGAACCCTTCCCAGACAAACCGGGTGGTGACTGGGTTACCGGTTGGCTGTTCGCCCACCATCTGGCGACGCGTTTTGCTGATGCGTCGTCCGAGTGGGTCATAGCGGAAGCTGACCTGCGTCTGCGGCCTGTCGCGGTCCCGCGGCTGGCTGATGACCTCCGTCAGGCGGTGCTCGCCGTCGTAGCGGTAGTGCCAGCGGGTCTGTCCGTTATCTTTCTCCACGGTGCGGCCGTGGACGTCATAGCGCCAGCGAATGCCGTTCAGCTGCGTCAGCCGATTGTGCGTGACCTTCTCAGCAGAGCCTTCGAGCGGGTTACCCGCCGCATCCCAGCGCCACTGCTCCTGACCGGGCAGCGTGCCGTCCTGAACCAGCAGACGTCCGGCGCTGTCATACTGCCAGCGGTACCAGCTGAACGGGTTATCGTCCCGCTCTTCCCGCACCAGGTTATTGCGATAGTCGTAATCCCAGCGGCGGGACCAGCGGCGCGGCGACGGGCGCTGGGCATTGCCGGTAAAGACGTCCCGGCGATGCAGTCGGCCAAGACGGTCATATTCGCTGCGTGTGGTTAGCAGCCCCTGGGTGCGGCTGGTTTCACGGTGGAGTTCGTCGCGGGTAAAGTCGGAGACCGACAGCTTATCAAGCGCGATGCTGAGCAGATGCCCGCTGCCGTAGTAGAACTGTTTCAGCTCCCGACCATCGGGCAGCGTGACGGAGGTGCGGTTACCCAGCGCGTCATACTCCCACGCCAGCTCCCCGTGCTCGCCCGTTTCGCGGGTGACGCGCCCGAGCGCGTCATACTCAAACACAAGCTCCTGCTCGGCCTCGGCGCTCCAGGCATCGGCTGAAAGCGCGGGATGCAGCCCAATCCGGCTCAGAAGGCCGGACGGGGTGTAGTGGTAGCGGGTCTGCCCTTCCGGCGTGGTGCGGGCGACCAGCTGGCCGCTCGCGCTCCAGGCGAAAGCGTGGGTGATGGCCTCCGGATGTCCGGCGGCAAAGGTGCGCGCTATCGTACGCCCGCAGGCATCGTAGCGATACTGCGAGGCCACGCCATCCAGCCCCACCTCTTCCAGCAGCAGCGAGTCTGCGCCCCAGCGGAACTGATACGCTTCGCCGTTTTCGTTTTCCAGGGCAATCAAACGCCCGCGGCTGTCCCAGCGGCGGCGCACCTCTTCACCCTGCGTATTACGGGTGGCGGTTAAGCGCCCTGCCTCGTCGTATCTGAACTCGCTCTCTTTCCCGTCGGCGCCCGCATGCTTCACCGGCAGGCCACGTTCGTTCCATTTGAGCGACTCGGTCCAGCCTTCCGGGCGATCGAGCAGCACCGGACGCCCCGCGGCGTCGTAGCGGTAACGCGTCTCTTCGCCGTCGGCGCTTATCTCAGCCACCAGCCAGCCCAGCGGATGATAACGGTATTGTGTCACACGGCCCGAACAGTCCGTCGCACGCACCATCTGCCCGGCTTCGTTGTACTCCTGGTAGCGGCTGTTCCCGGCGGTATCGACTTCTTCCACAACCTGACCAAACTCGTCCCGACGCAGCAGCGAGGTCTGCCCCATCGGATCCACCACGCGTTTCAGCCCGTGATGTTCGTCATACAGGAACCGGGTGGCGCTACCGTCGGCTTCGATGATGGACGCCGGAAGCGCACGGTGCTCCAGCCAGGTGGTGGTGCGGGTATTGCCGTCGGCGTCGATCTCCTGCACCCGGTTGCCCATCTCGTCATAGACGAAAGTAACGGCATTACCCAGCGGATCGATGCGACGCGTGAGGAGTTCGTTGTCATCCCACTCGTAGCGCCAGTTCTCACCGCGCTCGTCAACGTAGCGAACAATCAGGTTTTGCGCGTTCCAGTAATGCTTTCGCGTCTGACCGTCGTAGTGCTCGACGGTCGTCAGCCCGGCGGCTAAATCGTAGCTAAAGCGACAGCCGTCGCCGGTGCTGGTGCGGTTTTCCACCACGCGCCAGTGGTCAAATTTTTGCCAGCGGTATTCGCTCTCCAGCCCACCCGGCAGACGGTGCCAGACCATCAGTCCATCATCGTTATAACGGTATTCACGGGTTACCACGCCGGAGGCATCCGTTGCGCTGGCCAGCTGGCCGCGCGCGTCGTACCCCCAATGCATCAGCGGCCATGTCTGGTTGCCGTCGAAATGGCTGGCAGCGGTAACGCGCTGCGGGAAACGTTCATCGCCATAGCGCAGGGTGACATCGATCGCTCGCGGCTCATCGTGCAGACCGACCAGCCGCCCGTGTTCATCCCACTCCGTCAGCAACGCGTTGCCGTACTCGTCGCTGAGGGAGGCCAGGCGCAGGATGGAGGGGTTAGCGCGGGTCGGTTTATACAGACGCCACACCGCGCCGTCATCGTCAGCTATCGCCACATCGCCGCTCTCATTGCGGCGGATAATGATGCCTTCGCTGATGCTGTAAAACGCGCGGTCGACCGGCGGCAGTTCAAAGCTCAGCTCGCGCCCGGTTTCATCGAACCAGGTGGCGTTGTTTTCTTCCAGCGCCAGATAGCTGTCAAAGGTGGTAGCCCAGCCCAGACCGAAAAGCCCTTCGCGGGTGGTCAGGCTGTTGTAGCTGCGCTGCCAGCGCAGCGGAAAGCGCCCCGGCAGCGAGAAATCGAGTTCGTCGTCGTCATTCAGCACCTTCACGCCAGTGGCGGCGTGAACCGGGTGCGAGGAGCCGAACACGGCGTTGACAGCCATATCCGCCAGCATCCCGCCACCGGCAGCAGCCAGCGCGCAGGGCATGTTTTTCAGGATCTTGCCCGGTCGCCCGCGCAGCAGGGAGAGCGCAATCATCCCCAGCGCCAGACCCGGCGTTTTGCCGCTTTTGATGTCGCGGACCGTGAGCGTGTCACCGCCGATGATCACGTTAGGGGAGACGTCGTCGGAAACGGTGCCCTCGCAGGTGGTGCGATCTTTTGCGCGCACCGCTGGCTGTCCGTTGATGAAGACGCTTTTCGAGCCTTCCGCCAGATACTGCGGCCCGGAGTGTTTATCACACGCCACCTTGTCTTCTTCCAGCGGCGAGGTCCCCGCGGCAGCAGAGGCGACGCTGGGCTGCCACATCTCGCTGCCGAACTGTCCGGCAGCGGAGAGCAGCATGCCCGCATAGTCGGCAAAGCTGCCCGGCGACTGAGGCTCCGGGGACGGGGTATCGGCAGGCGTTAACGTCCCGGCTGCGCGTGCAGCGGGAAGTTTATTTGTCAGAACATTGCTCGAACCGGTGGTGATTTTGCCCGCAGGCGACGGCGGGAAAAGCGCGTTACCCAGCCCTTCAGCGGCGTTGCTGATATCGTCGGTGATCCCGGCGACGTTCGCCAGAACCCCGCCGATAATGCCGCTCAACAGACAGCTGGATCCAATCGCCGCCACGCCTGCTGCTGCGGCCCCGGCTCCCAGCAGTGGGGCCGCGACGGTCGCTGCCGCGCCCACCGCCGCGCCAATCACCGCATAGGCGGCACCTTCCGCCACAATGCTGGTAATATCAGCAAAAATGCTGGAGTGAATAATCTCGTCGCCCTTACGGGCCGCGTTGTTATCGCTCATGCCTTACACATTCCGGTTGTCGTTTAGCGTCAGACTCTGCTTCAGTGCGCTCCAGCGCGCCTCGTCCTCTTCCGTAAAGGCTTTTAAGGCCGAGAGGGTAAAAATCATCAGTACCGGTTTGCCTGGCGTCTGCACGGCCAGCTGTTTTTGCCACAGGCGCTGGCCGTTACGGTCAAAGGTGGTCTCAACTTCAACCCCATCAATGTTGCCGGCAGACCCGGCTTTTACGTGCTGAAATTCGCTCTGGGCGATCTCACCCATCTGAGGACGCAGCACGTCCCACTGGCGGTGAAACTCTTGTTCGTAGTCGCTGCCATCCGGGATAACGCCGCGGCTGACCACCACGGACAGCCCGCTTTCGTCATCGCGAATGATGTTCATGCTGTTGTCCTGCCAGGCGGCAGGAAAAAGGGTAAAGGAACCTTCCTGGAGGGTGTATTTCATCGGTGAACTCGCGTCTAAAATTGCTAAAGGGTTTTACGTGCCGCCACGGACAACCCGGCGGCAGACAGAAAGCGGTTACTCTTCCGGGGGCGTAAATTTCTCCTGCACCGCCGCATCAATATCCCCTTTATGCCCTGACCCCGGCGCCGTTGTGCCCGGTTGGGTGCCCGACGTATTCAGGTGCAGCTTGCCGCCCGTGGTGATATAGCCGTCCCCTTCAACGAAGAAGTTGAACTCTTTGCCGATCAGGTTAATTTTGCCGTTAGCGTTAAGCTCAATAGCACTCTCGCCCGAGACCAGCCGCAGCTTCGTCCCGGAAGCAATAACATACTGCTCTACCGCCGCATCCAGCTTGCCTTTACCCGTCAGGATCTCGGTTCCGCCTTTCACGGCCTGGATCTGATTAGCCTCCACGCGATGCAGTTCATTTTTCTTCACGTAATGGCTGCGCGCGCCGCCGACGCTGTGCGTTTCATCATTTTTAACGCTGGTGTCCATGTTGCGCTCGGCCTGGATCCACACCTGTTCCGCGCCCGCCTTGTCCTCAAAGCGCAGGGCGTTGGCATTGTCGACTGAACCGTCTTTCGTGCGGCTCATAAAGCCCATCTGCGTCGCGGCAGCCGGCAGCGCCCACGGCGGCATGCTGGCTTCGTTATACACGCGACCAGTGATAATCGGACGGTCCGGGTCGCCGTTGATAAAGTCCACCACCACCTCATCGCCGACGCGCGGGATCTGCACCCCGCCGTAGCCCTGGCCCGCCCAGGCGCTCGACACGCGCACCCAGCAGGAGCTGGTGTCATCGCCTTTCGCCAGACGGTCCCAGTGGAACTTCACCTTCACCCGGCCGTATTTGTCCGTCCAGATACTCTCGCCCTGCGGCCCGACCACTTTCGCCGTCTGCGGGCCGTAGGTGCGCGGCCACGCCGTGCTCTGCGCCGGACGGTACGACACCGACGCCGGGATAACGGTGAAATCGGTGCGGTGAATGGTTTCCCCCTCACCGCTCGCGTAGCGGTTCTCCTCGAAGTGGTAACCCGCCGCCGTCACCAGATACTCGCCGTTGTCACTGAAGAACGGCGCGTTGGTCAGGGTAAAGATGTGGCCCGGCGCAATGCCCGCCGCCGTGGCCGTCGCCTGAATCTGCTGATGCTCCACCTGCCAGCGCTCCTGACGGATTCGGGCGTAGAACTCCGCATGGCCTGTCTCCACAAAGCGGCCCGGCCAGTCGTACACGTCGATGCTGCCCGGTTTCGGGGACGCCGGGTTCTGCTGCGCCTGGAACAGCCACGCGTTCGGCTTGCGGAAGTCATAGTCGTCGAGGCTGTAAATTCCCGGCGTGACGCTGTCCTCCAGCGCCCACTGGCTGATGCCCTCTTCATCCGTACTGCCGCCGGACGGCGTCTGATGGTAAGGAATGACCTCATAGCCGCTGAACGGCTGGTGCTGGGTGGCGGCGTCGGTCAGTACCAGGGTATGCTTGTCGGCCTCGTGGCTGAAGTAGTACGCAATCCCCTCCAGCTCCATCAGGCGGCTGATGAAGTCCAGGCTCGATTCCTGATACTGCACGCAGTAGTCCCACACCCGGTAGCTGCCGGTAAGTTTGTCTTCGAGGTTAACCTGATGCTCACCCAGCAGAGTTTTGACAATCTGCGGTACCGTCTGGCCCTGGAAGATACGCAGGTTACGGTCGCGCTTCATCGGCCACAGGTCCGGCTCCACCGTCAGCTGGTACACCGCGTAGCGGGTGCCCGTCAGCTCCACGGCGCTCACCGCCACGCGCGTCACCTTGCCGTTGATATAGCGGGGGGTGAGCAGGTTCTGCGTGGGGATGGTCACCGTGACCGGCTGGCCCAGCAGCTTGCTGCGGTCAATGCGCGCGTCCGTACCAAGCAGGGTCAGCGTCAGCGCGAACGACTCGGACATCGCTTCGCGGCCGGAGAGTTTCCAGAAAAGCAGCCCCTCAACCGGGAGCTGGACGGTAATTCGGTTGAGCATAATCTTTATTCCGTAATGGTTTATGCTGGGAACGTTTATGAACGTAAAGCTAATTTCGACGAGATGGATTTGGATTGATGCAATGCTGGGTTGATTTGTCTGGAGGTACGAACTTTCGTTTTTATAAATCCAAAGAGTGCAGGCTAATGGAAACTCCGGAAAAAACCTTATCTCTGGCTTTCATGAAAGTTGAGCAATCACTTAACCGGCGCAGGTGGCCACACGCCCCCTTTCTGAATAAGTTTCTCTTTTATTTCATTTAACTTCTCGTATTGCTCGCTGCCTCTATCAAGTCCACTCAGCGCGTCCGCAAGCGCATTACTCATTGACCAGCCATTTTTAGCCTTAACTGACGGGTCCGCTCCACGATCGAGCAGTAACAAGACATGCTCGTAAGCCTGGTTATCCAGCGCATCAAACACCAGCGTTTTACCCAGTGAATTGGTTGCATTGACGTCAGCTCCGCGATCGAGCATGGCTTCCAGAGTCTCTGTGTTTTTCGCTTTAAGCGACTGGAAGACGATCGGTTCGTGGAAGACCTTATCTTTCACGTTGGGTGAGAGGCCACCGTCCAGCATCGCATCGATCCAATCCGCGCTGTCCCCCTTCAGGGCAAATTCAGCAGGACTGCTTTTTCCCTGCGGTCGAGGCTGGAGCGGATCTGCGCCGGCCTTAACAAGCAACGTAATCACCTTTAAATGGGGCGATGTTTTTTTATCATTAATCGCGTTGCCGATGGCCCAAAAAAGCAGGGTCATATCCTGCTTTCCCGGTTTATTAAGATCGCTGTCTGGTGCAAGCGTCTTCACCGCGTCGACATCGCCTTCTTCAATCGCTTTCGCCAGTTCAAGCTGCTGACCGCTGAAGTAGTCCTGTGGATTAAGGTCCATATCCTGCTTACACCCCTGAATCATGAATAAAAAACATAACGCGACAAAAGCCATCAACCGTTTTTTCACAATCGACTCCCGATTATCGAAATATCCTCATCCTTCTGCTGCTCTATGCAATCAATAGCCTGATTAATCCCGTGGCGGTCCAGCGCGCTTCCGGTTCCACCGGGAAGATCGTGGGGTATTCCGGCAGCATTAGGGCTCAGCGCAGAGATTTCCTCTTTGAGGATCCACGAAGGGACATGCCCTTTCATCGTTTTCAGATCCTCCCAGGGGTTAACTTCCTGAATCTTCGTCAGCAGCTCACCTTCAACCCGATAAGCCTGGATATTATCCGTACTGCCTAATATCTTGCCGCCGTATTTTTCTACGGTTCCGGCATTCAGGCCGGCGGCGTTGAACGTCCATCCCGCTTTCCCGCTGCCCATGGAGGTTGCAGAGGCGAGGCCACCGCCAAGGGAATGACCGGCAATATCAATATTCTGGCCTGACCTTGCCAGCTCCTTACCGATACTCACGGCCTTTTTATAATAATCTGAAGCCATACCCATGCCCTGTGAGAAGTTATTCGACCAGTCAGCCCCGTTTACCACCGGCGCCAGCTCCCCTTTGGTCAGTAAAGAGGAGACATTCTCAGACAGGGAGGCGAAACCAGGCTCGCGCGATCCCCTGAATACCAGTGTGGGGTTCATATCTGTACCAAACACTTCCGGCTTCGGTTGATAGACGCGCGCCAGAAAATTGGGGGACGTATCATCGTCAAAGAGCATTGATTTGTTCAGCCCGAACTTTCCTAACAGCGCATCGTCATTACTGATATCCGTCCACCCCTCCGGCACGCCCGGTGTGGTTTCCAGCGGGTTCACGGTCTTATAAATATTTTCCGCAAGCTTCGCTTTTTCCACCGCGATATTATTCGCCGCCAGACGCTTCGCGGCGATCTGGGCATCCGGATAAAGGCTATTACTCCCCTTCGCAATCAGATCCTTACGCGCCTGCCAGCGCTCTGCTTTGGTCATCTTCTGAAGCTGCCCGGCATAGGTTTTACCGTCCTTGCCCGGAGTAGGTTCATCCGGCACCTGTGCCGTTTTAGATTTCACCACCTGTTTTGGCAGTACCGTTGGCGCAGGGCGAGATCCGTACGTTCTCACCATGGTTTCGTAGCGGTCGACAATCGTACTCACCGGATACCAGCCCAGGCCGACCAGCGAGGCAGCCTGGAGTTGCCCTTTGGCATTGATGTAAAAAATTTCCGTTACTGATGACCAGTCACGAAAACTTTCGTCAATGGCAACCACTCTGCCCATCTCTAAATCCTGCGCGATCAGCGTGCGGGTATCGCGCCCGGACTGATAAGGATTCGCACCGGTGATCGTGCGCAGCAGATCGTAGCGCGTGAAGAGCGAGCGCAGCGAATGGTCGGGAACCGACATAATCCACTGTCCGGCAACGGACGGGCGGATTATTTTCGCAAACAGCGCTGGCGAGACGTTCTCGTGGAACAGATAGACAAACTTGATGTTATACATTCGCTCCGTCCTGTTACCCGCAGGCTTACGGATTCACCAGCCAGGTGCCTGGCTTCGCAATATCCAGCGTCTGGGTACGCGTTCTTCCATTGCCTTCCAGTTCAATGCGGGTCTCGCCCGCAGGCAATTTCAGCGATGCGTAACCGTTATTGCCCGGACGCAGCGCTTTAGACTCGCCGTTCACCTTCAGCGTCTCGCCATCAAGCATGCGGATGTAGACCAGCGCGACCGGGCTGGCGTCGACAGGCGGCGCACTCTGCTGCGCCGTAGCAGGTGGCGCAACCGGCTCGCTCACGTCTGCCGTTGCCGGTCTGGTTTCCGCCTGGGCGGATGTCTCAGCCGGAGGGTTCACGGCAGGCGTTTGCGCCGTCTGCGCTGGCGTTTCCTGACTGTCGCCGCCGAACAGCATCGCACCGGCAACCACCCCAACCAGCACGCCCGCGGCCACCAGCCCCGGAAGCTTGTAACGTCGCCAGTCCAGCGCGGAAGCAGATGTCTCCTCTTCCACCGGCACCAGCATCGTGCCGGTCTTCTTCGCGGTAAGCACCTCGTCGATACCGGCGACGGGCATCTCGATCAGCGCCGCGAACTCCTCAATGGATTGCGGACGATCTTCCATATGCAGCGCCAGCGCCTTGTCGATGGCCTGTAGCAGCGGGATGGAATAGCCCTGCGGCATCAGCTCCACCAGCGGTTTGCAGGTATCCTGAATCGAGCGCACCACGCTGACCGGTGGCGGAGAGCCTACGATGAGGGTGCGCAATACGGCGCCGAGCGCGTAGATATCCGTCCACGGCCCCTGCTCGCTTTCATTGTCGTCGGTATACTGCTCGATAGGCGCGAAGCCCGGACGCAGCATGGTTTCCGTCTCATCCGAGAGATTACCGATGGTGCGGCGCGCCGATCCGAAATCGAGCAGCACCGGCAGGCCGTTATCCTGAATCTGAATGTTATCCAGCGAGATGTCGCGGTGCAGATAACCCTCGTCGTGGATCGTTTTGATGGCGCCGAAGAGCATTGGCAGCATGCGGCGGATCCACGCCTCGTTAATCAGCTCCGGTTTCTCTTCGCGCAGACGCGACAGCGTGGTACCGCTGTAAAACAGCGTCCCCATATAGGCCGTGTCGTTTTGCACCCAGAAACGCAGTACGTGCAGCAGGTTCGGGTGGTTAAAGCGCGCCAGCAGGCGGGCTTCCTGGATGAAGCTGTTCAGACCGGCAGAAAACGCTTTGCCGAAGCGCTCGCTGCGCAGCACCAACGTCATATCCTCGCCGCGCACGGCGAGGGAGGAAGGCATAAATTCTTTGATAGCGATAGTGCGTTCGAGCTGGTGATCCCAGGCGCGATAGACGATGCCGAATCCGCCGCCGCCAATCACCTCTTTTATCTCAAACTCATTGAAACGGTACCCGACCGGGAGCGCGTTTGGGACAGTCCGATTGTTATCATTATCCGTCATCTTTTACAGTTCTCTTGATGATTATTACGCGGCAAACTGACAGTGGAACTCGCCCTGCTCGCAGGTGACATGCAGACGTCGGTACTGCTCGTCGCTGCGGCTGGCGGTAAGTAAAATCTGGCTCATCTGAGGCAGCAACGTATTGGTCAGAATCGCATCCACCATACGCCCGCCCGACTCAACCTCGGTACAGCGCTGAACAATCTGTTCGACCACGCTGTCGTCAAATTCAGAAATAATGTTGTGATTCTCTTCCAGACGACGCTGAATGCGCCTGAGCTGAAGACGCACAATCTGCCCCAGCATCTCGTCGCTCAGCGGGTAATACGGCACCACCAGCAGGCGGCCCAGCAGCGCAGGCGGGAACACCTCCAGCAGCGGCTGGCGCAGGGCGCCGCTTAACGCGTCAGGCTCCGGCATCAGTTCCGGGTCGGCGCACATGGCTGCGATCAGGTCGGTGCCGACGTTAGAGGTCAGAATAATAATGGTATTACGGAAATCAATGTGACGCCCTTCGCCGTCCTCCATCCAGCCCTTGTCGAAGACCTGGAAGAAGATCTCGTGCACGTCCGGGTGCGCTTTTTCAATTTCATCCAGCAGCACCACGCTGTAGGGACGGCGGCGCACGGCCTCGGTTAAGACGCCGCCTTCACCATAGCCCACATAGCCCGGAGGCGCACCTTTTAACGTCGAAACGGTGTGCGCTTCCTGGAATTCACTCATGTTGATGGTAATGACGTTCTGCTCGCCGCCGTAAAGGGACTCCGCCAGCGCCAGCGCGGTTTCAGTTTTACCCACGCCGGATGGCCCGCAGAGCATGAATACGCCGACCGGTTTGTTCGGATCGTCAAGCTTCGCCCGCGAGGTTTTTACCCGACGGGCAATCAGATCCAGACCGTGACGCTGACCAATAACCCGCTGGTTCAGCGTGTCGGCCAGATTCAGCACCGCGTCGATCTCATTTTTCACCATCCGGCCCAGCGGGATCCCGGTCCAGTCTGAGACCACCGCAGCCACCACGTTCTCATCCACCGCGGCAAACAGCAGCGGTTCGTCACCCTGTAAGGTCTTCAGCGCCTGCTGCTGTTCTGCCAGCTGACCGCGCAGTTCAGCCGTATCCTCATCACCCGCCGCAAACAGCGCGGCACGCAGACGGATAATCTCCTGCACCCGCGTGCGCTCTTCTTCCCAGCGACGAGCCAGGGCTTCGCGCTGGGTTTCGAACGCGTCACGTTCGGCGGTTAAGGCCGCCACACGCGCCGGATCGCCCGCCCCCACGCGCGCTTCGCGTTCAGCAATCTCCAGCTCCACGTCCAGGGCCGCCAGGTGACGCAGACAGTCTTCCAGCTGGGCAGGCGGCGCACTCTGGCTGACGGCCACGCGCGCGCAGGCGGTGTCCAGCAGCGCCACCGCTTTATCCGGCAGCTGACGCGCAGGAATATAGCGATGCGACAGTTTCACCGCCGCGCTGACCGCTTCGTCGAGAAGTAAAACCTGATGATGAGTTTCCAGCGGCGACACGGTGCTGCGCAGCATCAGCACGGCTTTGGCTTCGTCCGGCTCGTGAACCTGTACGGTCTGGAAACGGCGGGTCAGCGCCGGATCTTTCTCAATGTATTTTTTGTATTCCGCCCAGGTGGTCGCGCCGATGGTGCGCAGTTGCCCGCGCGCCAGGGCAGGTTTGAGCAGGTTAGCGGCATCGCCGGTGCCCTGCTGACCGCCTGCGCCAATCAGGGTGTGGATCTCATCGATAAACAGAATAATTGGCGTGGCGATGGACTGCACCTCGTTAATCAGCGCCTGGAGGCGCGCCTCAAATTCCCCTTTCATGCCCGCGCCGGCCTGAAGCATGCCGATATCCAGCAGCCACAGCTGAACGTTTTGCAGCGGCTCCGGCACGTCGCCGTCAGCGATACGCAGCGCAAGCCCTTCCACCACCGCCGTTTTCCCGACGCCGGCTTCCCCGGTCAGCAGGGGGTTGTTCTGGCGACGACGCATCAGAATATCGACCATCTGGCGGATCTCTTCATCGCGCCCCACCACCGGGTCGATTTTCCCTTCCCGGGCGCGCGCCGTCAGATCCTGACCATACTGCGCCAGCGTGCCCTGCGCAGCCGGTACTGCCCCGGCAGGCGCGTCCGCAGCGGCGGCGGCCTGCTGGCTCTCTTTGCTGCTGGCGCAAATGGCGTCGAACTGCTCGATCAGCACCTCGACGTTAAGACGGGTGAACTGCGCCGAAATGCTTTTCAGCACGTTAGCCAGATTCCACGTTTTCAGTATGCCGATCAGCAAATGGCCGCCGCGGATGCGGCTGACGCCAAACTTCAGCGAGCCGTAGACCCAGGCGCGCTCGACGGCGCTGTCGATATGCTCGGAAAGATCAGACACGGAACTCGCGCCACGCGGCAGGGCATCCAGCGCCGCCACGATATCGCGTGTCAGCTGCTGTTCATCAAGGGCGAAGTGACGGATGACCTGTTGCAGATCGCCATCCTGCTGCTGCATCAGCTGATGCAACCAGTGCACCAGCTCAACGTACGGGTTGCCGCGCAGCTTACAGAAGGCAGTCGCGCTTTCCAGAGAGGTAAATAACAGCGTATCCAGTTTGCCGAAAAGCACGGCACGGCTAATTTCTGACATGTTAGTTTCCATTAACAATGATTCGGTATACGGAAGGATTATCGCTCTGCGCGATACACCAGATCGCCACGCGGAACAGGCTGAGGCTGAAGGCCGAGCCAGGTGTTGTACCCTAATCGCCCGGCGCTACCGAGCGTGGCGCCCTGCACCGCATCGGCGCGCAGGATCACCCGTGTTTCCCATTCAAATTCCACCCCGGCGTACTGTCGCACCCAGTCGCGCAGCTCGGTCACCCACCCTTCGCCCGGCAGAAAACGGTTGTAGTCGTCTGCGCTCAACGGGCCAATCTCAAGCCGAAATTTATGCTGCACGTCGCGTACCGCAATGCCGAGAAAAGCGGACTCTCCCATGCGCGGCATACGCCGCCCCTCGCCCAGCTGTGCCTGCTCCCGCGTTGAGAGCGGCATCCACTGCGGGACGTTGGCCACCAGCCTGACCGGCACGTTGAAATAGTTGCGCAGGATTTTCTCCAGCCCTTCCGGGTCCCGCCCGTGTCGGGTCAGGTGCCCGGCGTGAGTAAAGCGGGCGTGCGCGCTCAGGCTGCCTTTCGACATCTGGGCAGGCTGCCCCATGCCAATCAGCGATGCCAGATACCCTTCGAAGCGCCTGTTGTCGTTGCGATCCAGTGAAACGGCAGGCTGCGCGTCCGCCCAGGCGCGGTAGAACAGCAGCGTCAGGCGGTGGTGAAAAAGGTCGGCAAACGCGCTGAGGCTGTGATCCTGATGATGATGAATACGCTCGCGGGCATACTCAGTCATGTGCACCGGCAGCGGGCCGTTAGGACCAAACAGGCCGAAGCTCAGTATGGAAACGTCATGCAGTCCGTTCTCTTCCCGCTGCCGGACCTCAGCAACCGTTGACGGCGCAAAGCCCATTGAAGGCTGCTGACCAATACGCAGCGGCTCAAATTTCGGCAGCGGCGCGCGCCCCAGCGGGTAACGTTCACCGCCCTGGGCATCAATGCGTCTTAACAGCTGGAACAGATCGTAGCGCCACGGCGTCTCGCGCACCCCGCGCCAGAACGCATCGGGCAGCGGCGTCAGGCGATGCACGCGCAGCGTTACAGGGGCAACTTCACTCATACCAGCGCCCTTTTACCCATGCGCGGCGCCCAGTAGCCGATTTCACCACGCTGCTGGCTCTTGAGCGTGAACTCCGTAAAGCTGTTGATGGAGACCAGGCGGGCAAAAAGGCGTTCCAGCACGCTGCCGAAAAGCCACGGGCTGGCGCCGGAAAAGGCGCGTTCGTCCACCGTCAGGGTGATGCCGATCCCGCGGGCGAACACCACCGGGCCGGGTTCAGGCACGCGACGGTGCACCGGCTCCAGCACGCAGTGACGAACGCCATCCACCTGACGGGCAACCGGCGTCTCGGCCAGGTTGGCGTACAGCCCTAACAGCTGACGCAGCGCGGCAGCGCCCTCTTCGTTTTCGCTGTCCATCAGGCTGAGGTAGTTCATTTGCAGCTGGCTGATGAGCCGCCAGGTGCTGAACCCTTCCGCCAGCGCCGGACGCGGCGGCGTCGGGCCTTTACGCAGGGTTAACGCCTTCACCGGCATGGAGTCGGCCATAATAAACTGCCCAAGCTCCTGCTGGAGAATCAGCGGCAGGTCACGGCTGGTGCACAGCACCTCGGCGGAAATGTAGCGCAAATTCTCCTGCCACGGCGCGTGCTGCGCATCCACCAGCGAGACGAAGACCTCCGAGCCGATATAGCCCGTGCGGGTGCCATAGCGCAGCGCGTGTTCGGAGAGAACGCGCTGCTCACGGCGCAGGGAAAAATAGGCGCCGTAGTTGCCCGCGTCTCCGCTCCAGGTACTCCAGAACGGACGAAACGTCTGGTCGTCCCGCTGACCATCGGCGCTGGCATAGATTTTTTTCACGGCATAAATTTCATAATCCAGCGGGCGGATGTTATCCACCACCAGGTGGTATTCATGCTGGCTTTCGCTCAGCTTCTGCCGGGCCGCCACTTTCGGGAACAGGTTGATCACCGGCGTGCAGTGCAGCGCCAGGTGGCTGGCATCCACCACGCGCTCCAGCTGATCGTCGCTCTTGTCGAGCAGAATGAAGATATCAAACGCTTTTTCGTCTTCGCAGCGCTGGATCAGCTTGCCCAGCCCGCTCAGGCTGATGAAACGAAAACGCGCCGGGAACGCAAAGTACTCCTGCAACAGGCGATAGCCGTCGAAGTTGCGCAGATCGTCCGGGAGCAGCGCCTGGTCCGCATTAAAGCCTTCCTGACGCAGGACGTCAGACGACAGCAGCTGGCGCTGGGGCTGCTTGCTGACCGTCTGGCAGACAATACCCGCGTGGTGCTCCATCACCAGCTCCAGCAGCTTCAGCGCCTCGATGTCCGGGCCGCTTAAGAAGAACTCCAGGCGGTCAAAGTCCAGGTGCCCGAGATGCTGCGGACCATCGCAGGCAATGCGGACCCGCAAGGCGCTGCTGATCCCCCGCTGGCTCAGGCCGAGCTGGGCCAGCGGCAGATCGGCGGGAACGCCGCCCAGCTCGATCCGCTCAATTTTTAACGGCAGCAGGTTGACCTCGTGCGCCGTGGTATAGCTGCACGTAACCCCGGTTTTTTTCAGCGCCAGGCTGTCCATCATGGTGCCGCGCGGCACAATAAAGCCTTTGCTCAGGTCGCCCCGGCTGCTGTCGGGCTGAATTTCAGCGATCGCCATCGACGGCGTAGGCGCCAGATAATTTGGCGCAATCATCTCCAGCATACGCTGTGAAAAGCGCGGGAATTCGGCGTCCATTTTCATCTGCACGCGGGAGGTCAGGAAGGCGAAACCTTCCATCAGGCGCTCAATGTACGGGTCCGCCACTTCGATGCCGCGCATGCCGAGCCGCCCCGCCACTTTCGGGTAGCGTTCGGCGAACTCTGCGCCCATCTCGCGCAGATAGGCCAGTTCACGGTTGTAATATTCGAGCAGTTTGCTTTCCATAATTACCCCGCATCCTTCAGTTCAAAATGGCCGTTCTCAAGATCGACGTCGGTGCGAAAGAGAAACTCCAGCGGATACGGCACGCACCACAGGCGACCTTTGATTTCGATAGACAGAACGTTGTGCAGATCTAACGAGGAGGTGTCGGACACGCAGCGAACCTGAAGCCCCTGCGGCAGGATCCGCGGTTCAAAGTTAATAATCGCTTCGGTGAGCTTGCGCTGAATGTCGTGCCATTCGATATCGGACATTCTTTTCCCCGCCAGCGGCGCCACGCCAAAGTTAACGACGGAACGGCTCACCTGCGTCAGCCCGCTCAGATCGCTGGAGGCATCGTGGTTAATGGTATTAAACAACCACTGTAAATCCCGCAGGACGTTACGACGCAGCGCGGCGTGGGTAATCAGATTGCTGTTGGCGGACTCGCGTTTTTTTTCCGGATCGTTATCCGTCAGGCGATCCAGCAGTGAAGGCTGCATTTTGTCGCGCGCCCCCACTTTCTCCTGCCTGCTGCGGGCCTGCCAGCCGCTGCGCAGCAGATCGCCTTCGCCAGCGGGATTACTCATCCGCACCATCCGAGGTAAATGTCACCAGGCTCAGGGTAAGCAGCGGGCTTTCGCTTTGCTCGCTCAGCCAGGCTTTCTGTCCCATGCCTTCATACAGGACGCCGTCATCGTCCAGCGGGAGCCATTCGGTGGTGCGCCCCAGCTTAACGCTGTCTGGCGCCCCGTCAGCAAACGGATAACGCGCCGGGATCTGACACACCTGCTCGGTGCCGTCCGTGAGGCGGACCAGCGCATGACGCCACACCAGATCGGTCACGCTGGCCGGAGCCTGAAAACGGATCGCGTCGATGGCGCAGAACGGCACCCAGAAGTAACGGCCATTGACCAGGGTTTCACACACCGGCCCCAGACGGGCATCGCCGTCCATCAGCCATTCAAAGGTGTGGCTCTCTTCATTCTCCAGCGTGACCTGCCCGCGGCTTGCCGGGGCCTGTTCGAGTGCCGCCAGGCGCAGCGTTTGCGCTTGCCCTGCGCTTTCGGTCAGCGCCTGGGCTAACGTCGTCAGCCACGGCCACTGCGCCTCGGGCATTGCCGGTCGTACCTCTCCCGCGAACACGCGCGCACGCTGCTGTTCACCCTGAATGGCCTGCTCCAGCAGCGTTACGGTCGGTTTTGCCTGCGGCTTCAGCGCCAGCCAGCTTTTCAGCTGGGTCAGGGCGCGCGCCCAGTTGCCGCTGAGGATCAGAAACTGCACAAACGCAGCGCGCAGATCGGCATCCGCCGGACGGGCTTTGATATCGGCTTCCAGGCGAAGCAGCGCGTCGCTAATCGACTCCCCCGCCAGACGTTGATAAAGCGTATTCATAGCCCCTCCTTAATTCGCCGCGCGCCAGGCGCCCACTGCCGGATCGCGCAGCTGCGGACGCAGCGTGTCAATCAGAACAACGTTCAGCTCCGCGCCCGGTGCAACCCATGCGTTCCAGATCTTCTTCACCTCTGCGATACGCGCCTGGAGTCTAGCGTCGTCGCTGGCGATCTCACGGGTGATTTCCACCGCCACCGTGCCGTTGCTCTTCCAGCCGTTCAGGGTGCTGTCGTACGGCAGGATCATCCAGCTCTGGTCGCTGTTCGGGGTGCTGAAGACCATGCGTTCTTTGTTGACGGAGGTGATCAGCGCCTTTTCAGGATCGACTGCGTTGTTCAGCCCCATCACCGGGAAGCCGTGAATGTAGGTGACCGGAATCGCTTTCTGCGTCCCGTTACGGTTCTGCGTCACCACGGAGTGGCCGCTGAGCCAGCTGCCGTTGCCGCAGCGGGTGGTGTCGGAATCCGGAATAAACAGCGCTGGCGCGGAGGAACCGCCCTCCCAGAAGGTGCGCAGATGGCAACCGTCCTGAAGGGTGAACTCCTGCCATGGCGTACGATCTGCCGCCACGGTGTGCGTCTCCGGATTCTGGTCAGGCGGCAGCAGCGCGCCTGAGGTGGGGGTCGTTGCCGCCGCCGTTTCCTGCTGCTTCACCACCAGCGCCCAGTCCTGCGCTTTAGCCGCTGTGCCCCGGGCAAGCGTCGTGCCTTCCGGATCGTTAAGCGTCCAGTTCAGGGTATTCAGCTTGCTGCACTGGTGCTCCAGCAGCGAGCCAAGGCGCGGCACGAAGTTTTCCAGCACCGAAACCTCTTTCTTGCCGTTCGCCACGATACGCAGCGCCACGTCCGCCTTACACCAGCTTTGCGGCGTATTGTCTTTAATGTTGTCGATCCAGATATCCAGCTTCTGCGCAGGAGACTGCACGATGCGGAAGTTTTCAGCCTGTGCGGTGGTCGCCACCGTCAGAAGAGCCAAACCCGATAGCCAAAGTTTCATATCAATCCTTGTGTGTCTAATCAGTTCCGCAGGGAAGAAATTGTGCTGCGTCAGAGAGCGTATGCAGCAAAGTGGTGTCCTGAGGGTTGCCCATCCACACCGCCACGGCGGTATAGTTATCCTGAGCATTGCCCTCCTGGTCGGCATTCTTTTGAATGATTTGGTTCATTAAGGTCAGCCACTCCTGTGGCGTATTGACCATGTGCAGCGACTGCTTCATCTGCTCTTCGCTGACGCCGTGCCAGAAACCGTCGGTGCAGAGCAGGAAGGCATCACCGTCCTCAACCTGCACGACATCGCTGTAGCTCGCTTCCGGTCCGCCATTCTCAATACCCAGCGCCAGATACAGCAGGTTGCTGTTGAGATCGTCGGTCTGATGCCCGGCATCTTTCATCTGCTGGACGAGGCTGTGATCGGTGGTGACATGCCACAGCCAGCCGCGGCGAAACAGGTACAGGCGGCTGTCTCCGGCGTGCGCCCAGTAAGCCAGACGGTAATCCCTGTCGATAAACAGGCTGACCAGCGTGGTGCCCATCCGGCGATAGTCCTGCACGGCCTGTTGTTCGCTGAGGATGGTGCGGTTCGCCGTTTGGACGTAGTCACGAATATGCTGCGCATTCAGGTGCTTGTCGCCGTCAAAGCGGGAAATAATGCTGTTGCGGGCCAGCTCAGCGGCCACCTCGCCGCCCGGCAGGCCCGCGATGCCGTCACAGACGACAAAGCAGGCTGAACGTTCCCCGATGGTTTCTCCCGTCTGATCCTGGTTGCTGGCGCGCGTCCCCTGGCGGGAGAGAGAAGCCGTTGCGATATTCATTTTTCTTCCGATCCGCTTTGTGAGTCTTTGTACTGATTGACCTCCATGTCATAGGCATGGAGGAAGGCTTCGCCAAACAGGGTATGGAAGTCGTCCTCGATCTCGCCCGCCGTCTCGCCATAGCTGCGAACGAAATAATCCCACAGCGCGGCTTTACGGCTGCCCGGCAGCGCCAGGCGTGACGTCATCCCGTTCTGCTTCGCCTGCTCTTCCAGTTGTTCCGGGTTAAAGGATTGCAGCATGGCGGCGATAATGGCGCGGATACCAGAGATCATCCCTAGCTGGTGTGCCTGGAGATCGATCAGCGCATCACGCACCGATTTGGTCGGCGGCATAAAGCCCGGCATCGGCGTGCCGAACATCTGGATCAGCACCGTTTTCCCGGTCGGCAACAGTTTGAACGGGTTGTTCGCATCGTCGAGCACCATGGTCATATCGGCTTTCACCCCACGCTTGAGGATGGAGCGCGAGGAGAGCAGCGCCACGGTCCCCTGCGAGAACATGCCCAGGATCTGCCCCAGCTGACGCATATTTTCCCGGTCGAATTGCGGTACCGGCTGCATTTCGCTCAGGCCCATGCCCTCCAGCAGCGCCTCCAGCAGTTCGCCCTGAAGCACCTCGCCCCGCTCGCCGGTCTGCGCGGAGGCAGCAGGCGATGCAGCGTTTTTAACCGGGTCGATACGCAGGCGGCCTTTAGGCGCCTGCGCGTTGCTGCGCGCCACGGCCTGCGGCGTTGGCATGGTGAAGCCAGCGTAATCGGGGCGCGCGGGCTCCTCTTCCGCGCGCGGCGCGTCCTGTGGTTCAGTCGGTTCCGGATCGAACAGCGGTGAGCTGGCCAGCGCATCCTCTTCCTGTGCGGCTTGCGGTTCAGGCTTTGGCTCCGGCTTATCGGCCACGATTTCATCCGGATGGGTTAACGGCGCGCCGCCCATCAGGCCGAGAGGGTCATCATGACGCGCGGCAGGTGCGCTCGCCGACCCGCCAAACAGGGCTAACGGATCGAGTTCGTCCGACGCCTCTTCCTTTGGCTGGGCAGGTTTGCTTTCGTCCGGCTGTACCAGCGTTGAAGGGGTGACATCGTCAAAGATGCTCTCTTTTTTAAACAACGCTTCATCGCTAAACAGCGTGTCCGGGTCAACGTTTTTACGTTCAAGCGACGGTTCGGCGTCGTTAAACATTGCCAGCGGATCTTCGGCATTCCGCTCCGGGGCCGCAGGCTGAGAGAACGGATCGTGGGATGCGGCGGGCTGTGGTTTTGCCCGGTTGCTGGAGATGCTGTCGGAGATGGAAAACTCCTGCATCAGGCTGTCCCAGATTTCCGACGGCACGGCCGTAGGTTCAGCTTTTCCACGAGGCGCGGCGCTGGCCGGTTTCGGTTGCGGCGCTGGTGCAGGTGTCGCCACTGGGCGCGCCTGCTGCATGCTGGCCGCCATGCGGCTTACGGGCTGGGTGTCATGAATGAGTTCGCTGACTTCAATGCGATAATCATCAATACCGAGAATATCCCCATCCTGAAGCTCAACCTGACGCCCACGCTCCAGCGGGATATCATTCAGTACCACGCGGGTAACGCTGCCGCGGTTCGTGACGCGGCATTCGCCACTGGCGTCGACGTGAACGATGGCCTGCAAACGCGAGATGGTGCGGTCATTGTCCGGCAGCACCAGATTGTTATCCGTACCGCGCCCAATGGTGCCGCCCGGGGCATAAAAATCACAGCTGCTTTGGGGCGGCTGATGACCGGGTTTCGTAGAAATAATCGTGAATCGCATGGCGTATTCCTGCTGGTATGATTAGCGCTCAAACGCTGCCGCTCTCGGGGGTGAGAACGGCGGGGTTTGGGGGTTAGGGGCTGATTAAAGCTATTTGACTACATTCAGGAAAATAATGCCGATAAGCAGCCATAGCGTAAAAAGTAAGGCCTGAGCTTTATAGCGTCGATGCAGTTTTAATATCCAGCCGATTCTCTCTTCCGGTAAAGCCTGAACGAATTTATAGGCATCGTCCTGAACATTTCTGTCTTTGGTAAATTTCATCTTCACGCCTTTGCGAAGACGAACAAACCAGATTATTTTTTGATAGTTCGCCAGCGAACCAAAAAATGATGCGTAATTTGTCACCAGATCGAGATCGTAGCCTTTTTGCCTATATTCTGAAAGAAGCTGATTATATTCGGCCTCGTGTTTTTTAAAATAACGGGAACTGATGAAGTCCATAATTACGACAAGTAAAAATAAAACAACAATCAGAAATAAAAGAATATTTTCTAAATTCACCATAGCTTATCCATGACATATTCAGTTGCTCCACCGGCAACTTCGCCACCAATGTATCCACCCGCAGCGGCGCCTACCACAGAACACGCGAGCAACCCTACACCACCTGTTGCCACGCCCAATGCAACACATACGCCAGCCCCAGCCATGGCGCCATATTTTCCGCCATAAATCCCGCCCGCAAGACTGGCGCCAAATTGACTGTACTTCTTAACGGCGACTTTGGAACAACTCTGCTCTCTACCTACTGTACAGGCATCGTAAACTTCATTGGTTGTGTTTGCACCAGCGAAGCCGATAGCAAGCCATCCTCCCATTTTCAGAAAACGGGCAGCTTTTGAAGCATTGTCTACATATGTTGAATACCCTCGTATCGAGGCAACACCCGCAGTACTCCATTCGTGGACAATTGACCTGCTTGATAAACCTAAAGCGTGCTTGATTTCTTCATAAGGTTTCAGTTTCAGCGTTAGTCTGGACAGCTTATTTAATAAAACGTCCAGCTCAGAAAAAAGTTTTTGCCTTTCAACAAAAAACTGCTGCCCGATCAATGTGCCTTGCGTTCTGTATTGATTTTGATAAGCCAGTTCGATAGCTTTTAATTTCTTTTCTATTTCGCTAAAGTACCTTTCACCTGCATCAGCAACCACCCCGAGAGATTTATCCATAAAATTAGTTAATGCTGCGATGGTACTAAAATGCTTGTTAAAGAAATTAGCTTCATCTGTATTCAGTTCTGCCAATGCTCCATTAACCTTTTGCTTTGCATTTTGTAATTGTTTTAGCTGAACCGCATTTTCAGCACCCGGAGCATTAAGGATCAATATTTGCCCGGGTTTTAACCACCGTGTGTCCCTGTTCATTTGCATAAAATAACGTGCCGCTTCACTGTCTGGTTTATTGAACAGTAGTCTTGCCTGGAAATCTAACGTACCAGCCTGCTGAACAACACAATAACCAGGAGCAACCGTTGATTTTACGCTCATATTGACATCCCTTTGCAAACGAAATTAAGTCTCTATAAATAATGACCGGGGAAAACTCCCCGGTCACGCGCGCAATTACGCTTCTTTGTTTTCTTTGATGTTCCAGCCAGCGCTGCTTTCAGCACCTTTACCACCGGCAGTGGTCTGCTCCCAGTACTGCTGTTTCACTTTCGCAGCCTGGAATGCATAGGTCACGCCAACGGTATCGCCGTTGTCTGCACCCGTGTACTGAACGGAAGTCACGAGAACGTCTTCCAGGGTGATGCGGGTGTATTCAACCTGCTGACCACCCGCTTTGCAGACGGACAGTTCAACTTTGGTCAGGTGTTTACCGCTTGCGCAGTGTTTCAGGATTGCTGTAGTGGATTTGTCGATCAGAGCGTTAACGTGCAGATCGTTAAAGTTCACTTTACCGGCACCGCCGCCACCGCCAACGCTCATATTACCTGGCTGGGACGCGCCCCAGGAGAAGGAGGTAATATCAGTCCAGCCGGTGTGGTTAGAATCTTTAGATTCGCCCGTAACACCCTCGACCTTCAGAAACATATCAATAGCCATAATATCTACTCTTCGTGGATGAACAATATTGCTTTCGAAAAAGCCCTTATATGGCAAACAGGAAAGCATGGGGCTGAATAAAACCGTCCATATTTTACCTCTGCCTCATATCAAACGACCCGTGTCATTTGACAGTCTTACATTCCCCCTGAATGAAAGGAAAGAATGTGAAGTCTTTTACTACTGCGGATTATCCTGAATCCAGGTACGATCAGGATCGCCAATGATGAGCTGCGGAACCAGTTTATTCAGTTCGTCGCTATGATAAAGACGTAGACAATTTAAGGTTACGCCTTTTACATCAGGTTTGCGCTCCGAGTGGAAACCATTAATTTGGTTTTTATACTTCCCAATAATGGCGTTAACTTTGTCAGTACCGTTTTCAGCATCAAACGGTATCCATTCAATAAATGCACTCGCACTGCGGGCCGCATCAGCAGAAAATTGACTGCCTTTATCTGCCACCTGCGCAAGGCAGCGCGCCAGGACAAAATCTTTTACCACCTGCCGGTATGTTTGCTGCTGATAAAAATCAACGTAAGGGTTGTCACCGCGAGCAGAAAAAGATAAGCAAGTGAGCAAAAGAAATACGGTCTTTAGACACCTGAATATAATTATTTTAATTCCCAAAACCAGATTTCCTGACAGTACGGAAAGCAATCGGAGTTACATATAAACGAATTATTACTCAGAGGCTCGATAAGGTCGATATGACCACCGCCATACCCATCAATTTTATTGAAGAAAACAACACCTTTTCGGCCCAACATTGAGCGTGCACCAGCCTCGCGGTCTTTAAAGATTTCTGCCTTGCCAAACACATGGGATTTATAAAGCTGATCGGCAAGTAATTTTGCGCCAGGCTCGATTGTTTTTCCCTTATAGGGACCGGTCTTTATGGGTAAACGCCCTGTAAATTCAACATTGCATTTTAACAATGCCAGGCTCATTCTTACCGCACAGGTATTTTCGTATGCCGGTTGTTGCTTGATAATCGTCGAATAATCGTAGCCAATTTCTGAAAAAACCTGTTCACCCGAGGCAAAACCCGCGCGTGTGTGATTTGAAGAGTAATGCTGACGTTTAAGTTGTTCGTATAATGGTCTCATTTGTCACTCTCCTTTTTTGCACGGGCGTAATTCTTTCATGCCGTCAATGATGATTTTTGAAGCGCGCTCCTCGCCTTGCTGTTTCGATAAGTTCGCAAAACGAGAATAGAGAAACTCATGTATTGTATTTGGCAAAAAAGGCCTGCCCTTGCACCATGCAGTGCCCTCAGACGCGTCGACTACGCCGAGAAGATATATATTTGCCTTAATGCGTTCACGTTCATTCGTTTTCGACAGCCAGGCTTTAGCAAAACGCTCTGCACTCAGATCTAAATCGTACCCTGTTAACAGCGTCGGATCGCGTTGGAAGTTTGATGTGTCATCCTGAGGCAATGCTTCCGCTTGAGGGTATTTGTAATTTCCAGCGTCCGCGCTTGCGAGAGTAGAAACTGCCAGCAAACTGGTCGCGATCAAAAGTATATGTTTCACCGTCTATCCTTATTCACTGACAGAAATAAGCTAAGCTCTTCCGCTCAGATGGCCGGCCCCTTCGGGCCGGCAATCGTCATTACGCGTCCTTCGTCTTCAGCGACGGCAGTTTAGATACCAGACGCAGGGAAACGGTCAGACCTTCCAGCTGGTAGTGCGGACGCAGGAAGAACTTCGCGGCGTAGTAGCCCGGGTTGTCTTCGATTTCCTGCACCTGCACTTCCGCCGCCGCCAGTGGTTTGCGGGACTTAGTTTCCTGGGAGGAGTTAGCCGGGTCGCCGTCCACGTAGTTCATCACCCAGTCGTTCAGCCAGCGTTCCATCTCTTCGCGCTCGCGGAAGGAGCCGATTTTGTCGCGCACGATGCACTTCAGGTAGTGAGCAAAACGGCAGCAGGCGAACAGGTACGGCAGACGGGAGGCCAGACGCGCGTTCGCGGTGGCGTCCGGGTCATGATACTCGGCCGGTTTTTGCAGGGACTGCGCGCCGATGAAGGCGGCGAAGTCGGAGTTTTTGCGGTGCACCAGCGGCATAAAGCCGTTTTTCGCCAGTTCCGCTTCACGACGGTCGCTGATGGCGATCTCGGTCGGGCACTTCATGTCCACGCCGCCGTCATCGCTCGGGAAGGTGTGGCACGGCAGGTTTTCCACCGCCCCGCCGGATTCCACGCCGCGAATCGAGGTGCACCAGCCGTACTCTTTAAAGGAGCGGTTGATGTTGGCCGCCATCGCATAGGCAGCGTTTGCCCACGAGTAGCTGTTGTGGTTCGCGCCGTCGGTCTGCTCTTCAAAATCAAAGCTGTCGACCGGGTTGGTGCGAATGCCGTACGGCAGGCGCGACAGGAAGCGCGGCATCACCAGGCCCAGATAGCGGGCATCTTCCGATTCACGCAGTGAACGCCAGGCAGCGTATTCGGTGTTCTGGAAGATTTTGGTCAGATCGCGCGGGTTAGCCAGCTCCTGCCAGGACTCCATCTGCATCACGCCCGGTGCGGTGCCGGTGATGAACGGACAGTGGGCCGCAGAGCCGATGCGCGCCATCTCGCCCAGCAGCTCAACGTCCTGCGGGCTGTGGTCGAAGTAGTAGTCGCCCACGATGCAGCCAAACGGCTCGCCGCCGAACTGGCCGTACTCCTGCTCGTAGATTTTTTTGAAGATCGGGCTCTGGTCCCAGCCCACGCCCTTGTAGCGTTTCAGGGTGCGGCCCAGCTCCTGCTTGGAGATGCTCATAAAGCGGATCTTCAGCATCTCGTCGGTTTCGGTGTTGTTCACCAGGTAGCTCAGGCCGCGCCAGGCGCTCTCCAGCTTCTGGAACTCCTCGTGGTGAATGATCTGGTTCACCTGCTGCGAAAGCTGCTCGTCAATACCGGCAATCAGGTTCTGAATGGTGCGGTAGGTATCGTTTGAGAAGGTCACGGTGTTTTCCAGCGCCTGCTGCGCCAGGGTTTTAACCGCGCTTTCTACGGCAGAGCGCGCCTGATCGGTTTTCGGGCGGAACTCTTTATTCAGCAGCGCGCTGAACTCGTCCTGGCTGAACGCCTGGCCCGCCTGCTGATCGTGTTGTTGAGTCTGGTTGCTCATCGATTATTCCTCGCTACCTTTCGCACTTTCGTCATTTTTTGGCAACTGGCTCAGGGATTTGAGCAGCGTCGGATCCTGGAGAATTTTCGCGATCAGCTCTTCCGCACCGTTTTTACCGTCCATGTAGGTCAGCAGGTTGGAGAGCTGGGTACGGGCTTCCAGCAGCTTGTTCAGCGGCTCTACTTTGCGGGCCACCGCGTCCGGCAGGAAGTCGTCCATGCTGTCGAAGGTCAGATCGACGTTGAGCTTACCTTCGCCGGTCAGGGTGTTATCCACCTGGAACGCCACGCGCGGCTTCAGCGCCTTCATGCGTTCGTCGAAGTTGTCGATGTCGATTTCCAGGAACTTACGCTCGTCGACGGCTGGCAGATTTTCCACCGGCTTGCCAACCAGATCGGCCATAACGCCCATCACAAACGGCAGCTGAATTTTGCGTTCTGCGCCGTAGATCTCTACGTCGTACTCGATCTGCACGCGGGGAGCACGGTTGCGTGCGATGAATTTCTGTCCACTGTTACTCATTGCCATGATGTTCTCCATCAAAGATGCGCGGTGAAGGTGAAACGGCAGACTCCATGCCTGTCGTCATAATGCCAGGACGCGTCATTCGCGGCGTCCAAAGATGTTTTCCAGTTGGTTAACGCCGTCTGGCGCCAGGTCGCGAATAATGTCCATAAAGTTGAGTTCAGACAGCCGCTGCACCCGTTCAATCATCAGCGGTGCGGGATGGCTGGGTTCGTACTGCGCAAAATACTGTTTCGCTTTTTCCAGCATCAGCTGGGCGTCGGCACGGCTGGTCACCTGCACGCTGCGCCAGTCCGTCACCTGCTGAACGGGCGACGCGGCCACCGGCTGCGGCTCGGCGTGCTGTTCAGCCTGCGCGTCACGGTTCGGCAGCAGCTTGCTGATATCGGTCACCTGACAGGCGCTGGAAACCAGTCCGACGGTTTTCAACAGCTGTTCCATCTCCGGGACGCCACTTTCCCCGAGATAGCCGGTAAGCAGTTCGCGGATGGCCAGCAGGCGTTCGTTGATCACGATTACCGCTTCGGTGCCGGGCTGATCGCCCCGGGCCAGCTCATCGATCAGTCGTGGACGACCGCCCGGATAATCCGGACACTCGGTTTTACTGCCGTCAAGCAGCGCCTGGGCGTCACGGAGCGAAATCTCATCGCCGTTTGAGCGGAGCAGTGAGGCGTTACGCACCGCGACCGTCAGGTCAGATTTATCACTCAGCCCGGCGAGGGCGTTGATGCGGTAGAACGGATCGGTTTCGCCATACTCTTCCAGCAGAGGGTAAAGTTGCTCCCAGTATCGGGACAGGGCTTCCTGCACCAGCACTAGCCCGTCGGCGTAACCTGCCAGACCGCGACGACGTGTCCAGGCATGGGTTAACGCCAGCATGACGCGAAGATCTTTGGTGCGACCCAGCAGGCTGGTGGCGAGTTTTTCCACCGTGTTCCAGTCGGCAGGCTCTGCCGGAATGATGGTGTCGCCAAACTGCTGCTCGGCTTTGCCCTGACTGGCCTGACCCATGGCCTGGAAATCGGCGTCGTACTCCAGATTTTCACCGCAGGGGTTATCGGAGCTTATCGGCGCGAGAAATTCATCGATATTCATAAGATCCCTGCTTATTCAAACATAGGCGGGTAAAGACCGTGGCGGCCCGGACGGGCGCCGCCTGCCGGATCGAACAGCAGCGTAAAGAGCTGCCCGGTGAAGTTTCCACTGTGGACGTGGGTGTACAGCGGATAGCCGTCGCAGCGGTTTGTCCACCAGTAGCTGGTCTGGCGCAGCGGATCAAAACACTCCGCCGCCTGCGGCCAGCCCAGCGTGCTCTGATCATCGTCGTCATAGCCAATCACGTCGAGAATGTCGGAACGCTTTTGTGGCTCAACCGGCTGGGGCGCCGGGATGGTCATCAGCATTTCATCTAGTTGGGAGGCAGAATAGCTGTTACGCACCGCGTGCAGCCCCAGACGGCCAAGCTGCTGGTACCAGCTCTCAGCCTGCCCGAGCAGGCGGGATGACCACTCGGCGGGGGTGAAGCTCAGTTGCAGGCATACCGGATAGTGGCGGCCTACGCTGTCACGGCCCGGCAGCAGGCAGCCCATCTGAATCATCTGGCTACCGAGCATCGGCGGGACGACAAAGTTCCACACCGGGGCTTTTGAAAACGGGCGCTCGCCGCTGCGCTGCTCTTCCTGTTGCCAGGCCAGCAGGCCGACCTGGAACCAGTGCGACCACTGGCGTTGCAGGGTATCCGGAAAGCGACGCTGCAAAAAATCTCCGGCGCTGGGTAATTTGCCATACCAGCTATAACGGTTCATCGCAGGGGTATTCGTCATACGGCTGTCCTTGCGGTTATGGGCATGAGAAACGGGGAAGCTGGAACGGGTTGCGGATGCTGTTCGGGGCAAACTCCAGCGTGACCTGATGTCCGTCGACGTTGAAGGTCGCCTGACGGCTCAGGCTACCCGCGCCAGGGCTGGTGCGCGCCTTGTCGAAAAAGCGGTTGAGCGCCCAGGAACCGTTAGTTACCAGCGTTGCGGTGCTGCCATTGGTCAGACCGAGCTGCATACGCACCTGGTTCGTCCCGCCCGGCCCCGGCCAGTTCATGATCTGCACCGCCTGCGGACCGTGGCTGTAGCGCAGCAGCTGGCCGTCCACGTCCAGCGTCAGGTTCAGAATGGTGTTGTCCATCCGCACGGTGCGCACCGTCACCCTGAAGGATGGCGTGGTCGCGCCGTTGGCGAAGAAGGCATCGCGGACAGACTGCGCCTGCTGGAACGGACGCAACAGCCCTTCGCTGCCCGGCAGCGTTTTACCGTCGATGCCCGGCATAAAGCGCCAGTTCGCCTGGGTGGTGTCCACCTTGTTGGTCAGGTTGTCGCGGAAAAAGGTGTCCATCAGTCCGGTGCCCGGCGCGAACATGCGGGCGAGATCGTCCGGCGTCACCTCGGTGCTGGCGCTGCGCACCAGTGGATAACGCCCGGCAATCGCCTGACGGCAGAACCCACCCACTTCCACGTTAATGCGCTTACGCACGTTCTCCAGATCGCGACGCTGGGTGTCGCTGCTGGCGCCGACGGCCATATTGCTGAACATGGTTTGCAGCCCGCCCGGCAGACGTCCCGCGCTGGCTTGCAGGCGGCTGATTGCATCGCCGCCCGGCGCGGGCATACCGCTGTTTGCCGCATCCTGAACGGCGGTCAGGTAGCGATAAAGCTCGTCAACCTGCTTAAGAAAATCGTCGAAGACGATGGTCTTGCCACCCTTCTCCAGCGGCTGCGCCAGCTCAATCATCGGCGCATAGTGGTCGGTCACCAGTTGCTCAGGCGCCTGCGTCACGACCGCGCCCTGCGTCGGGGCATTGTCACCGTTGCTGAACAGCGCTTCCAGCGTGCGGGTGGCGCGGTTGCTTTGATCTTCCGCTTTCTGCGCATCTTCCGGCGCAGGCGCAGTGCGCGACAGGGTCAGCACCTTGCTCAGGTTAAGCACCAGACGGCGCAGCGGCGAGTTGGTGCCTGAAAGCAGGCGCGCGGTGTTAATACGCTGGGAAAGATCGGCGCTGTTGTTGAGCTGAATGTCAGCGAGAAAGCGATCCCAGTTGACGATAAAGTCGCGCATGTAGAGCTGGCGCACGGCGTTGTCGATCTGCTGTTTATCTTCCTGAGCGGTGGTCGCTCCCAGTACCCAGGCATCGTCCTCGTGCAGGGCGGTGGTCACACTGTCGATCTGGTCGTTGAAGCTCTTCCAGTAGCCGTCCGGCGTATACAGACCCGCTACGCCCTCACTCACCGGCTTGCCGCTTTTACGGGAAAACACCAGCTCGCTCTGCGGGCCGCCGAGATCTGAAAGCGAAACCGGCTTCAGGTTCTCATCATGCTCCAGCAGACGTTTCAGGCGGCCATATACGCGTGTTGAGAGCGGCTGCTGGTTGATAAGCGCCCTTTCACGTGCCACCAGATCCTCATCCTGCGCATACGGTGAAGCCTGAATTTTTGGCTCCAGCAGCTGGGTCAGGTGCCATTCCAGCTCCTGAAGCTGCGCCTGCGTCACGTTCTGTGGCAGGTTGCGTTGCAGGTTAAGCATCACCCACGAGTGCAGGAATTTGCCGTCATAGTGCTTCGGCTGGTAGAGCATCTGATAGGCTTTCAGCGCCTCATAGCTGTACTCCACGTCGCTGCCGTTGTCGTTGCGCAGCCAGGTGGTAATGTGCATCGCCACGGCGGGCAGCAGCATCTGATCCAGCGCCTTCTGATACAGAGACTGCGAGGCATCGCTGACGTCATCCCCGCGATAAAGCCCCATGCGGCGGGAAACCGGCGGGTCGTTAACGTCGAAGGCATTGCTTTTCGGCAGATCCACCAGGCTGTTAAGCAGCGGCAGAAGCGCAAACAGATCGCGCTGGGGCTGGTTTTGCAGCGCCTTGCTCTGCTGCTCCAGCATCGGCACTTTTGCGTCCACTTCTTCCAGATAGGCTTTATTTTTGGCGTAGCTGGTCAGCCACAGGCCACCCAGGATCACCAGCAGGGCCAGCAGCGCCGCGTAGCCGGACCACATCACGGCGCGGTTGCGCAGTTCCCACCAGCGGTTTTCCCCGGCGATGCCCGCTTCCTGGAAAATCACGTTTTGCAGCAGGTTTTTAATGAAGAAGCTTTGGCCCTTCGCGCCTGGGATCGGCGCCTCTTTGCTCACCGAATCCCAGCGCGTGCTTTCCCCCCCTTCAGGTAAGGAGAGCGCGCGATTCAGCTCGCCCATCACGCGGTCAAACGGCATCCCTTCCTGAGTGCCACTGGCAAAGTAGATGCCGCGCGGCGAAAATTCGGTTTCGAAGTTTGAACGGGCAAAGACCGTGCTCAGGTAGTCTGCCAGCAGCGGACGCAGCGCGGCGAACTCCTGCGGGAAGAGATAGGCTTCCGCACGGGTTTTGGCGTCATGCTCTTTGAGCATGGTTTCCGGAAGGCCAGCATCCAGACGCTGTTGCAGCAGGGAAAATTCCTGCTGGAAGTTGCCCATCAGGTCGTAATCAGCGTGTTTGGTCTGCTCCCACGGCAGCGTAAAGCCCCAGATCTGGTCGCGCTGGGCTTTGTCGTAATCCGCAAACCAGGCGCGGAAGCCTTTAAGCAGGTCCGCTTTGGTCACCATCACATACACCGGGAAGCGAATACCCAGCTGTTCATGCAGCTCGGAGAGACGCTGGCGCAGGTTGACCGCCTGCTGGCGCGAGGCCTCAGCGGACTGCGAAAGCAGGTCGGAAATGCTGATGGTGATAATCACGCCGTTAATGGGCTGGCGACGGCGGTATTTACGCAGCAGGTTGATAAATTCCAGCCACTCTCCGGCGTCCTGAACCTGCTCGCTCTCCTGAGTGGTGTAGCGCCCCGCGGTATCCAGCAGAACCGCCTCGTTGGTAAACCACCAGTCACAGTTGCGCGTGCCGCCAATGCCGCGCAGCGCGGTTTTACCGAAGCGATCCGCCAGCGGGAATTGCAGCCCGGAGTTGGCCAGCGCGGTGGTTTTACCGGAACCCGGCGCGCCAATAATGACGTACCACGGCAGCTGATAGAGGTACTGCGTGCTAAAGCGCTGCGTCCACTGCGCGCCATGTCCCGCTTTGCTGAAGTGGGCTTTTTTCAGCATCTGGGCGGCTTCATCGAAACGCCCGGCAAGGATCTGCTCCTCGCTGTTCAGACGTTTCTGCGGATCGGCCGCCTCCGGGCTGGTGGTATTTTCGTTGAGCTTGTCCATCAGCTTACGGTTCAGCCAGGCGTTATACAGCCGCGGCAGAATGTGGCTCTGGGCCCAAATCAGGTAGACCACCGCAATGCTGATGACGCGGTTCTGCTCTGATTCAAGGGGCCGGGTATCCACGATGGACAACAGCGGGCCAATCATCCAGATGACCGCCGCGAGCGCCGTTACGCCCAGGAAGCTCCACAGAATGCGATTGGTCAGTATAGAAAGTAGAGTTGTCAGCATCCTTAGTTTCCTTGCGGCAATCCGTTCAGCTCGGCCTGGGTATTGTCAGGCGATACCAGCAGCGTAATCTCTACGCGGCGGTTACGGGCGCGATTTTCAGGCGTGGTGTTAGGCGCTACCGGGTTGATCTCACCCCGCCCTTCGGCTTTGACGCGCTCAGGCTGCGAGAGGCTACCCTGGAGCTGTTTTTGCACCGAACGGGCGCGCTCAAGCGAGAGTTCATAGTTAGAAGCGAAGCGTGCGCTGCGGATCGGCACGTTGTCGCTGTACCCCACCACCAGAATTTTGCCGCTGACGTTATTCATCGCCTGGGCGATGCGGTCGATGACCGGCTCATAGCGATCGCGCACCACCGTTGAGGCCGAGGCAAAGAGTCCGTCCCCTTTCAGGATCACCACGCTGCGATCCGCCTCATCCTTAACGGCCACCAGACCGGCATCAATTTCTGGTTTCAGGAAGCCGCGCAGGTTCAGCACCGCCGGCAGCTGACGCGCAGGCTGCTGGATGGTGGTTTCCGGCAGTTGGGACTGGTAAATTTTCGCCAGCACCGGGCTGGTGTTATCACCCAGACGCCAGTTCAGCACGATATAGAACAGGCAGGCGATAAAGCCGACCAGCGCCACGCACGCCCAGAGTGGGATCATCGGCCGCCAGAGCTTGCGCAGTACGGGGCGATCTTCCGGGTGCGGCGAGAGCGGCGGCGGGTAGCTGCCGCGCACGCCACGGATCATCTGCCACAGGCGCTGTTTGATGGTTTCAAGCTGGGTCCGGCCATTGTCCAGCACGCGGTAGCGGCCTTCAAAGCCGAGCAGCAGACAGTAGTTGATCATCTCCAGCAGCAGAATGTGTTCGCGCGGATTCTGCGACAGACGCGCCAGCAGCTGGAAAAACTTCTCACCGCCCCAGGTTTCGTTATGAAACGTCACCAGCAGACCATTGCTTGACCAGACGCCGCTGCTTCCCCACGGGGTCAGCGCGGCGGCTTCGTCCAGCGCCGTGCAGAGGCAGTAGCGCGCGCCGACAATCACTTCATACGGTAAGCCCGCCTGCTGGCATCGCACTTCGAAACGGCGAATTTCGTCAATCAGGCGCTGGCGCAGCCCGACCTGATCGTCGTGGGAAACCGAATGACGGATTTGCGGAATCGCATTGAGCAGCGGATTGGCGGCCGCCACCAGCTGATTGTTCCCACTGGCTCCGGTAAACACGGCATCACTGCCGGTATCCTGTCGTTCCTGCATATTAAGCGCTCGCTTTATTATTCTGTCGGGCTACGGATGGCCCAGAACTCCATATCGAGACCCGGGAATTCCCCTGCGAGATGCAGCGCGAATGCCCCGGACTTGTCCATCTCGTGCCACAGTTCGCTGCCCCTCTCGAGCTCGAAATAGCTGTAGCCTGCGTGCCACGGGATCTGCGGCGGCGCGACGGGCATTGCCCGAAGCATGATGCCCGGCAGCTGGAGCTGAACCAGATCGCGAATTTTCGACACTGGCGCAACCTTCATCTGGGCAGGGAAATGGGTTTGCAGGTGTTCGCCGGGGACATTGGCTTTTACCGCCAGCACGAAGCCAAATTCGCGGACCATGCTGGTCTCCGGCACGGTGGCGATGTTCAGCCCGTGGGAGCGTTCGTGCAGCGGCAGCTGGATGGCATGATCTTCCATGACCAGCGACAGCCCCTGACGCAGCATCAGCATCAGTTTGCTGAAGCAAACGGCGAGATCGTCATGGTCGTATACCGGCAGTATGCTCTCTGCGGTACGCTGCGGCGTCCAGGTGGCGAGCTCCGTGGCAAACGGCAGCCAGCTGCGCCAGAGCGCTTCCGGGTGAAGCAGCGGCAGCGTTTTTAAATGTGAGACGTCGCCAAGGTGGCGGTTGATCAGCGAGAGAAGCGTGAACTCAACCATCTCGGACGTATTGAAACGCCCCGGCTGGCGCAGTCGACCGCCGATCTGCTGGCTACGCTGCACCAGCAAGCCGTGCAGGTCATTGATCATACCGTACAGCTGCGGGCTGTTATTGGCGTTCAGCATTGGCGGAATGTAGCTGTTATCCAGCCGCACGTGGTTATCGTTGCGCTTTTCGGTGACGTACGCCACGCCGATGGCGGTCCATTCTGCCGTCAGATCTTTCTCCAGCATCAGGGTCAGACGCAGGCGGCCAAACTGGACCGTCGCCTCCCCGACCGACATGGCGTTGTCGTCTTCCACCTCTTGTTCAAAGGTAATAAAACGCGCCAGAGAAGACTGCTCCTCGCTGAAAATCACCTCTTCACGGCCACCGCGACGAACCGGCAGCGCAAGCACCACCTTTTCATTGGTGAGATTATCGGGGATTTTTAGCGGAGCCGGACCGTTGCGGTCGCTGCGAACCTGGAAAAAGGTGCCGTCAGGCAGCAAACCGCTACAGTAGCTCAGGGCAATACAGCCCTGGCGAAGCATCGCTTCATCCAGCTCAAGGTCGAGAAAGCCCCAAAGATACGATCGCTGCAAGGCCCCCCACTCACGAACGTGGTTGAGGAGGTAACTTTCTGTCCGCTGAAAATGGTGGGGACGCAGGAACATGCCCTCGGTCCAGACGACCTTTTCTGCTTTCGTCATGATGATCTCTTTCCTGTTATGAAGGGCGTTACTGGCTGATGACCCGGATACCATTTACGTCAAGAAAGACGCTGGCCTGGAGTTCATCTGCGGACCATTTCCAGAACTGGTAAATCGCGTTTTCGCCGGGAACAGGCAAAGGAAGTGAGACGCGCCATTTTTTGCCGTCCAGCGCCTGGTATTCCGCCATCACGCCGATATAGCGCGCTTCCGGTGAGCTTTGTCCGCTCAGGGTTTTCGAAAGCTGGCCCGGCATCAGGAAGAACACATCGCTGTTCAGCAGATTCGCGCCAAGCGTGGCTGACGCGTTGTTCTGTAAGGAGTAGAAGTCACTGGACATGAAATCCGCATCGGATTTCAGCAGCAACACTCTGACCTTAAGCGGTGCAGAATCATTGATTTGAGGATGAGCCTGAAACTGGAGATTGTAGCGGGAGGGGTCGCTGTGTGAAGACGACGTACAACCACCGATCAGCGCGAGAATCAACGCAAAAAAAGGGAACCACATCCGATGAAAATTTTTATTATTCATAAAAATATGCTCGTGAAACCCGTTTAGTTCAGGATCCAGGTACCGTTCGCGCTGTCTTTGCAGGCTTTGCTGTTGCCATCGACATCAACACAGGTGGTTTTCTTACGCGCTTTCGGGCGCAGTGCCTGTTTACGCACGGTGGCTTCGTACTGGTCAGCCTTGATCACGGCACGCATCGGCACGTAACCAATCAGCTGTTCACTCCCTTCATCGGCCAGCGCCATCCAGAAATGTTCAACCTGCCCCAGCACGACGTAAGTTTTACCGGTCTCAAGCGTACGGATCACTTTTCCGCCGTAGTCAGGACGGCTCATCAGGGATGCCGGGTACATGGCACGGTACGGTTCATTCACCTGAGTGAACTCCGCCGGAGGGGTAACAGCGTGACGGTGCGTCAGCGTGATGCCATTCACCTGGCTGGTCACAATCGTATCATCGGTGATCGCTGGTTTCTGCGGCGCCTTACAGCCCGCCACCGCCATAACAAACAGAAGTGATAACAATACGCGCAGTTTCATATGCTTTTCCGTAGCGATATTTAGAGGATGAAGAGAGGGGATAAAATTTGACTTAGGTGCTATTGTTAAAATAGTCGGGATATTTTCAGCAGGTAACTATTTTAAGGCATAGCTACCGCACGAACCCGACAGAAATGGGCCCAGCATGCTCCTGACATATTTTGACAAACGGTAGACAAGTTTACATGAGCTTGTCATCAATTCAATATTTCCCACCTGCTTAATGGCGTTTAATGATACGCCCAATGCATTATAGGATTAATCTCATAAAAAATGCGCACTTAGGTAAAATCGTCTTTTTCTTAGACAGATTTCGAGCATAACTCTATGAAAATTAATGGCTAAACAGGAAAAAGAGAACCACTATCATTAACGTAACCCCTTATTATCTCCACTACCATAATTAGTAGAATTTCATTTTTTCTGTGCGCTGCGGGATATATCTGGGATATTTTCATTGTTGCATTCAGAAGATAACTTTTATTGTGCACGAGCGTCCCGCATAAACAAATGGCGGCTAAGAAAATGGCAGGAATTTAATTTCGCGATCCGAAATAACCTGAGCAAAATTCCCCTTTGGGGTTATTTTTTGCACCTAAACAATTAAGCCCGGCTACATCTTTTTGCTCTCTCATCGTTCAGCGCGCTCCCTTGCAGCCCATAAACTGGGGGGTTCAGCGGCGCTGACAGTGAACCTCACGCAAGAAGTTTTACCGTTACTACATATTTATTTTACTTCTTCCCAACATCTGCCGTTCTACTCTTTCACCCGGCACGCCTCATTTGTCTCTTCTACAATGTTCGCCTTCCGCTTGACTTATTTTGTGATAAAGGTACTTTTCAGGACATGAAGAAGATCCTGATTATCGTTCCCGATGGTGGCATGTTGTTTGAGGCCGCCGGTATCGCCGACATTCTGATGCAGGCCAACCGGCTGCACCCGGACGGCCTTGCGCAGCCCCGCTACCGCATCATTATCGCCACCACCCAGCCTCATCTGATGATCCACGGCCAGTCCGGCTTGAACCTGCTGGCGGACTATCGCCTGCCGGAGCTGGATCCGCGCGAGCCGCTGGACACGATCATCATTACCGGCCGCGGCATGAATGAGCTGGAGAGCACCGCCGTGGTGGACTGGCTGCACCTGGCCGCGCCGCATGCGCGACGCGTCGCCTCTGTCTGCGGCGGAGCCCTGCTGCTGGCACAGGCCGGACTGCTCGATGGGCGCCGGGCAACGACCCACTGGCGGCTTCTGGAAACCCTGAAAACCCGCAATCCTGCGGTCAACGTTGAGGGCGGCCCGCTCTATGTTCAGGATGGCCCCGTCTGGACGTCCGGCGGCGTCAGCTCCGGGTTTGACCTAACGCTGGCGCTGGTGGAGGATGATTACGGCTTCACCCTCGCCCGCAATGTGGCGCAGGATATGGTGATGTACCTGCGTCGGCCTGGCGGCCAGCTACAGTTCAGCCGCTATAATCTGGAGCAGTCCGGTGCGACCGGACCAGTCAGCGAACTGCAAAGCTGGATCCTGCAAAACCTCACCGCAGATTTGTGCGTCGAAAGGCTGGCCGAACGGGTCGCCATGAGCCCGCGCAATTTCACCCGCGTGTTCACGCGTGACGTGGGCGTGCCTCCGGCCCGTTATGTCACCGAAGCGCGTCTGGCCGCCGCCCGACAGCTTCTGGAGCAGACCCAGGATCCGCTTGAGGTCATTGCCGAAAAAAGCGGGTTTGGTACCAGCATCAACCTGCGCCGCGTTTTTGAAAAGCAGCTTCATCTCACGCCGGGCGAATACCGCCAGCGCTTCCACTGCCGCAGAATGGCGTAATATGATCCTTTTTTGTCATTTACGCCATCTGACCTGACGCCTACAGTAACTCCAGACAACACAGATAAGGAGTGCATCATGGTTAAGGTCGGTATTAACGGTTTCGGCCGTATCGGACGTAATGTCCTGCGCGCGGCGCTGGGCAACCCGGATCTCCAGATTGTGGCCATTAACGATCTGACGGACAGTAAAACCCTCGCCCATCTGCTGAAATATGACTCTCTGCTCGGCACGCTGCCGGTGCCTGTGGAAGCGGCGGACGGCGCGCTACAGGTTGACGGGCAACGCATCACCGTATTCAGTGAACGCGACCCGGCAAACATTGCGTGGAAAGACGCAGGCGTTGAGGTGGTAATTGAAGCAACCGGCTTCTTCACCGAACGTGAAAAAGCGGCGGTGCATATCACGAGCGGCGGCGCAAAACGCGTCATTATTTCCGCCCCGGCTAAAAATGATGATCTGACGGTGGTGATGGGCGTGAACCACACGCTGTACGATCCGGCCCAGCATTTTGTGGTCAGCAACGGGAGTTGCACCACTAATGGTCTGGCGCCAGCGGCGCAGGTGCTGCACCAGCAGTTTGGCATTGAGCACGGGCTGATGAACACCACGCATGCCTACACCAACAGCCAGGCGCTGCATGACCAGCCGGAAAAAGATCTGCGCGGCGCGCGCGCGGCAGCATTATCCATTGTGCCTTACTCCAGCGGCGCGGCAAAAGCGCTCGGGAAAGTGATCCCAGAGCTTGACGGTAAACTCACCGGGTATTCCCTGCGCGTGCCGGTTCCGGTGGTGTCGATTGTCGATCTGACGGTGACGCTGAGCCGCAACGTGACCGCCGAAGAGGTGAATGACGCGTTCCGTCAGGCTGCCACCAGCGGGCCGTTGAAAGGCATCCTGGGCTACAGCGATGAACCGCTGGTCTCCCGTGATTATCAGGGCGACCCGCGCTCATCCATCATCGACGGGCTTTCAACGCTGGTGATTGGCGGGAATATGGTGAAAATCCTGTCGTGGTATGACAACGAATGGGGCTTCTCGAACCGTCTGGTGGATCTGGCGGTGCTGATGGATAAGAAAGGGTTGTAGCCGATCGTATTGCCGGGTGACGCTTGCGCATACCCGGCCTGCAAAATGGCCCCTCTGCCTGCTAACAGGGGGGCATCATGACACTCTTCAGAAATAATATTTAAACCGCACACGACCGCCATAACGATCGTCGTTCTTATCGCTTCCCTTTTTCGGCGACGCGTTCACCCACGAAGCGTAGGCGCCCAGGTAAATGTTAAAGTTCTTCATCTTCATTACGTTGGGAATAAGGTATGACGCATGGACAGTGTGAATATCATACTCACCCGGATCGGTGATCCAGCAATCATTCTCACACTCTGCGTCAAAGGTTGAAGTGTTAAATTCGTCGATTTCGTTATGTGCATAAATATAGCCCAGGTCATGGTGAATCCGTAACCGGTGCGGTCAGACTGATCGACCCAACGACCCGCGTCATCCCGATAGCCATAAGCATTGTTGACCAGATTGGTTTCCATGGCGACGGCCGTTGAGAACGGGCCTTCCTGCCACGAAATAACTGGCCGGACATAGGCGACGTTCTTATCATTTTCCAGTTCCGCGCCATGGTAGCGCTGGTCGACGTACAGATCGCTGCCGTCTTTGAACAGCGTATTCAGCTCGAAATACCAGTTATCCAGCGTTTTACTCATCAGGAAGTTACCGCCGCTGTCGGTACGGCCACGCCCCTCTTTCAGCATATAAATGTAACCATAGCCGTCGCTATAAAGATCGTCCGCTGTATTGCCTGAGTATTCAACAAAGGTATCCTGGTTGAGCGGGAACATATCGTAGGCTTCAAAACGTCCAACTTTAATTTCCCAGTCGTTTTCTGCGCCAAAGAAAAATACCGCATCATCAAGGTACATTTGCCCTGCCAAATCTCCCAGTGGTTGTACAGAAAATCCGGAAAAATGGCCGTTATCCATTTTTCGATAACCATCAAACCCCAGCAAAATACGACCATTAATATCCCACCGTTCTTTATCTCCCGGTGCCCAGTCGCTATTAGCACTTTGCTTAACAGAAGTCAGACTGCCGGTTTTGCTGGCAGCATCCATATTAAATTCCACATCGCCATAAAATTTTATATCTCCAAAGCCCGAAAGCGTCAGCTTCGGTGGTGCGTCTTTATTGACGGGCTCTTCTGACTGGACGACCACGGGAGCAGCCTGCTGACTGGCCGCCTGCTGTTGTTTCAACGCCTCGATTTGCGCCTCCAGTTGCGCCAGTTTTTCATCTACGCTCGTCGCGCTTTGTGCCGCAAAAAGAGAGCCAGAACAGAGTACCCCCACGAGGACAACCATTTTTTTAATTGCATAGAATCCATCCTGAAATAAAAGCGAATACCCTAAGTGATGGGCCACTCTATTTCGTCTAAATGTTTTTCGGCAGGCTATTATGTTTTTTGTTATGTCGGTTATGTTTTTTACTTTGTGTGACCTTCACGGAAAGTTATTCGCGGAATGTAATAAAGAAACACAACCCCGTTCACAGAATTAAAAAAGATTGCAACCCATAAATCTGGTCAATATTTATAGTGTGCCCTGACAGGATATTTAATTAAAACCATTCCCCAAAAAACATTCCCCGAGTAAATTGTTTCCGGCGCGCTTCTCACGTCCGGGCGCGGCGGTAAATTGTCTGGTAATGCGCAAAATGGGATATCTAACACGCGAAGCGGGCAATATTCGTCTAAGGTTTTCAGGTGATTGACGACAGCGGTGACGCTGCCCAGCGACGAATGGAGATGAACCGATGATAAAAACTCGAATGCTACGCCCTGGCTTGTTACACCTTACGTTGGCAGGCGCACTACTCGGTGTTACCGCATTTGGTTATGCTGAAGACCAGCCAACGAGCCAGCAAAGCTCACCTGATATTCTCCTTGGCCCCCTCTTTAATGAAGTACAGAGCGCCAGACTGTTCCCGGATCAGAAAACCTTTGCGGATGCCGTTCCCAAAAGCGACCCGCTAACCATCCTGGCGGATTACCGGATGCAGCATACCCAGTCCGGTTTTGACCTGCGCCACTTCGTGGAGATGAACTTTATCCTGCCGAAGGAGGGTGAGAAATACGTTCCCCCTGAAGGCCAGAGCCTGCGCGAACACATAGACGATCTGTGGCCTGTTCTGACCCGCACCACCGACAAAGCGAACAAATGGGACTCCCTCCTGCCCCTGCCAAAACCCTATGTCGTGCCGGGAGGACGCTTCCGCGAAGTCTATTACTGGGACAGCTATTTCACCATGCTGGGGCTGGCCGAGAGCGGCCACTGGGACAAGATCGGCGACATGGTGGACAACTTCGCTTACGAGCTTGATACCTGGGGCCATATCCCTAACGGTAACCGCAGCTACTACCTGAGCCGCTCTCAGCCGCCGTTCTTCTCGCTGATGGTGGAATTGCTGGCCACGCATGACAGCGACGCGTTAAAGAAATACCGTCCGCAGATGGAGAAAGAGTACGCTTACTGGATGGAGGGGGCTGATGGGCTCCAGCCTGGTCAGGCGAACAAACGCGTGGTGAAGCTGGATGACGGCTCGATCCTCAACCGCTACTGGGACGATCGGGACACGCCGCGCCCTGAGTCGTGGCTGGATGACGTGACCACCGCCAAAAATAACCCTAACCGTCCGGCCACCGAGATTTACCGCGATCTGCGCTCTGCCGCGGCCTCGGGCTGGGATTTCAGCTCCCGCTGGATGGACGATCCACAGAAGCTGGGTACCATCCGCACCACCAGCATCGTGCCGGTGGATCTGAATGCGCTGATGTTTAAGATGGAAAAACTGCTGACCCGCGCCAGCCAGGAAGACGGCGATACCGCCAGCGCAAGTAAATACGATGCGCTGGCCTCCGCACGCCAGAAAGCCATGGAGAGCCACCTGTGGAACGATAAAGAGGGCTGGTATGCGGATTACGATCTGAAAACCAGGAAGGTACGTAATCAGCTGACGGCCGCAGCCCTCTTCCCGCTGTATGTGAAGGCCGCATCACAGGATCGCGCCGATAAAGTGGCCGCAGCCGCGTCGTCACGCCTGCTGAAACCGGGCGGTATTTCTACCACCACCATCAACAGCGGGCAGCAGTGGGATGCGCCGAACGGCTGGGCGCCGTTGCAGTGGGTCGCGGTGGAAGGGTTGCAGAACTATGGTCAGCAGAAAGTGGCGATGGACGTAACCTGGCGTTTCCTGAAAAACGTTCAGCATACCTACGATCGCGAGAAGAAACTGGTTGAGAAGTACGATGTCTCTTCGACCGGTACCGGCGGTGGCGGCGGTGAGTATCCGTTGCAGGACGGTTTCGGCTGGAGTAACGGCGTGACGCTCAGGATGCTGGACATGGTCTGCCCGAAAGAGAAGCCGTGCGACAGCGTACCGGAGAATCAGCCTGCGGCAAACGATGATGTCGCGCCTGCAAAACAGGCGGCGCAGTAGCGCCCCTCACACTGACCCTCTCCCCGGTGGGGCGAGGGGACGGTTCCGTGCAATAAAGTGGCCCGGTAGCGTTACCGGGCTTTTTTCAGAAGCTGTAGCTTGCCCCGACCTGGAACGTCCGGTCGCGGCCTATCCAGCAGTTGGTCGCGTCATAGCAGGTGAGCGTCTCTTTGTTGGTGACGTTCTGCGCGCTCGCTTTCAGCGTCAGCCCCTCCAGCGATGGCGCCAGTTCGCCCATGCGGTAGGATGCTGCCAGATCGTACTGCGTCGTACCGCCCAGCTTGCCTGCATCGTTGGCTGGCGAGATCTCCATCGGCCCGGTGTAGCGTGCCCCTGCCCCCAGCGTTAACCCTCTCAGCGGCGTGCTGTCAAAGGTGTAATCCCCCCACAGATTAAAGGCGTTCTCAGGGACCTGCGTTGGTCGTTTGCCCTGGTACTTGTCATCTTCGGTATTGATGGCGTGGGTATAGGCGTAGTTGGCAATCAGCGTCAGGTTATCCGTTGGACGACTCATCGCGGAAAGCTCCGCGCCTTTCGATTCCACTTCCCCGGTCTGGCGATAGTTGAGGAAGCCCGGATCGCTGGTCACCACATTTTTCTGACGAATGTTAAACACCGAGGCGGTGAAGGTGGTTGCATATTCCGCCAGCAGGTATTTCACCCCACCCTCCACCTGCTTGCTGGTGGTGGGCTTAACGTCTTTCGCGGTCAGCGTGCCCTGCGGCGATACCGGGGCGAACCCTTCCGAATAGCTGATAAACGGCGAGAGACCATTGTCGAAGGCATAAAGCGCGCCCAGTCGCTTGGTGAGGCGATCCTGCGATACCCAGGCTTTGTCACCGTTTTGCAGATAGTTGGTGGTGACAGAACGGTAGTCGTCATAGCGCAGGCTGGCCAGCACGTTCAGCCCGCCAAACGCAATCTGATCCTGAAGGTAATAGCCATTCTGCTGATAGCTGAGACGGTTTTTCTGCGCGGTTTCAAGCCCCAGCGCATCGTTATCGATCTGCGAGTGATCCGGATTACGCATATCGATACCCGGTGTGGACGAGGCGTAACGATAATGGAAGTGAGAGTTCAGCTTCTGGTAGTCAAAGCCCGCCAGCAGATGATGTTTCCAGTCCCCCAGCGCGACGGTTCGGGTGACCTGGTTATCAATGTTGAAGCTCTGCAAATCTTCATCCGTGGTATAGGCGAAGCGGTTTAGCTGGTAGACCTCGCTGCCCGTCCCGGTGGAATAGGCGCTGCGCTGGTGGGTGTCCACGTCAAAGTAGCGCGCTTTCTGGTTAAAGCCCCAGCCGCTGTCAAACTCGTGCTCAAAGCTGTAGCCCAGCATCCACTGACGCTGCTTGAAGCCGCTCCACTCATCCCCGGCATAGTCACGACGATCGGCGTATTTAGACCGCAGATAGCTTAGCGGCATCGGATCAGACGGCGTCAGGCTCGGCGTATTTTGCGCCAGCGCGTCAATGGTCAGGCGCGTTTTGTCATCCGGCTGCCAGGTCACGGAGGGGGCCACCAGATAGTTTTCATAGCGCGTGGTGTGCGCCTGTTCGTCACTCTCTGTCGCTTTACCCAGCAGGCGATAGTTCCAGTCGCTGGTCGCGATCTGCCCCGTGGAGTCCAGGTATCCCTCTTTCAGATTGCGGTTTCCGGTATTAAAGCCCAGTTCCGTTTTCGCCTCTTTCTGCGGCTTTTTACTCTGAATATTGACCAGCCCGCCCGGGGAGCCGCCGCCATACAGCACGGATGATGGCCCCTTCAGAATATCGACGCTCTCAATCAGCAGCGGATCGATTCGCGCTTTGGTGTTCCCGGTGACGTTATAGGGAAGTTGCAGGCCGTTGTAGAACTCCTGATCGACGTTGAACCCGCGGATTTTGTACTCGCTCATGTAAGAGGTGCTCCCGCGCACCTCCGTGGAAACGCCCGGCGCATAGCGCAGGATCTCGTTTACCGAACTGGCGTGCCGCTGCTCAATCTCTTTAGCGGCAATGGTGTTGATCACCTGCGGCGTTTTACTTTCCGCGACGGCTGATTTCGTGGCGCTGTTGGTCCAGGCAGGGAGCGCGCTGCCCTGCTCTGTGCCTGTCACCACGATGGTGGATTCTTCTGCGAAAGCCTGTGTTTGCAATGCCAGCGTGACGGCGCCTGCCAACGCGCATAACGCAAAACGTGAAGTGCTCATAGTGTCGTCTTGTTATTAGATGGTATTAGGAACGACAATTATTATCATTTCCATTAGCAAATCAATATCAGCGGAGAAAAACAGATCGTTTGTATTAAGTTTCATGCCAGCGTGCCGATAACCCAGAGACAGTCTGTCATCTATCGAGGAGCCATCTGGCGTGAGTAGTTACAGTGAGCAGTTCCTGAAACAAAATCCGCTGGCTGTATTAGGGGTGTTACGCGACCTGAAAAAGGGCGAGGTGCCGCTGCGCATCAACTGGTCAACCAGCCAGTTTATCAGCAAGATCCTGGACGTGACGGCAGAACACCTGATCGTCGATCTGGGTAGCCAGAGCGATGAAAACCGTGCCGCGCTACAGGCAGAAAACCTCTCGGTGATGGCCGAAACGCAGGGGGCTAAAGTCGAGTTTATACTGCCCCGCCTGACCACGATCGCGTACCAGGGTTTGCCTGCGTTTATCGCTCCCCTGCCCGCTAACCTCTGGTTCGTGCAACGCCGCGAGTTTTTTCGCATCAGCGCCCCACTTCACCCGGCCTATTTCTGTAAGGCAAAAATGCCGGACAAAAAAGAGATCCGCTTTCGTCTCTTCGACCTGTCACTGGGCGGGATGGGCGCGTTAATGGATACGCCGAAGCCGGAAGGGCTGGTGGAAGGCATGCGTTTTAGTCAGATTGAGCTGGATATGGGCGGATGGGGACGCTTCTGGTTTGACGCCCAGCTGATTGCCATCAGCGAGCGCAAGGTGGTGGACAGCAAAAACGAAACCATTACCACGCCGCGACTGAGCTTTCGCTTTCTGAATGTCGGGCCAGGCGCCGAACGGGAATTACAGCGCATCATCTTCTCACTGGAGCGTGAAGCGCGGGAACGCGCGAATAAAGTGCGCTGAAAGGCGTCGGGCAGCGCGCTGCCGCCCGACAAAGGCGTTACATGGCGTCCATCGCTTTCTGTACTTTCCAGATATAACGTGGAGCCTGTGCTGACGGATGATTCTTCACAACGTGCTCGAAGAATTCATCTTTATCCATATCGTTAATTTCTTCTATCGCCTCTTTGCGATCGGATGAGAAGGTTCGGAGCAGCGCGCCGGCTCCGTTAACGTACGACACCACCAGCGCATATTGCATCACTTCCGGATCGTCGATCCCTTTCAGAATGCCATGCTCGAGAATGCTCAGGTAAGCGGTTCCCATAGAGATATTACGCTCCGGGTTTTTCAGCTCGCTGGTGGATGGCTGACCCTTCCAGCCCATGTAGCGATAGACCTCTCTTCCCGCCGTCGAGGCTTTTAACTGCATCAGCCCCACCGCATTCGATTTACTCACCAGCGTCGGGTTGCCACCGGATTCCACGGCAATGATCGCCGTGATCAGACGCGGGCTCACGCCCCAGGCCTTCCCGGCTTGTTCGCTGATCGGCATCCACTGCATGGCCCGCTTTACCGGCACTTCAGGGTTCCAGGGGGGATTTTGATAATCATGTTTTGAACTACAGCCAGCGAGCAGCACAATCAAAAAAGCAAACCATCTCAATTTCACGTCATCTATCCTTATAGCCGGTCATCGCGGTACGTCGCCCCTTGAAGCAGGCGGCGTATAAGCGGCATGATATAGACAATTAGATTCTCATTCAGCAAGGAATTGCCATGCCTCAGTTTCATCTCATCGCACCGTCAGGCTACTGCATCAACCAGGAGGCGGCACAGCGGGGCGTTCAGCGCCTGCTGGAAATGGGCCATCAGGTAGAAAATCAGACAATTATCCCCCGGCGCATGCAGCGTTTTTCCGGTACGGAGGCGCAGAGACTGAGCGATATCAACAGCCTGGCGACGCTGGAAGGTGAAAACACCATTGTGCTGCCCGTGCGCGGCGGCTATGGCGCAAGCCGATTGCTGGAGAGCATCGACTGGGCCGGGCTGGCCGCGCGCCAGCAGCAGGATCCGCTGTTAATCTGCGGACACAGCGATTTCACGGCGATCCAGCTCGGCCTGCTTGCGTTGCATAACGTCATTACCTTTAGCGGCCCGATGCTGGCCGGCAACTTTGGTGCGCCGGAGCTGGATGCGTTTACGCAGGACCATTTCTGGCGCGCCCTGCAAAACCCGACGTTCACCATCGAGTGGCAAGGCAATGGACCGCACTGGGAATGTGAAGGACAGCTGTGGGGCGGCAACCTCGCGATGCTGGTGTCGCTGATTGGAACGCCGTGGCTGCCGCAGATCACGGACGGCATACTGGTGCTGGAAGACATCAACGAACACCCGTTCCGCGTCGAACGTATGCTGTTGCAGCTGTATCACGCCGGGATTCTGGATCGGCAGTCGGCCATTGTGCTGGGCAGTTTTAGTGGTTCAGCCCCCAACGATTACGATGCGGGCTATTCCCTGGAGACGATGATTGATTTCATTCGTTCCCGGCTGGATATCCCGGTGATCGCCGGTCTGGATTTCGGCCATGAGCAGCAAACCGTTACCCTGCCGCTGGGTGCCCAGGCGCACCTTGTACACGATAATTCAGGCAGTCGGTTAACAATCAGCGGTCATCCGGTCTTAAAGGCATAAAAAAGCCGTTATTCCCCCTCAATAAAACGCAGTTAACGTTGTTATTATGTTAGGGTTTTAATAACAGCGTTCACATTGAGGTGGGAGTAAGACGACATTGGGTGCCACAGCGATAATCAGTCTTTTCATTCTGGGTTCCATCCTGGTAACCTTTAGCATTTTATTAAGTTCATTTTCATCGCGTCTTGGCATACCTATTCTTGTCATTTTCCTGGCTATCGGCATGCTTGCCGGGATCGACGGTATCGGCGGTATCCCCTTCGATAATTACCCTTTCGCCTATATGGTGAGTAACCTCGCGCTGGCGGTGATTCTGCTGGACGGCGGAATGCGCACCCAGGCAAGTTCGTTTCGCGTTGCCTTAGGCCCGGCGCTATCTCTGGCGACCGTCGGCGTGCTGATCACCTCCGGCCTGACCGGCATGATGGCGGCCTGGCTGTTTAACCTCGATATAATGGAAGGCCTGCTGATTGGCGCGATTGTCGGCTCTACCGATGCGGCGGCGGTTTTCTCACTGCTCGGCGGCAAGGGGCTGAACGAACGCGTTGGCTCCACGCTTGAGATTGAATCCGGCAGTAACGATCCGATGGCGGTATTCCTGACCATTACCCTGATTGAGATGATCCAGCAGCACGAAACCGGCCTGAGCTGGATGTTCGCCTGGCACATCCTCCAGCAGTTTGGCCTCGGGATTATCATTGGTCTCGGCGGCGGTTACCTGTTACAGCATACGATTAACCGTATTACGCTGCCTTCCGGCCTTTACCCGCTGCTGGCCCTGAGCGGTGGGATCCTGATCTTTGCCGTCACCACCGCGCTGGACGGCAGCGGTATTCTGGCGGTTTACCTTTGCGGTTTCCTGTTGGGCAACCGACCGATTCGCAACCGTCACGCCATCTTGCAGAACTTCGACGGTCTGGCCTGGCTGGCGCAGATCGCCATGTTCCTGGTGCTGGGCCTGCTGGTGACGCCGTCGGACCTGCTGCCTATCGCCGTGCCGGCGCTGCTTTTGTCGGCCTGGATGATCTTCTTCGCCCGTCCGCTGTCGGTGTTTGCCGGGCTGCTGCCGTTCCGCGGGTTTAACCTGCGTGAGCGGATATTTATCAGTTGGGTGGGGCTGCGCGGCGCGGTGCCGATTATTCTGGCAGTGTTCCCTATGATGGCCGGGCTGGACAACGCCCGTCTGTTCTTCAACGTCGCCTTCTTCGTAGTGCTGGTGTCGCTGCTATTCCAGGGGACGTCGCTGGGCTGGGCGGCGAAAAAAGCCAAAGTGGTGGTACCGCCCATTGGCTGGCCGGTCTCCCGCGTGGGGCTGGATATTCACCCTGAGAATCCCTGGGAACAGTTTGTCTACCAGCTAAGCGCCGATAAGTGGTGCGTGGGCGCATCCCTGCGCGATCTGCATATGCCCGCTGAAACGCGCATTGCCGCCCTGTTCCGGGATAACGTCCTGCTTCACCCGACCGGCAGCACGCGGCTGCGTGAGAACGATATCCTCTGCGTGATTGGCCGCGAGCGCGACCTACCTGCCCTCGGCAAGCTGTTCAGCCAGTCGCCCCCGGTGGCGCTGGATCAGCGTTTCTTCGGCGATTTTATCCTCGAAGCCAGCGCCCGCTTTGCGGATGTGGCGCTGATTTATGGCCTGGAAGGTGGACTGGAGAATCGCGATAACCAGCAAACACTGGGTGAGATTATTCAGCAATTATTAGGGGCTGCGCCGGTCGTCGGTGACCAGGTGGAGTTTGCCGGGATGATCTGGACGGTAGCGGAGAAAGAAGATAACGCGGTGCGCAAAGTCGGCGTAAGGCCGATGGAGGAGGAGGCGGAGTAGCTGCTTTTTTGCCGGGTGGCGCTAACGCTTACCCGGCCTACGTTCGGGCTTTTGTAGGCCGGGTAAGGCGAAGCCGCCACCCGGCACACACACATGTTACACCGTCACAACAGGCACTCTTGGCGCCAGAGCGCACATCAGTTCATACCCGACGGTGCCCGCCGCAGCGGCCACATCATCAATTTTAACCTCGTTGCCCCACAGCTCAACCGGTGACCCGATCCCCGCCTGGGGACACGGCGTCAAATCGATGGCCAGCATGTCCATTGAGACGGTACCTACCGTGCCGGTGCGCACGCCATCGACCCACACCGGCGTGCCACTTGGGGCGATGCGCGGATAACCATCTGCATAGCCCCCCGCCACGATACCGATGCGCTGTTCACCTGCTGCCCGATAGCGGCTGCCATAGCCCACCGTATCGCCCGCTTTCAGGGTTTGCACGCCGATAATCTCGCTTCGTAACGTCATCACCGGCTTCAGGCCGCTGTTGGCGATATCCTGCCACTGACCTGAGGGTGACGCGCCGTACAGAACGATCCCTGGACGCACCCAGTTGTAGTGCGCCTCGGGATGCCAGAGCGTTGCCGCTGAGTTCGACAGCGAGCGCGGACAGTCCAGACCTTCTGCCGCCTGCTCAATGCGGACCATGGCATCGGCAATGCCGTCCGGCTTTTCCGCATCGGCGAAGTGCGCCATCAGCGTCATCTCACCGACGTTTTTCAGCGCACGAAGCTGCTGCCAGACCGTATGCACCCGTTCAGGCTGGAAGCCCAGACGGTTCATCCCGCTGTTCACTTTGAGATAGATATCCAGCGGGGCATGCAGCTTCGCGTCCTGGATGGCCTTGATCTGCCAGTTACTGTGAACGCTGGTCGTCAGGCGGTACTTATCCAGCAGAGGCAGATCCTGCGCATGAAAGAATCCTTCCAGCAGCAGGATCGGTCCTTTCCAGCCGCGCTCGCGCAGCAGGATGGCCTCTTCCAGATTCAGCAAGGCAAAACCATCGGTGCCGCCGAGCGCACTCCAGATACGGTCGATACCATGACCGTAGGCGTTGGCTTTCACCACCGACCAGACACGAGAACCCGGCGCAGCACGGCGAACAATTTGCAGGTTATCCTTCAGCGCCTGCAAATCCAGCTGGGCCAGAATAGGACGGGACATGACGACTCCTTAATTATGCGCGCCGTGCAGGTGTTGTGGACGCGATGGGGTAAACCCTGATTGATAGCGTGCGGCGCTCAAATCGTCAAACGGAATTGCCGGCGTCCGTCCGGAGATCAGGTCGCTCAGCAGCTGGCCCGAACCGCAGGCCATGGTCCAGCCAAGCGTGCCGTGGCCGGTGTTAGTCCACAGATTTTTGTATGGTGTACGGCCCACAATCGGCGTGCCGTCCGGGGTCATTGGGCGCAGGCCGGTCCAGAACGTCGCCTGCTCAATGAAGCCGCCGCGCGGGAAGAGATCGCCCACGACCATCTCCAGCGTTTCACGACGCGGTTTGAGCAGCTCGGTATTGAAGCCCACGATTTCCGCCATGCCCCCGACGCGGATCCGGTTATCGAAGCGGGTGATGGCGATTTTGTAGGTTTCATCAAGAATGGTCGAGACCGGCGCGCCGCTGTCCTCTTTCACAGGAATGGTCAGGGAGTAGCCTTTCAGCGGATAGACCGGGATATCCAGGATGCCTTTCAGCATCGCGGTTGAGTAGGAGCCAAACGCCATCACGTAGGCATCGGCTTTAATTACCTCTTCCCCACACTTCACGCCGTAAATCTTCTCCCCTTCCGACAGCAGTTTGTCGACAGAAGTATTGAAGCGGAATTTCACCCCGGCCTGCTCACACATGCGCGCCAGACGCTGGGTGAAAAGCTGGCAGTCGCCGGTTTCATCGTTCGGTAAACGCAGACCGCCCGTCAGCTTGTGCGCGACCTCGGCAAGCGCTGGCTCCACCTGCGCCAGCTGGCTGGCTTCCAGCAGCTGATACGGTACGCCAGCATCTTCAAGCACGGCGATATCGCGGGTCGCGTTTTCGTACTGTTGCGCGGTACGGAACAGCTGAAGCGTGCCGCCCTGACGCCCTTCATATTCGATGCCCGTTGAGGCACGCAGCGCCTTCAGGCAGTCGCGGCTGTATTCCGCCAGCCGCACCATACGCCCCTTGTTTTCCATATAGTGGCGGGTGTCGCAGTTGCGCAGCATCTGCCACATCCATTTAAGCTGGAACTGCGTGCCGTCAAGACTTATCGCCAACGGCGCATGTCGCTGAAACATCCATTTGATCGCCTTCAGCGGAACGCCCGGGGCCGCCCACGGCGCAGCGTAGCCCGGAGAGATTTGCCCCGCATTCGCCGCACTGGTTTCCAGCGCCGGACCGGATTCGCGATCGATAACGGTAACCTCATGTCCCGCCTGACTTAAATACCAGGCGCTGGTTACGCCAACGACACCACTTCCCAGTATGACAACACGCATAGCCACTCCATTATGAGCAAAAGAACAATCATCTAATTACAGATTGATAACCTAGTTGAAAATATTATTCAACATATGACTTTTTTATGGTGACTCAACTCACATATCCCGCTGTATCAGGGGATGGCGCTTATTTGGGATCTCCTGCTGCGCGTTATTTTTAACCAGTAGAAAATTCTATAGGCACCGCTTTATTTGCCGTATCGAAAACGCGAAATCGCAAAGAAAAAATTTCTGCGCCCCGCGTATTTGAATGGGGTGATCTATGCTTGAAAGGAGGCTCTCCAGTCAGAGAGAGCGACCAACAACGAGGGCGCGCTAATGGCTACACTAGATTCCATGTCCAGGGACAGCACCCGTCTGAGCGATGGACCCGACTGGACCTTCGAGTTGCTGGATGTCTACCTGGCGGAGATCGACCGGGTGGCCAAACTCTATCGTCTGGATACCTATCCCCATCAGATTGAAGTCATCACCTCGGAACAGATGATGGACGCTTACTCCAGCGTCGGGATGCCAATTAACTATCCGCACTGGTCGTTTGGCAAAAAATTCATTGAGACAGAGCGGCTGTATAAGCACGGGCAGCAGGGACTGGCGTATGAAATCGTCATTAACTCTAACCCGTGTATTGCCTATCTGATGGAGGAGAACACCATTACCATGCAGGCGCTGGTGATGGCGCACGCCTGCTATGGACATAACTCGTTCTTCAAAAATAACTATCTGTTCCGCAGCTGGACGGACGCCAGCTCCATCGTCGATTACCTGATCTTCGCCCGCAAATACATTACCGACTGCGAAGAGCGCTACGGCGTTGACGAGGTGGAGAAGCTGCTGGACTCCTGCCACGCGCTGATGAACTACGGCGTTGACCGCTATAAGCGCCCGCAGAAGATCTCATTGCAGGAAGAGAAAGCCCGGCAGAAGAGCCGCGAGGAGTATCTGCAAAGCCAGGTGAATATGCTGTGGCGCACCCTGCCGAAACGTGAAGAGGAGAAAACCGTCGCCGAGGCGCGTCGCTACCCTTCCGAGCCGCAGGAAAACCTGCTCTACTTTATGGAGAAAAACGCCCCACTGCTGGAGCCGTGGCAGCGTGAGATCCTGCGCATCGTGCGCAAGGTGAGCCAGTATTTCTATCCGCAGAAGCAGACCCAGGTGATGAACGAAGGCTGGGCGACCTTCTGGCACTACACCATTCTTAACCACCTGTACGACGAAGGAAAAGTCACCGAGCGGTTTATGATGGAGTTTCTGCACAGCCACACCAACGTGGTATTCCAGCCGGCATATAACAGCCCGTGGTACAGCGGCATTAACCCGTACGCGCTCGGCTTTGCCATGTTCCAGGATATCAAGCGTATTTGTCAGTCGCCCACCGAAGAGGACAAATACTGGTTCCCGGATATTGCCGGTTCTGACTGGCTGGAAACGCTGCACTTCGCGATGCGTGATTTTAAGGATGAGAGCTTTATCAGCCAGTTCATGTCGCCGAAGATCATGCGTGATTTCCGCTTCTTCACCGTACTGGATGATGACCGCAACAACTACCTGGAGATCTCCGCGATCCACAACGAAGAGGGTTATCGCGAGATCCGCTCGCGCCTGTCATCCCAGTACAACCTGAGTAATCTTGAACCGAACATTCAGGTCTGGAACGTGGATCTGCGCGGCGACCGCTCCCTGACGTTGCGCTATATTCCGCACAACCGCGCGCCGCTGGATAAGGGGCGTAAGGAAGTGCTGAAGCATGTGCATCGCCTGTGGGGATTTGACGTGTTGCTGGAGCAGCAGAACGAAGATGGCAGCGTGGAGCTGCTGGACCGGTGTCCGGCGCGGTTGAATACGCTGTAGTTTGTTGCCGGGTGGCGGCTACGCCTTACCCGGCCTACGGGTTTTGTAGGCCCGGTAAGCAAAGCGCCACCGGGCGAAAAAAAACCTCTCAATCGAGAGGTTTTTTATTTTAGCGACTCTGAATCGCTAAATCACCCGGCAGCGTTTTCTGCATCCGGTGCCAGATTTCACCGGAGTCGTGGCCGTAACGACGCACCGTTTCATAGACCTGATCGTGCAGCCCTTCGGTGCAGAGTTTGCTCAGTTTATGGTAGAAGCCGAGCGCCAGGCTGCGGGCTTCAGGGTTAGCAAAGTAGTGACGACCAATGCGCGTATATAACCCTTTCATTCCATTCAGGATCAGACCGTAAACCGGATTGCCGGAAGCAAACGCCAGACCGCGGAACACGTTGTAATCCAGGGTCGCAAAGGCATCCGCGTGGTCTTCCACCTCATTAGCGGTGGCAAGCACTTTCAGCGCATCTTCAGGATGCTGACGAAACGCGGTGCGGATGAAAATGGTGGCGATGTTGGTGCGCACGGAAAGCAGATTATCAATCAGCTGCGGTACGCTTTCGTGGTCGAGACGCGCCAGCGTTTCCAGAATGTTCAGCCCGGACGTTTCCCAGAAGTTGTTCACCTTAGTGGGTTTGCCATGCTGTATCGTCAACCAGCCATCGCGCGCCAGACGCTGGAGCACTTCTCGCAGCGTGGTACGGGTGACGCCAATCAGTTCAGAGAGTTCGCGTTCAGCAGGTAGAATTGATCCCGCAGGGAAACGATTATTCCAGATGCTTTCAATGATGTACTCTTCCGCGAAACCCGCCGGGCTCTGCGCCTTAATGACCATAGTGAGATTTCCATTACACAGCTTTAGCAAATTGCACTCATCATACCAGAGGCGCGCAGAGGCAGATAGCGCAGCAGAGACAGAAAAGAGGGATCGCCGTTTCATTTTTATGAAATTTACAAATGGCTTAATCCCCCGTCTGCCGCCATTTTTGCGTATACTGATGTCTTGTCTTATTTGACGGGTAAAGGACGTCTGTCGTGGAAATTTCATTTGGGCGCGCGCTGTGGCGCAACTTTTTAGGTCAGTCACCTGACTGGTACAAACTTACTTTACTGGTATTCCTGGTCGTTAATCCCGTTATCTTTTTGCTGGATCCCTTCGTTGCCGGGTGGATGTTGGTCGCCGAGTTTATCTTTACCCTGGCGATGGCGCTGAAGTGCTATCCGCTGTTGCCCGGCGGGCTGCTGGCGCTGGAAGCCGTGGTCATTGGAATGACCAGCGCGGAGCATGTTAAAAACGAGATAGCGTCGAATCTTGAAGTCTTGCTGCTGCTGATCTTCATGGTGGCGGGGATCTACTTTATGAAGCAGCTTCTGCTGTTTATCTTCACCCGTTTGCTGCTGAGCATTCCGTCGAAAACGCTGCTCTCGCTGGCGTTTTGCCTCGCCGCGGCCTTCCTCTCTGCCTTCCTGGATGCGCTGACGGTCGTTGCGGTGGTGATCAGCGTCGCCGTCGGCTTTTACGGGATTTACCACCGGGTGGCCTCGTCTCGTCCTGGCGATAACTTGCAGGACGACAGTCACGTTGAGGCGCACAACCGCGATGTGCTGGAACAGTTCCGCGCGTTTCTGCGCAGCCTGATGATGCATGCGGGCGTGGGGACGGCGCTGGGCGGCGTGATGACCATGGTCGGGGAGCCGCAAAACCTGATTATCGCCAAAGCGGCTGAGTGGCATTTTGGCGAATTTTTCCTGCGCATGGCGCCCGTCAGCGTGCCCGTGCTGGTCTGCGGGTTAGCCACCTGTGTGCTGGTCGAAAAATTCAACCTCTTTGGGTATGGCGCGAAGTTGCCCGATCAGGTCCGCCAGGAGCTGCATAAGTTTGACGAGCAGAGCCGCAAACAACGCACGCGCCAGGAGACGCTGCGCCTGATTGCACAGGGTTTCATCGGCGTGTGGCTTATCGCTGCGCTGGCCTTCCACCTTGCCGAGGTGGGGCTGATTGGCCTGTCGGTAATTATCCTTGCAACCAGCCTGGGCGGCGTTACGGACGAACATGCTATCGGAAAAGCCTTTACCGAAGCGCTGCCGTTTACCGCCCTGCTGGCGGTGTTTTTCGCGGTCGTGGCGGTGATTATTGACCAACATCTGTTCGCGCCGATCATCGCGTTTGTGCTTCAGGCTACGCCAGATTCGCAGCTAACGCTGTTCTATTTGTTTAACGGTCTGTTGTCCTCTATATCCGATAACGTCTTTGTCGGGACGGTATACATCAATGAGGCCAAAGCCGCGATGGAGCAAGGGATTGTCAGCAGTGAACAGTTCGAGCTGCTGGCGGTGGCGATCAACACCGGAACCAACCTCCCCTCCGTGGCAACCCCGAACGGTCAGGCGGCATTCCTCTTCCTGCTGACCTCGGCGCTGGCACCACTCATACGACTTTCTTATGGAAGAATGGTCTGGATGGCGCTGCCGTATACGCTGGTGCTTACCCTGGTTGGTTTGCTGTGCATCAAAATTTCTCTCGTTCCCTGTACGCAATGGTTATTGCAAGCAGGTATACTTGCGGCGCATTAAAATTCGTTTACACTGCGCTGTCTAAGCATGTTCCAGGGAAATGATTATGTTGCGATTTTTGAACCAGTGCTCACGCGGTCGCGGAGCGTGGTTGTTGATGGCCCTGACCGCCTTTGCGCTGGAAATGGTCGCGCTGTGGTTTCAGCATGTGATGGGGCTGAAACCTTGCGTACTGTGTATTTATGAGCGTTGTGCGCTGTTCGGCATTATGGGCGCGGGTCTGGTAGGTGCGATTGCACCCAAATCACCGTTACGCTATGCGGCAATTGCCATCTGGCTGTTCAGCGCCGGGAAAGGGATTGCGCTTGCCTGGGAGCACACCCAGATGCAGCTTCACCCGTCGCCGTTTATGACCTGCGATTTTGCCGCCCGCTTCCCGAGCTGGCTGCCGCTGGATAAATGGCTGCCGCAGGTGTTTGTGGCCTCCGGTGACTGCTCTGTACGCCAGTGGGAGTTCCTGACGCTGGAGATGCCGCAGTGGCTGGTGGGCATTTTTGTCGCCTACTTTGTGGTGGCACTGCTGGTGCTGATTGCCCAGCCGTTCAAACCAAAGAAACGCGATCTTTTTGGAAGGTAAAAGCAAAACGGCAACGTCAGTTTTGCAGGTCGGGTAAGCACAGCGCCACCCGACACAATTGTGAACAATAAAAAACCCGCCGAGGCGGGTTTTTTATTGTCACCGATTAGGGTGATTCATAATGTGGTCTTCCCAGTCCCGCACCTCGGACTCTTTCACCGCAATGTGGCGCACGGAAATACGTTCGCCGTGCATCGCCGCTTTCGACCCCGTCAACAGCGGATGCCATGTCGGCAGATCTTTCCCTTCCGCCAGCAGGCGATACGCGCAGGTATGCGGCAGCCACTCAAAGGTCGGCAGATTTTCACGGGTTAACTTGATGCAGTCCGGCTCATATTCGAAACGGCGCTCATAGTTGCGGCACTGGCAGGTTTTGATGTTTAACTGCTTGCAGGCTACGTTGGTGAAATAGATCTCGTCCGAATCTTCATCCATCAGCTTATGCAGGCAGCACTGCCCGCAGCCGTCACACAACGATTCCCACTCCGCGTCGGTCATGTCGTCGAGAGTTTTGCTTTGCCAGAAAGGAATGTCGTTCATCGGGATGTCCACACGTCAAAATAGAGCGCACCTTATAACGAGTCTGGCACGTTGATGCAAGTTTTGCCGCCCTTTTCAGGCGGCAAGGTGCTTTTACAGCACGCGGGTTTTCAGCGACAGGCCGTTAAAACTGACGTCCAGTTCGTCGCCGCTAAGCAGCGGCCCCACACCTTCCGGAGTGCCGGTGAGGATCACGTCGCCAGGTTTCAGGGTGAAGAAGCGGCTCATGTAGGCAATCAGCGGAACGATCTTATGGATCATGTCAGCGGTTGTTCCCTGCTGGCGGATCTCGCCGTTGACCTTCAGGCTGAGCGGCGTGTTCTGCGGATCGTCGGTAAATTCACTCACCGGAACGAAACCGGAAATCGGGCATGAATTATCAAAACCCTTGGCTTTTTCCCACGGCTGCCCCGCTTTCTTCATTTTGCCCTGGACGTCACGCAGCGTCAGGTCGAGCGCGACACCGTAACCCGCAATCGCCTTCTCTACATGCTCTTCAGTTGCCTGGCGCAGCGTCGCGCCGACCAGCACCGCCAGTTCCACTTCATGATGCACCGAGCCCAGTCCCTGCGGCAGAACCAGCGGCTGGCGAATATCGCACAGTGCGGTTTCTGGCTTAATAAACAGAACCGGCTCTTCCGGCACGGCGCTGCCCATCTCCTGAATATGTTTTGCATAGTTGCTGCCCACGCAGACCACTTTGCTGACGGGATAATCCAGTAATGCACCTTGCCAGTTATGATGTTGATACATGGTCGACCCCTAATCGGTTGATGAGTTGTTCCCGGAAGGACCCGGGCTTATTTCTTTCCGCTCAGCTCAAGGTGCTGTTTTAATAAATTCTCCGGTGGCGGCGGAAGCTGTAAATAATAGCCCTGCTCGATTAACGCCTTTTTGACTTTCTCAAGATCGGCGTTCACCAGCTTCTTACGGCCGTCCAGCGGCAGCAGCATCGCCAGCTGCGGTCGGCCAAAGCTTTTCATTAATTCTTCAGGCACGCGGGAAAAATCGTCTTTCTTTTCGACATAAAGGTAGGTCTGGTCGCGGCTGGTACTTCTGTAGATCACACAAAACATGTTTTTACTCTGAATTAACGGGTGGTTGCTTGCCTCAATATACTCCTGACTATAACATGCCTGATACTCTTCGGAATATCGCGGCGATGTGTTGCGGTTAATAGCAAATTGAGTAAGGCCAGGATGTCAAATACGCCCATCGAGCTTAAAGGCAGTAGCTTCACCTTATCAGTGGTTCATTTGCATGATGCAAAACCCGAGGTTATTCGTCAGGCGTTAGAAGACAAAATCGCGCAGGCTCCCGCTTTTCTTAAGCATGCTCCTGTCGTCATCAATGTAAGCGACCTTGAGGGGCCGGTTAACTGGAAGCGACTCCAGCAGGCCGTCGTCTCCACGGGGTTGCGCATCGTGGGTATTAGCGGCTGCAAAGACGCAGAGTTAAAAGCCGAAATTGAACGCGCGGGTTTGCCCTTGTTAAACGAGGGCAAAGAAAAAGCCCCGCGTGCAACGCCTGCAACCGTTCCCGCTCCCCCGCCTCCGGCGCAAAATGTAGCCCCAGTCACAAAAACGCGATTGATTGATCTGCCGGTTCGTTCCGGTCAGCGCATTTATGCGCCAAACTGTGATCTGATTGTTACAAGCCACGTCAGTGCGGGCGCAGAACTGATTGCAGATGGCAATATTCACGTTTACGGTATGATGCGTGGGCGTGCGCTTGCGGGCGCCAGCGGCGATCGAGAAGCACAAATTTTTTGTACTCACCTGACGGCAGAACTGGTGTCTATCGCAGGTGAATATTGGCTGAGCGATAAAATCCCAGCCGAATTTTATGGCAAAGCGGCCCGTCTGCAACTGGCAGATAACGCTTTGACCGTTCAACCGTTAAATTGATCCCTTTTAACAAGGAATTTCTATGGCACGCATTATTGTTGTGACTTCGGGTAAAGGAGGCGTTGGCAAGACCACCTCCAGCGCGGCCATCGCTACTGGTTTGGCCCAGAAGGGAAAGAAAACCGTCGTAATCGACTTCGATATCGGTCTGCGTAACCTGGACCTGATCATGGGTTGCGAGCGTCGCGTGGTGTATGACTTCGTGAACGTCATTCAGGGCGATGCCACCCTTAACCAGGCGCTGATTAAAGATAAGCGTACCGAGAACCTCTACATTCTTCCGGCGTCCCAGACCCGTGATAAAGACGCCCTGACCCGCGAAGGCGTGGAAAAGGTGCTCGACGATCTGAAAAAGATGGAGTTCGACTTCGTGGTCTGCGACTCCCCGGCCGGTATCGAAACCGGGGCTTTGATGGCGCTCTATTTCGCGGATGAAGCCATCATCACCACCAACCCGGAAGTCTCGTCAGTACGTGACTCCGACCGTATTCTCGGCATTCTGGCCTCGAAATCCCGTCGCGCGGAAAATGGCCAGGAGCCAATCAAAGAGCACCTGCTGCTGACCCGCTACAACCCGGGCCGGGTGAACAAAGGTGACATGCTGAGCATGGAAGACGTGCTGGAGATCCTGCGCATCAAACTGGTTGGCGTGATCCCGGAAGATCAGTCCGTGTTGCGCGCCTCTAACCAGGGCGAGCCCGTGATCCTGGATACACAGGCAGACGCAGGTAAAGCGTATGCGGATACCGTTGACCGTCTGCTGGGAGAAGAACGTCCTTTCCGCTTCATTGAAGAAGAGAAGAAAGGTTTCCTCAAACGCCTGTTCGGAGGATAAGTTATGGCATTACTGGACTTTTTTCTCTCGCGGAAAAAAAGCACCGCCAACATCGCAAAAGAACGTCTGCAAATCATTGTGGCGGAACGTCGTCGTAGCGACGCCGAACCGCACTACCTGCCGCAGCTGCGCAAAGACATTCTGGAAGTGATCTGCAAATACGTGCAGATTGACCCGGAAATGGTCACCGTTCAGCTGGAGCAAAAAGACGGGGATATTTCGATTCTGGAGCTGAACGTGACGCTTCCGGAAGCGGAAGAGTCGCGTTAATCCGTTTGTGGTTTTGTAGGCCGGGTAAGCATCGCGCCGCCCGGCAATTTCCCCGGTGGCGCTGCGCTTACCGGGGCTACAATTCTTTAGCGCGGATACCCTTCCAGCAGGGTATTCAGGCGTTCGGCCATCAGTTCCCCCCGCCATCCGGCGACCAGTTCCGGTAAACCATTTTGCGGTTTCAACTTCCAGTGCCAGTTCAGCAGCTGGTTAATCTGACGACGTGAAGCCAGCAGTTCGGCACTCAGTTTGCTTTCCCCCGCCACCGTCTGCACCAGCGCTTTGATATCTTTGAACGCCTTGCGGTAGCCCGGCATATCCATCAGGTTAAGCAGCGGTTCTGGCAGTGCGTCCTCTGGCAGTTGCTGAGCTTTCTCTACCAGCGCGAGCAGCGTTTTACCGTGGAAACGGATCTCACTTCCGGAAAGGCCAATGCTGTCCAGCTCACCAAGGCTACCCGGCATATAGCGCGCCACCGCCCACAGGTGTTCTTCACGCACCACGAAGTTAACCGCCAGATCGCGCTCACGCGCTTTACGCAGACGCCAGTCAGCCAGCAATTGCAGACAGGCCAGCTGGCGGGTGCGCAGCTGCCAGGCGTTGGTGATGTCACGCCAGGCTTCTTTCGGATCAACCACTTCCTGGCGACGCTGCTGCGTCATGCGGCACTCGTCCAGTGCGGCAGACAGCCAACCGGACGCCTCAGCCTCTTTCATGAGCTGGCCGGCAATTGGAAGAAGATAAAAGACGTCTGCCGCGGCGTATTCAAGCTGACGCGCCGTCAGCGGACGCGCGAGCCAGTCGGTACGCGATTCGCTCTTATCCAGCGTCAGACCGGTGTACTCTTCCACCATCGCCGCAAAACCCCAGGAGAGCGGACGACCGCTGAACGCCGCGAGGATCTGGGTATCAATCAGCGGCTGCGGCATGATGCCAAAGGTGTTGAGAAAGACTTCCAGATCTTCACTGCCCGCGTGCAGATATTTGGTCACGGCGGTATCCAGCAACAGCTCGCGCATTGGCGCCCAGTCGGTAATGCCGAGGGGGTCAATCAACGACACGTGTTTGCCGTCATACATCTGAATCAGACCCAGCTGCGGATAGTACGTTCGGGTGCGGACAAATTCCGTATCCAGGGCGATAGCGGGAAATTCACGCGTCACCTCGCACAGCGAAGCCAGCTCGTCGTTGGTAGTGATCATCTGGTAATTCAAATCGGACTCTCTTTTGTTTGCGCCCATAAAAAACGCCGGATTAACCGGCGTCTGGGCGATTAACGTGAAGCTCAGGCCTTATTGTCCACTTTGGCACGGGCTTCGTCACGTAATTCTCGTCGTAATATCTTCCCGACGTTGGATTTCGGCAGCTCATCCCGGAATTCCACCAGCTTCGGCACTTTATAGCCCGTCAGCTGACGGCGACAAAACGTTATCAGCGCATCCTCGGTCAGAGAAGGATCTTTCTTGACCACAAATATCTTCACCGCTTCACCGCTGCTGCCGGAAGGAACGCCCACCGCCGCCACTTCCAGCACGCCGCTGTGCTGCATCACCACGTCTTCGATTTCGTTCGGATAGACGTTGAACCCTGACACCAGGATCATATCTTTCTTGCGATCGACGATGCGCAGGAAGCCTTCGTCATCCATCACCGCGATGTCGCCCGTGTGCAGCCAGCCGTCTTTGATGATCTCATCCGTGGCATCCGGACGTTGCCAGTAGCCCAGCATCACCTGCGGCCCTCTGACGCACAGCTCTCCTGGCTCACCGTGAGGCACTTCGTTATCCTCATCATCCACCAGTTTTGCTTCCGTCGACGGGACCGGCAGACCGATACTGCCGCTGTGATAGTCGATATCATGCGGGTTAACGCTGACCAGCGGGGCGCACTCCGTCAGGCCATAGCCTTCCAGCAGATATTGCCCGGTGAGTTTCACCCAGCGCTCGGCAACCGCCTGCTGAACCGGCATCCCGCCACCCGCAGAGAGGTGCAGCGTGGAGAAATCGAGCTGCTGGAACTCTTTATTGTTAAGCAGCGCGTTAAACAGGGTGTTCACGCCGGTCATGGCGGTGAACGGGTATTTCGCCAGCTCTTTGACCAGCCCCGGAATGTCGCGCGGGTTGGTGATCAATACGTTTTGACCGCCAAGCTCAATAAACAGCAGGCAGTTCATGGTCAGCGCAAAAATGTGATACAGCGGAAGCGCGGTGATCACCAGCTCCTTGCCCGGGTGCAGCAGCGGCCCGTAGGTGGCATTAACCTGCTCAAGGTTCGCCAGCATATTTCGGTGGGTCAGCATCGCCCCTTTCGCCACGCCGGTGGTACCGCCCGTGTATTGCAGAAATGCCAGATCCTCAGACACGATCTCCGGCTTCACGTACTGCATCCGGTAGCCCGCATGCAGGGCGCGGCGGAAAGAGATGGCATCCGGCAGGTGGTATTTCGGCACCAGCCGCTTAACGTATTTAACGACAAAGTTGACCAGCGTACCTTTCGCGGTAGAGAGCTGGTCGCCCATGCGCGTCAGGATGACGTGTTTAACCTGGGTTCTTTCAACGACTTTTTCCAGCGTGTGGGCAAAGTTGGAGACAATCACAATCGCCGCCGCGCCGCTGTCATTCAACTGATGTTCCAGCTCGCGCGGGGTATAGAGCGGGTTAACGTTAACCACGATCATCCCTGCCCTGAGGATCCCGAACAGCGCCACCGGGTATTGCAGCAGGTTTGGCATCATCAGCGCGACGCGATCCCCTTTCTGCAAGCCCAACCCTTCCTGTAAATAGGCTGCAAACGCCCGGCTGCGCTCTTCCAGCTTACGGAAGGTCATCACTTCGCCCATATTCACAAATGCAGGCTGGTCAGCGTAACGCCGTACCGAGTGTTCAAATAATTCAATCAGGGATTGATAACGGTCAGGATTGATCTCCGCAGGGACATCCGCGGGATAACGGTTAAGCCAAACCTTTTTCAATGCATCACCTCTGAAATGAGTGTTCGTCGTCATCACAGCCCCGATAATAAACAGTTTGTTAACATTATATTAACTCAGCGTACCAGTTTATTAATTGTTCAGATTGCAGGTTGCGAAGCGCGTCACTCTTTTTTTTCGTTTTATCCGTAAAAAAACAGAGACAGCGGCTGAGCCGCTGTCTCTTTCCTAACAATAACAGTAAGTTACTCAGTTACGATTGTTTGAACCTGTGCAGGGCCTGGATTGTACCAACCCCAGCCACCGTAGCCGTAACGATACGGATGCGGTCCCCACATCCACGGATCGATTGGCTGTGGCGGCATCACCACCTGCTGGGCGATACGCCAGCGTTTGTAGCCGTTCACCTGCATGGTCATAAATTTGTATGGCGTATTGCCGATTTTCCCGGCCACCGAACCGGTAATCGGCCCGACGACGGTCACCAGCTGCCCGCGGAAATCTACCGGATCGAGGAAGCCGCTGACGTCAGCGTAGATCCGCCCGCGCGAGGCTTCACCCAGAACAGGCCGCGCGCCGTCGTCCAGCGGGACAGTGGCAATCTCCAGTCGGGTTTTACCCTGCTGGTTTATCACTTCAACCACCTTGCCGCCAAACCGCGCTTCCTGCCCGACATACAGCTCCGGGGCATTCATCACGCGTACCAGATCTTGCTGTGGCGTCGGGCTGGTGCCCTTGATCGCATCAGGAACGGTGACGCACCCGCTCAGTGCTATGGCAACCGCGCCTGCCATAAGAAAGCGTACAACTTTAGTCTGAACCGCCATGATGCGACTCCTTTTTCTCAGTTCCTGTTACTGAGATTCACTCGCGGCCAGGAAGTTTCTTCCACGCGACGGTGTTTCGTAAATAAACCGGTTCAGCATGTTCAACCGCCACGGTTTTTCCTGCGGCAAGTAGCTGACAGGCAATCGGCAGCATATCTTCTGCGGCGGGCAGGAGAATGTTACCATCCACCAGCGTAAGGCCGGTGTCCTTCGCCATCTCAGGCCATGCCGGCCAGCCGGTTCCGACCGTCGCCCACTCACCGGAGAGCTGTTTCAGGCGCCCGGTGACGGCTTCAGGTTTAAGCACCGCTTCCGTCTCTTCGCCGTGCCAGACGCCGTTTTCGTCACGGGTGTACTCCGCCCAGTAGACTTCCCCCATGCGGGCATCAATCGCAGCTAGCACGCGGGTGGCCCCGGTCATGCGCCAGGCGCCCTGAGCCATGGTCGCAAGCGTTGAGACGCCGATCATCGGCAGGTCAGCGCCCAGCGCCAGCCCCTGCGCAATGCCAATCCCGATACGTACGCCCGTAAAGCTGCCCGGACCACGGCCGTAGGCCAGCGCGTCGAGGTCAGTCAGGGCGGTGTTGCCCTCGGTTAAAATGGTTTTTACCAGGGGCAGAATACGTTGAGTGTGTTCCCGTGGGCACTCTTCAAAATGAGCAAAAGTCGTACCGTCGTTCCACAGGGCAACGGAACAGGCCTCTGTCGCGGTATCAATAGCCAGAATTCGCATCAGTCGTCGCGCTCTCGCAATGGTCAGTCACAAAATGGCGCGCATCTTAACACACTCCGGGAAGAATTACTCCGCCGTCGGGTTCGCCAGGAAGCGGACCGCGCGTTTAATATCCCGCGTGCGCGGCGCGGGCGGCAGGCTGGCGAGGAAGGTGGCGCCGTAGGGACGCATCACCAGGCGGTTGTCGCAGATCACCAGCACCCCGCGGTCGGTGACGTCGCGGATCAGTCGCCCTACCCCCTGTTTAAGCGTGATGACCGCGTCCGGCAGCTGGACGTCGTCGAACGGATCGCCCCCGCGCAGACGGCAATCCTCCATGCGCGCTTTCAGGAGCGGATCGTCCGGCGATGTGAACGGCAGCTTATCGATAATCACCAGCGAGAGCGTATCGCCGCGCACGTCCACCCCTTCCCAGAAGCTGCTGGTCGCCACCAGCAGGGCATTACCGGCGCTGACAAACTGCTGGAGCAGCTGGCCTTTGCTGGTTTCCCCCTGCAACAGCACCGGTAGCGTCATGGTGGCGCGGAACTGCTCGGCCAGATCGCGCATCATGGCGTGTGAGGTGCAGAGCATAAAGCAGCGCCCGTTGTTGGCCTCAATCATCGGCTTCAGCATGGCCGCCAGATGGCGCGCCGCGCCCGGCTGGTTAGGCAGCGGCAGATTGCGCGGCACGCACAGCAGCGCCTGTTTCTCATAGTCGAACGGGCTCGGCAGAAGCAGGGATTCCGCCTGCTCAATGCCGAGGCGCTCGGTAAAGTGGTGCAGATCGTCATTGACCGACAGCGTGGCCGAGGTAAAGACCCAGGTGCCGGGCTTTTGCGCCATCACCTCTTTGAATTTATCAGCAACGGTCAGCGGCGTGAGCGCCAGGGTGAAGTGGCGCGAGGTACATTCGTACCAGTAGCTATAGCCCGGCTGGTTGATCTCTTTCAGCCGCTTCAGCCGCCCACGGTAGAGCGTGGCGCGCTCGAAAGCGGCGTCCAGCAGCGCTGAACGTCCGAGGGACAGCTTCGCCACGTCGTAACAGAGTTCAAGGGCATCATCGAGCAGCAGCAGCGCGCGCTGGATATTTTTGTCTGCGAGCAGTTCGCGCAGGTTGCCGCGATAGCCCGGCTCGCCAAGCTGTAAGCGGAAATCCTGTGCACATTGCGCCAGGCGGTCCGCGCACTTCTGCAACTGCTGGGTATCTTTGAGTTCGGTGCGATAGGCAATGGTAATATCTTTCGCCAGATCCTGAAGCTGACGGCTGGAGAGCGACTGACCAAAATACTGGCTGGCGATGTCCGGTAGCTGATGGGCTTCATCGAAGATCATCACCTCCGCCTCCGGGATCAGCTCGCCGAAACCACTGTCTTTGACCACCATATCCGCAAGAAACAGGTGATGGTTCACCACCACCACGTCGGCGTCCATCGCGGTTTTACGCGCTTTCACCACAAAACAGTCCTTATACAGCGGGCAGTCGCTGCCGAGGCAGTTGTCATTGGTGCTGGTCACCAGCGGCCAGGCCGGGGAGTCTTCCGGCACGCTCGCGCAGGTGCTGATGTCCCCCTCCTCCGTCTGGTTGGCCCAGGCGCGCAGGACGATCACATCGCTCAGGGTTTGTACCGGCAGGTCGCCGCCCGCCAGCGCCTGCTGTTCAAGACGCTCCAGACACAGGTAGTTAGAACGCCCTTTCAGCAAGGCCAGACGCCCTTTGTATTTCAGCGCTTTCGCCACCGTGGGTAAATCGCGGCTGTAGAGCTGATCCTGGAGCGCTTTTGATCCCGTAGAGATGATCACCTTTTTTTTCGCCCGCAGCGCAGGAGCGAGGTAAGCATACGTTTTCCCCGTACCGGTGCCGGCCTCCACGACCAGCGGCTGAGCCTTGTCGATGGCGTGCGCGACGGCATGCGCCATCTGACGTTGGGGTTCGCGCGGTTTAAAGCCGGGAATAGCCTGTGCTAACTGACCTTCTGGGGAAAAATCGTCTGCCACGGTGTTCTCTCACTGTATTTTTGCACAGGGATTATGTCAGCCCCTTCTCTCCGGTGCCACCCCAAATAGTGACGACGGCGGAACATTATGGCAGTCTTGCCGCCTGACGACGAAAGATAACGAGGATACGTTTATGACAATTACGCGCATTGATGCCGAAGCCCGCTGGTCTGACGTGGTGATCCACAACCAGACGCTGTACTACACCGGCGTCCCTGCCAATCTGCACGCTGACGCCTTCGAGCAGACCGCCAACACCCTGGCGCAGATCGACGCCGTACTGGAAAAACAGGGCAGCGATAAATCCCGCATTCTGGATGCGACGATTTTTCTGGCGAATAAAGACGATTTCGCGGCGATGAATAAAGCCTGGGATGCGTGGGTCGTGGCGGGTCACGCGCCTGTACGCTGCACCGTACAGGCCACGCTGATGAAACCGGAATATAAGGTTGAGATCAAGATTATCGCGGCAGTGTAAGCCGGTTATTCTTCATCTTCATCCTCAAAGCGCGCCACGATCCGCTCGCCGGTATGGGTGGCGCGAAGTTCTTCCGCGACCTGGGAAATTGCCTGTCCGCTGCTCATCCCCTGGGACATCAGCTCCTGAATACGTTCAACGGCTTTCTGCTGTTGGTCATGGCTGAGAGAAGGTAAACCTGCAAACATCGTTAACTCCTGCTAAATTATTCGCGCTAATTATTTCACGCTGCCCGGTAGTATGCCATACATGAACATGCGCTTCCCCACTGTTATGACCTTGCCCTGGCGTGCAGACGCCGCCGAGTTCTGGTTTGCCCGTCTGAGCCACCTGCCTTTTGCGATGCTCCTGCACTCCGGGCATGCGGATCATCCCTACAGCCGCTTTGATATTCTGGTGGCCGACCCGGTTAAAACGCTGACGACCGATGCGCTGTCGCCAACGGACGATCCGCTGATGCGGCTCCAGAACGAGATCCATGCTCTGGGCTTTTCTGCCACACCGGATCCGGATCTGCCTTTCCAGGGGGGCGCGCTGGGCCTGTTTGGTTACGATCTGGGTCGCCGTTTCGAAAAGCTGCCCGAGCATGCGCAGGCGGATATTTCCCTGCCGGATATGGCGGTGGGGCTGTATGACTGGGCGCTGATCGTGGATCACCGTAAGCAGACGGTTTCTCTGCTAAGCCACCGGGACGTGCAAGCGCGTCTGGCCTGGCTTGAGGCGCAACGGCCCGCCGCCCCGGAACACTTTATGCTAACCTCCGGCTGGCGCTCGAACATGAGCGCGGAGGAATACGCGGAAAAATTCTCCCGCGTGCAGGCGTATCTTCACAGCGGCGACTGTTATCAGGTCAACCTCGCCCAGCGTTTCCAGGCGGCATACGAGGGAGACGAATGGCAGGCGTTTACCCGCCTCAATGCCAGCAATAAGGCCCCGTTCAGCGCATTTTTACGCCTTGAACACGGCGCCATCCTCAGCCTTTCGCCTGAGCGTTTTATTCACCTGGCTGACGGTATGATTCAGACCCGCCCGATAAAGGGCACCCTGCCGCGCCTTGCCGATGCCGACGCCGACCGTCAGCAGGCGGAGACGCTGGCGGCCTCGCCGAAAGATCGCGCTGAAAACCTGATGATTGTCGATCTGATGCGCAATGATATTGGCCGCGTCGCCGAGCCGGGCAGCGTGCGCGTGCCGGAGCTGTTCGTCGTGGAGCCATTCCCGGCGGTGCATCATCTGGTCAGCACCATCACCGCACGTCTGCCGGCCTCGCGAACCGCCTGCGATCTGCTCCGCGCCGCGTTTCCGGGCGGCTCCATTACCGGCGCGCCGAAGGTCCGGGCGATGGAGATCATCGACGAACTGGAACCGCATCGCCGCAACGCCTGGTGCGGCAGCATCGGCTATGTGAGTCTGTGCGGCACCATGGATACCAGCATCACTATTCGCACCCTGACGGCCTGCGACGGTAACCTGTACTGTTCCGCAGGCGGTGGCATTGTGGCCGACAGCCAGGCGGAGGCGGAATATCAGGAAACCTTTGATAAAGTGAATCGTATCCTGAAACAACTGGAGAACTCACGGTGAAGAAAGACAACCTGACGCTGGATGATTTTCTGTCGCGCTTTCAGCTTCTGCGGCCCCAGGTTAACCGCGCCACGCTGAATCAACGTCAGGCGGCGGTGCTGATCCCGGTCGTGCGTCGTGAGCAGCCGGGTCTGTTGCTTACCCAGCGCTCACCGCATATGCGAAAACACGCCGGTCAGGTTGCGTTCCCGGGCGGCGCGGTGGACAGCACCGATGCATCCCTGATTGCCGCCGCACTGCGCGAAGCGCATGAGGAAGTGGCGATCCCCCCGGAGGCGGTCGAGGTGATCGGCGTGCTGCCGCCAGTGGACAGCGTAACCGGTTTTCAGGTCACGCCGGTCGTTGGCATTATTCCGCCCGATCTTCAGTATCACGCCAGCGTCGATGAAGTTTCAGCGGTATTCGAAATGCCGCTGGAAGAGGCCCTTCGTCTGGGTCGCTATCACCCGCTGGATATTCACCGCCGCGGACACGATCATCGGGTCTGGCTGTCGTGGTATCAGCATTATTTTGTCTGGGGCATGACGGCAGGCATCATTCGTGAGCTGGCCCTGCAAATCGGCCTGAAGCCTTGACTATACTTTACATTCCACCCTTTTCTGGCAGGTTTGCGATCGGCGTCGCGCTATTAGCAAAACCATCGTTAACCATTAGTTTAATTCATGTGAATAGTTAAGCCGAGGTTGGTGTTCCCTCTTACACTATGCGCAGTTATAACATCGTTACTGGAACCCCAGTAACCCTGTCAGGAGTGTGAAAGTGATTAGTATATTCGACATGTTCAAAGTGGGGATTGGTCCATCTTCTTCCCACACTGTAGGGCCGATGAAGGCCGGTAAACAGTTCGTCGATGATCTGGTCGAAAAAGGATTACTGGAAAGCGTTACCCGTGTCGCCGTAGACGTTTACGGTTCACTGTCATTAACGGGTAAAGGCCACCACACCGATATCGCCATTATTATGGGTCTGGCGGGCAATATGCCGGACACAGTTGATATTGATGCCATTCCGGCATTTATCCGCGACGTGGAAACGCGCGGTCGTTTGCTGCTGGCTAACGGCCAGCACGAAGTGGACTTCCCGCAGGATGACGGGATGCGTTTTCGTAGCGACAACCTGCCGCTGCATGAAAACGGCATGACCATCCACGCCTGGAGTGGCGAAAAAGAGATCTACAGCAAAACTTACTACTCCATCGGCGGCGGCTTTATCGTTGACGAAGAACACTTTGGTAAAGAGAGCGCGGGCGACGTCAATGTGCCCTATCCGTTTAAATCGGCCACCGAGATGCTGGGCTACTGCAAAGAGACCGGTCTGTCCCTGTCAGGCATGGTGATGCAGAACGAACTGGCGCTGCACAGCAAGAAAGAGATCGAAGACTATTTTGCTAACGTGTGGCAAACCATGCGCGCCTGTATTGACCGCGGGATGAACACCGAGGGTGTTCTGCCTGGGCCACTGCGCGTGCCGCGTCGTGCCTCTGCTCTGCGCCGCATGCTGGTCACTACCGACAAGTTCTCCAATGACCCAATGAACGTGGTCGACTGGGTGAACATGTTTGCCCTCGCGGTTAACGAAGAGAACGCAGCGGGTGGTCGCGTCGTGACGGCGCCAACCAACGGCGCGTGCGGTATCGTTCCGGCGGTGCTGGCCTATTACGATCACTTTATTGAGCCCGTGACGCCGGACATCTATATCCGCTATTTCCTCGCGGCAGGTGCTATCGGCGCGCTGTACAAAATGAATGCGTCCATCTCTGGTGCCGAAGTAGGCTGTCAGGGTGAAGTGGGCGTGGCCTGCTCTATGGCAGCAGCGGGTCTGGCGGAACTGCTGGGCGCCAGCCCTGAGCAGGTGTGCGTGGCGGCGGAAATCGGTATGGAGCACAACCTCGGTCTGACCTGTGACCCGGTTGCCGGCCAGGTGCAGGTGCCGTGCATTGAGCGTAACGCCATCGCCTCCGTCAAAGCGATCAACGCCTCACGTATGGCGATGCGCCGTACCAGCGAGCCACGCGTGTCGCTGGATAAGGTTATTGAAACTATGTACGAAACCGGCAAGGACATGAACGCGAAGTACCGTGAGACCTCGCGCGGCGGTCTGGCCATTAAGGTGCAGTGCGACTAAGCCTTCCTTTCGCCCATCTGCAACGGATGGGCGAATTTTCCCCTCTCGTCTCGTCGCTTCACGTATTCCCCACTACACTGTCACTGTTGCGTCTGGCTTTTCCGGCCGGTGCTTAACAGGCGACCGTTCATGCAAACTGCACAAACGATCATTAAAGACTATCGCCGAAAACGCGTTATCGTCTGTGTCACGGTTGCGCTCGTTACGCTCGTCCTGACGCTGGGTATTCGCTTTATTTCACAGCGCAACATAAATCAGGATCGGATCCACGACTTTACCCACCACACCGTGCGTGCGCTTGATAAGGTGCTTCTTTCGTTAGAGGCCCAGCGGGAAACGCTACTTTCACTGGTTGGCATACCCTGTTCCGAAGCAAATCTGATCCTGCGAAAACAGGCGGCGATCCTCCAGACCGTACGCTCCATCGCCCTCATTCAAGACGGAATACTGTATTGCTCAAGCGTCTTTGGCAGCCGTAATGTGCCCGTCAGTGAGTTTGTGCCGGAGCTGCCGGTCAGTGAATCCAGGCTGTTGCTGCTGACCGATCGGTGGCTGGTAAAAGGCAGCCCGGTACTGATTCAGTGGTCTCCCCTCGCGAGCGACGGCAACGACGGGGTGATGGAGGTGGTGAATATCGATCTCATCACTAAAATGATTCTCGAGCCGCAGCGGCCGCAGATCACCGACGTTGTCCTGAGAGTAGGAGATAACTTCCTCCGCGACGGGCAACAGGTGACGACTACGCCGACCTTCGATGAAAACGCCTCCCTGCTGGAACAATCGTCACAGCATTACCCTTTCAGCGTCACGGTGAGCGGCCCCGGGCCTGGCGAAATGGCGTTAAAAAATCTGCCCACCCAGCTGCCGCTGGCGTTAATGCTCAGCTTACTGATGGGCTATATCGCCTGGCTCGCCACCGCGCGGCGCATCAGTTTCACCTGGGAAATCAATATGGGAATTGCGGCCAGGGAGTTTGAGCTCTTCTGCCAGCCGCTGGTGAATGCCCGCACCCGGGAATGCGTCGGCGTCGAGATCCTCCTGCGCTGGAACAACCCGCGTCAGGGATGGATTTCGCCCGATGTCTTTATCCCTCTGGCCGAAGAACATAACCTGATTGTTCCGCTTACCCGCTACGTCATCAGCGAAACGGTGCGGCAGATAGGCTATTTCCCGGCTTCGCGCGATTTCCATATCGGCATTAACGTGGCCGCCAGCCATTTTCGTCGCGCTGCGCTGATCCAGGATCTCAACCGCATCTGGTTTAACGCCAGCCCTGTACAACAGTTGATCGTGGAATTAACCGAACGCGATGCGTTGCTGGATGTGGATTACCGCATAGTGCGGGAGCTGCACCGCAAAGGGGTGAAACTTGCGATTGATGATTTTGGTACCGGCAACAGCTCACTTTCATGGCTAGAAAAACTGCATCCGGATGTGCTGAAAATTGATAAATCCTTCACCACCGCGATCGGCACCGACGCCGTTAACTCAACGGTAACGGATATTATTATTGCGCTGGGTCAGCGGCTGAATATTGAACTGGTTGCGGAAGGGGTGGAAACCGAGGAGCAGTCACGCTACCTGCGCCGTCACAGCGTACATATTTTGCAGGGGTACTTGTATGCGCGGCCAATGCCGCTGCGCGAGTTTCCGAAATGGCTGGCGGAAAGTCACTCTCCGCCAGCCCGCCACAACGGACACATCGTGCCCTTACTGCCGTTACGCTAGATAGCGTTACTCTTCTTCGTCGTGTGCAGAGTGCTCTTTAACAATACGCACCATATCAACGCGATAGTCGTTGGCTTCGACGATAGTAATTTGCAGCGGCGGCAGCTCCAGCACATCACCAATACGCGGGATCTGCCCGTTAACGGCAATCACCAGCCCCGCGACGGTGGCAATGTCTTCATCATCATTGACCACGTTTTCGACGCCCAGCGTGTGCGAGAGCGCGTGCAGGTCGGTGGTGCCTTTCACCAGCCAGCCGTCACCGTCGGCAACGATTTCCGGGGTTTCATCCGCATCAGGGAATTCACCGGCAATGGCTTCCAGCACGTCCAGCGGCGTCACCAGGCCCTGTACCACACCAAATTCATTGGTGACGATAACAAAGCTCCCGCGGGCACGACGCAATACGCCCAGCAGGTTGATCGGATCCAGCGTCTCCGGTACCACGATGGCGGGCGACGCGGCCGCTACGGCCTCGACGTTAACGCCCTCTTCCAGCGCCACCAGCATCTCTTTCGCGCGTACCACACCGATAATCTCATCCAGCTCACCCCGGCAGACCGGGAACAGGCTGTGTGGCGAGGAGAGCAGCTGCTGACGAATTTCGTCGACGCTCAGGTTGGCGTCCACCCAGCTGATCTCACCGCGCGGCGTCATAATGCCGCGCAGGGAGCGGGAAGCCAGCGAAAGCACGCCGTTGATCATGTAGCGTTCTTCTTCCACAAACGCGCCTTCCGGCACCGGAACCGGGTTACGGTTCTCGTTATCAGCCTGCACGTTGACCTGACGACGTCCGCCCATCAGTCGCAGAATCGCATCTGCGGTACGGGCTCGCAGCGGCTGATTCGACTGCTGCTTAATAAAGTTACGGCGCGCAATCTGGTTAAACAGCTCGATCAGAATCGAGAAGCCAATCGCGGCGTACAGGTAGCCTTTCGGAATATGGAAGCCAAACCCTTCTGCCACCAGGCTCAGACCAATCATCAGCAGGAAGCTCAGACACAGCACAACGACCGTCGGATGCTGGTTGACGAAACGCGTCAGCGGTTTTGACGCCAGCAGCATTACCGCCATCGCAATCACCACCGCCGCCATCATCACCGGCAGATGGTTCACCATGCCGACTGCCGTAATCACCGCATCCAGAGAGAAGACCGCATCAAGCACCACAATCTGGAGAACAACCACCCAGAAGCTGGCGTAACCCTTACCGTGGCCATCATCGTGCTGCCGGTTCTCCAGCCGTTCATGCAGCTCTGTTGTGGCTTTGAACAGCAGGAACAGGCCCCCCACCAGCATGATTAAATCGCGGCCGGAGAAGGTGAAATCCATGACGGTGAACAGCGGCTTCGTCAGGGTAACCATCCACGAGATCACAGACAGCAAGCCCAGACGCATGATCAGCGCCAGCGAGAGGCCGATCAGACGGGCTTTATCACGCTGTTTCGGCGGGAGCTTATCCGCGAGGATGGCGATAAACACCAGGTTATCAATACCGAGAACGATCTCCAGCACGACCAGCGTAAGCAAGCCTACCCAGATTGACGGGTCCATTAAGAATTCCATGACACGCTCCTGCTAAAGGAATGACAAAACGGTGCCCCGCTGATTTCGGGCATTTCAAAGGGAATGAGAGTCGATGCGTGGCGAAGATCGCCGATGAATAAGGCGCGGAATGGCCTGGAAGATGACTGACGTCGGTGACGGTCCATATAGTGGGCTGTAGCCCTATACTCCTGAATAATTAAACGGACGCTAAACATATCAGAGACAATTGGTTTTTAGCAAAGATTTACGTTCCTTTGCAAACTTCTGTAACACACGCGGATTAACTTAAAGAAAAATCTGTAAGGCGTAGCTAAATTACGGATCTTCATCACATAAATTATTTTTTCACTATCTAAAATAATTCGCGGAAGTCTTAGTTTTTTGAACTCTAACCCTTATCTGAATCGATTCGGTTCGCCAATACGATTCTCAGTGCGCCTGCCTGGCAGACGTATACATGATAATAAAAGGAGGTAGCAAGTGACCATTGCTATTGTCATAGGCACACATGGTTGGGCTGCGGAGCAGTTACTCAAAACGGCAGAAATGCTGTTGGGCGAGCAGGAAAACGTCGGCTGGATCGATTTCGTTCCCGGTGAAAATGCCGAGACGCTGATTGAAAAATACACTGCTCAGCTTGAGAAGCTGGATACCAGCAAAGGCGTGCTGTTTCTCGTGGATACATGGGGCGGCAGCCCGTTCAACGCTGCCAGCCGCATTGTCGTCGATAAAGAGCATTATGAAGTCGTCGCCGGGGTGAATATCCCGATGTTGGTGGAAACCTTCATGGCGCGTGACGACAACCCAGGTTTTGATGAACTGGTGGCACTGGCGGTGGAAACCGGTCGCGAAGGCGTGAAGGCGCTGAAAGCGCAGCCGGTTGAAAAACCGGCCCCTGCCCCTGCTGCACCAAGGGCGGCAGCACCGGCGAAGCCAATGGGTCCGAACGATTACATGGTTATCGGCCTTGCGCGTATTGATGACCGTCTGATCCACGGCCAGGTGGCAACACGCTGGACCAAAGAGACCAACGTACAACGCATCATCGTGGTCAGTGACGAAGTGGCCGCCGACACTGTCCGTAAAACCCTTCTTACCCAGGTTGCACCGCCGGGCGTCACCGCGCACGTCGTGGATGTCGCCAAAATGATCCGCGTTTACAACAACCCGAAATATGCGGGTGAGCGCGTGATGCTTCTCTTCACCAACCCGACAGACGTCGAACGCATTGTTGAAGGCGGCGTGAAAATCACCTCCGTTAACATTGGCGGTATGGCATTCCGTCAGGGCAAAACGCAGGTCAACAACGCGATTTCAGTGGATGCGAAAGATATCGAGGCCTTCAACAAACTGAATGCACGCGGTATCGAACTGGAAGCCCGTAAGGTTTCCACGGACCAGAAACTGAAAATGATGGATTTGATCGGCAAAGTGGGGAAATAAGCCCGGGCCGGTTTTTCATATAGAGCTTATGTAATAGGAGAAGTGCAATGGAGATTACTACTCTTCAGATTGTGCTGGTGTTCATCGTCGCATGTATTGCGGGTATGGAGTCCGTACTTGATGAATTTCAGTTCCACCGCCCTCTGGTGGCCTGTACGTTGATTGGCGCCGTTCTCGGTGACATGAAAACCGGTATCATCATCGGTGGTACTTTGGAAATGATCGCCCTCGGCTGGATGAACATCGGTGCGGCAGTTGCGCCAGATGCCGCGCTGGCGTCCATTATTTCAACCGTTCTGGTTATCGCTGGTCATCAGAGTATTGGTGCCGGTATCGCGCTGGCCATCCCGCTGGCCGCAGCGGGTCAGGTGCTGACCATTATCGTCCGTACTATTACCGTTGCCTTCCAGCACGCGGCGGATAAGGCGGCCGAAAACGGCAACCTCACCGCGCTCTCCTGGATCCACGTTTCTTCCCTGTTCCTGCAAGCGATGCGTATCGCAATCCCTGCGGTTATCGTGGCGATTTCTGTCGGTACCAGCGAAGTTCAGGGCATGCTGAATGCGATCCCTGAAGTGGTTACCAGCGGTCTGAATATCGCCGGGGGTATGATCGTGGTGGTCGGTTATGCGATGGTCATCAACATGATGCGCGCGGGCTACCTGATGCCATTCTTCTACCTTGGCTTCGTTACCGCTGCGTTCACCAACTTCAACCTGGTTGCGCTGGGTGTGATTGGTGCGGTGATGGCGATTCTTTATATCCAGCTCAGCCCGAAATACAACCGTGTCGCGGGTGCCCCTGCGCAGGCTGCTGGTAACAACGATCTCGATAACGAACTGGACTAACAGGTGAGCGAAATGGTTGATATGACAAAAACTACCACTGAGAAAAAACTCACTCCGGGTGATATTCGTGGCGTGTTCATCCGTTCTAACCTGTTTCAGGGTTCATGGAACTTCGAACGTATGCAGGCGCTCGGCTTCTGCTTCTCCATGGTGCCGGCCATCAAACGCCTGTATCCGGAAAACAACGAAGCACGCCGTCAGGCAATTAAGCGTCACCTGGAATTCTTCAACACCCATCCTTATGTTGCGGCGCCTGTTCTGGGCGTGACGCTGGCAATGGAAGAGCAGCGTGCGAACGGGGCTGAAATCGACGATGGTGCCATCAACGGTATCAAAGTTGGTCTGATGGGGCCGCTGGCAGGCGTGGGCGACCCGATCTTCTGGGGTACCGTGCGTCCGGTCTTTGCGGCGCTGGGCGCCGGGATCGCCATGAGCGGCAGCCTGCTCGGTCCTCTGCTGTTCTTCATCCTGTTCAACGCGGTGCGTCTGCTGACCCGTTACTACGGCGTGGCGTACGGCTATCGTAAAGGGGTGGATATCGTTAAGGATATGGGCGGCGGCTTCCTGCAAAAACTGACTGAGGGGGCGTCAATCCTCGGCCTGTTTGTAATGGGGGCGCTGGTTAACAAGTGGACGCACGTGAACATCCCGCTGGTGGTATCGACGATCACTGGTCAGGATGGTCAGACGCGCGTTACCACCGTGCAGACGATTCTGGACCAGCTGATGCCGGGCCTGGTACCGCTGCTGTTAACCTTCGCCTGTATGTGGCTGCTGCGTAAGAAAGTGAACCCGCTGTGGATCATCGTTGGCTTCTTCGTCATCGGTATCGCGGGCTACGCCATCGGCCTTCTGGGTCTGTAATAAAATGCGTTACCGACCGGGGGCTTGCCCCCGGTCTTTTTATCTGGAGGATGAATGACTGTCACGGACACCGTACTGGTTTTATTTATTGTTGCCCTTCTGGCTTACGCGATCTATGACGAGTTCATTATGCCTCGCCGCCACGGCGAGACGCTGCTGACCCTTCCCCTCTTACGCCGTGGACGCATTGATGCGTTTATCTTCGCCGGTCTGGTAGTCATCCTGATTTACAATAATGTGACCAGCCACGGCGCAATATTAACCACATGGTTATTATGTGCGCTGGCATTAATGGCGATTTACCTGTTCTGGATCCGCTCGCCAAAACTCATTTTTAAAAAACACGGATTCTTCTTCGCCAATGTCTGGATAGAATATAACCGTATTAAAGAGATGAATTTATCCGAAGACGGGGTTCTGGTGATGCAATTAGAACAACGCCGCCTGCTCATCCGGGTCAAAAATATTGATGACCTGGAAAAGGTCTACAAATTACTCGTTAAAACTCAATGAGTTAATATTATAGCATCGGCTATATATTGCATTATTCTTAAACAAGCAATATAGCCGATGCTATATCTCCTCTGTTAATTGCCTTATATTTGTTAACGATATTTTCACGCATAAATCTAAATGAAAATCGTTATCAATATAGTGGCTATATAAAGCCATCTTCGTTGTTGTTTTATATTCTCAAAATATGTTAAGGTTGCGCCCGTCGTTGGGGAGTAGCCGATTTCCTGCCTGCGGGAAATGTACGTGTCAACATACTCGTTGAAAAACGTGGCGCGTACGGATCGTTTTCAGCACACTTACTGTGCCAAAAGCGATCAGGCGAGACCATAGATACATCAACTGCTGTTTACTGGGGGCAGTGATGTGTCATATGGATATCCCCGGTCTGGACGCTCTTATGAATATCTCCGCTACGATCCTTCTGGCTTTTGGCATGTCCATGGACGCATTTGCCGCCTCTATTGGTAAAGGTGCCACCCTCCATAAACCTAAATTTTCCGACGCCCTGCGTACCGGTCTCATCTTTGGTGCTATCGAAACGCTGACGCCGCTTATCGGCTGGGGTCTGGGGATGCTCGCCAGCCAGTTCGTGCTGGAGTGGAATCACTGGATTGCTTTCGTGCTGCTGGTGTTCCTCGGCGGACGCATGGTGATTGAAGGCTTTCGTGGTAACGGCGATGAAGATGATGCGCCGCTGCAACGCCACGGCTTCTGGCTTCTGGTGACAACCGCCATCGCAACCAGCCTGGATGCAATGGCCGTGGGTGTCGGTCTGGCGTTTTTGCAGGTCAATATTATCGCCACCGCGCTGGCGATTGGCTGCGCCACGCTCATCATGTCAACGCTGGGGATGATGGTGGGTCGGTTCATTGGCCCGCTGTTAGGCAAACGAGCCGAAATTCTGGGCGGTATCGTGTTGATCGGGATTGGTGCCCAAATCCTTTGGGCACACTTCGCGGGTTAACCTTCGCGCTGCCAGCAATGGATGCTGAAATCCGTCTGGCAGCGAAATTCTGTCTGCGCTGCCAGCGTTTCCCACACCTCTGGTTTTGCCCGCCATGCAAACGGCGTCATTTGCAGTAACGCCACCGCTTCACTTCCCTGCAACGTCATTTCATACGCTACCGACTGCGCCTGCTTTAACGCAAAGCCCGCCAGCTGTTCAGAGTGCGGCGCATGCAGGTGAACTTCATCATAGATCAGCCCTTTTAGCTCCAGCAGATGACGCGGCCCTGGCGTGACGGTAATAACCCAGCCGCCGGGCTTAACGACGCGCGCCAGCTCCTCTGCCTTGCACGGCGCATAGATACGCACCACGGCGTCCATACTCGCTTCCTCAAACGGCAGGCGGTGGCTGGAGGCCACGCAGAACGTTACTGCTGAGTAGCGTTTGGCTGCCGCACGGATAGCCACTTTCGACACGTCCAGCCCGTAAGTCTCGGCGCCCTTCTCAGCCGCCACGTCAGCAAACGTGGCGGTGTAGTAACCTTCGCCGCAGCCGATATCCAGCATGGCGGATACGCCTTCTGTCAGAGATTGACGGAGTAAGGCGACAACGGCATCCCTGAGCGGTTGATAGTGCCCGGCATCGAGAAACGCCCGGCGCGCCTGCATCATCTCCGCGCTGTCACCCGGGTCCCGGGAGCGCTTGTGCTGTACCGGCAGAAGATTTACATAGCCCTCTTTCGCCCGGTCAAACTGATGTCCCTGTGGACAGATAAACGTTTTCTCCGCGCACGTCAGCGGCGCGTGGCAAAGGGGACAACTGAAAGACATGACAGCTCCAGGGCGTAAACCAAAAGGCGAAGTGTACCGCTATTCGCCAGGGTTATAAACGGCTGGGTGACGCATCACGATCAGATGGTCAGAATCTGCCGGCAGCCCGTCTGGCTTCACGTTTTCCAGGCGCAGGACGTTACCCATAATTTCGCTGAACACGGGCGCGGAAACGGCCCCGCCGTAATAGGCACCGTTTTGTGGATCGTTGATCACCACCACCAGCGCAAAACGGGGATCGCTGGCAGGCGCAACGCCTGCGGTATAGGCGACGTATTTATCCACATACTTACCGTGTTCATCGATTTTTTTGGCCGTTCCGGTTTTTATCGCCACGCGATAGTTACGCACCGCCGCTTTGATCCCGCCACCGCCGGGTAACGCAACGCTCTCCATCATGTGCTCCACCTCGTGAACAATTTCCTCGGGCATCACCCGCTTGCCAATCACCGGCGGGTCGATTCGGGTGATGGACAGAGGCCGTTCAATGCCATAGCTGCCGATGGTGGCATACACATGCGCCAGCTGGAGGGGGGTGACCATCAGGCCATACCCAAAGGCAAAGGTCGCCCGGTCTAACTGGCTCCAGAATTTTCGCTGCGGCAGTAAACCTGCGCTTTCTCCCGTTAAGCCAAGCCCGGTACTCTCGCCAAAACCAAAGTGTTTATAGGTATCCAGTAACCGTTGCACGGGCATCGCCAGCGAAAGACGGGATACGCCTGTGTCGCTAGATTTTTGCAAAATCCCGGTCATCGTCAGCTCGGGGTAGTAGCCCACATCACGAATACGATGACCATCAATGGTGTAGGGATGCGTATCTATCACGCTGTCAGGCTGTACCAGCCCCTGCTGTAGCGCCGTCATCAGCACCAGAGGCTTAACGGTCGAGCCAGGTTCAAAGGTGTCGCTGATCGCGCGATTGCGAAAATCATCCAGCGTTGCCCCTTCCCGGTTGTTGGGGTTGAAGTCGGGGAAGCTCGCCATCGCCAGAATTTCGCCCGTTCGGATATTAATCAGCACCGACGCGCCTGACTCGGCTTTGTTCCACGCCACGGCATTATCCAGCGCGTCTTCGGTGATAGTTTGCAGGCGTTCATCGATACTAAGCTGGATATTATGTGCAGGTACGGGAGCCACCTCCGTAAGGTTCTCCACCACATGTCCGTAGCGATCTTTCCTGACCAGCCGCACGCCTGCCTTCCCGGTAAGCTGCGTGTTAAAGCTTTTCTCGACGCCCTCAATGCCCTGACCATCAATATTGGTGAAGCCAATCAGGTTCGCCGCCACGTGCCCGGCAGGATAAAAGCGGCGGGACTCATCGCGAAGGTTGATACCGGGGAGACGCAGCTTATCGATCCACTTTGCCTGGGCGGGATCAACCTGACGGGCCAGGTAAATAAATCGCCCGTGCGGGTTACTGTTAATTCGCGATGCGAGCGTGCTCAGAGAAAGGTGTAAGGCATTTGCCAGGGCCTGCCAGCGCGAGTCAAAACCGATCCCCCCTTTTTCCAGCACTGTTTTGGGATCGGCCCAGACGGCCTGGACGGGTACGCTCACCGCAAGGGGTCGCCCTTCACGGTCAACAATCATCCCACGCGGGGCGTCTATCGCCACTTCGCGCAGGGAGCGCATATCCTCCTGCTTCACCAGATTATCCGGTTTGATAATTTGTAGCCACGCTACGCGGCCCAGCAGAAACGCAAGGCTACAAAAGATGGCGAGACACAGAAGTGCAAAACGTGCCGGAGTAAAATTTCCGGTGGTGGTTATTGTCTTTTTTTTCACCTTAACCCCAGGGCTGTTAATCAACGCCCTGATTTAACGAGAAAAGCGGATAATAAGGCGGGAAAACAATGCTAATAATCTCGCGGGTTTGCAACAAGATAATAACAGAGGAGGATTACGTAATATTTTGAAAAATAAGCGTATAAAAAAAGCCCCGCATCGGCGAGGCTTATGTCTGAGATCGAAGCGCTGAGCGCTTCAGTCAGCAGTGATTCGATCAGATAGCAGTTACGTTAACCGCAGCTGGGCCTTTCTGGCCATCCTGAATTTCGAACTCAACGTTCTGGCCTTCAGCCAGAGTTTTGAAGCCGTTACCCTGGATTGCAGAGAAGTGTACGAACACGTCTTTGCTGCCGTCAGCAGGAGTAATGAAACCAAAACCTTTAGACTCGTTGAACCACTTAACTTGACCTTTAATCTTTGCCATTTGCAAAATTCCTTAGAGTGTTTTCTTAGCCCGCGGGCTTTGACATAGATAAAACTGAGACATTACTGCTTGAGGCACTAATATAAGGTTCGGCAGAGAAGCGGTATTCAACGACAACGTGTTTACTCAGGACTTCTTTACTGAAAATGCCACACATAAACAGAACTGTACCTCGTTTGACCCAAAACGTGTTATCACACACAACGTTTAATATGGCAAGCCATTTTTAAACGTGTCTCGATCCGCCGCACAAATTCAGACGTTACTCCATAACAATCTGCACAGTTATGCGAATTGTCAAATGAAGCGCCACCTGACCTCACTGCCCGCAGGGTGCGTTGACGCGCCCTGTAATCAAAGACTTTTTAAACATAGCTCAATCATTTCAAAGCGTCCATCCCAATCCCAGAATTTCTTTAAAGGAATGACTGAGTTAGAACATTTTGTGAAAAGTTATGCTGAAAACATTGCAACGCACCAACATGTGTCAGGGAATATACGATGTTAATTACATTTTGCTAACTGTATTAAAAACCACCATTTAATAAGTGTTATTCTGCACCAAAATAATGAAATTTTTATGACTCTGCCTCAAAACAAGGCAAGCAAAACGTTTCGATAAAAATAAAACACTTCAGGAAAGATAAAGCACACTATTTATTCAACGAAACTGAATTTGTTAAATAAGGATAAATATTCGCCAGTTTTCAGTGTGCTAAAACATGAGTTAACTGCTGCTTAATTAAATGCCGGGAAGTTGTGGGATGCATTTGATAAGGGAGGGGATTTACGCCGTACGTCAGGCCACCTCCCCGCTCCGGGCAGACTATCGTTCAGCTACCAGGCGAATGAAGTCTTCCTCGTCTTGTTGTTGAGCAACAGCGTCCTTCGGTACCGCTTTCTCCTCCGGCTCGTTGGCTTCGCACAATCGACGCAGCAGCGCAGTCTGCCGTTTCTGCTGATCGAGCAATGCTTCCAGCAGCTCAATCTGCTCGTTTGTGCGGGAGCTGGCGCGGTTAACGAAAAACCACAGCACCAGCCCAACGACCAGCACCAACAAAGACATTACCAGGGATGCAATGCTCAGCAGCCCCGAATTCAGTAACTCACCCATTTCACCACCTCAGTAAAAACCGCCATTTTACCACTGCCGCCGCGTAAGGACATCACTCAGCGTAAAAATGGTCTCTACCAGGGGATAAACTTATTGATTGAACAAATGCCGCTAAAGAACTGTACATCCTGATCGCACATCACATTGATAGTCTGCGTCCACAGCACCACGCATGCTATCAACACTATAATCAGAATTACCCAGCGTATTTTTTTCACTCCACACTCCGTCTTATGACCTGATACAGCCAGGTTATCACGGTTATCTTAAACAGGGGCTAACTGTACCTTCAACAGACGCTTTTCGGAATCGTGCACTTGTTTCACTGCGTAAAGCCGTTACGCTTACTCTATGACAACAAAGAAAAAAGAGGCAACGATGCGTTTACTTATTCGTACAGTAATTGTACTGGCCATTGTCTGGATCGGCCTGTTATTAAGTGGGTACGGCGTATTAATGGGGAGCAAAGAAAATGCCGCGGGTCTGGGTATCCAGTGTAAATATCTTACCGCCCAGGGGATAAGCACGGCTCAGTACATCCATTCCGACAGCGGGATCATCGGGTTAACCAACTGTCCTGTGCTGCGTAAATCATCTGTTGTGGTTGATAACGGTTAATCCGCGTTGAATTTCGCTTACAGAAACGCCGCAAAAGTGCGGCGTTTCTATTGGTGGCGTCGATCAGAACGGATAATCGTTATAGCCCATCTGCTCTGAAATTTTGCGCGCTGCGGTATGCAGAATCGCCACATATTCATGAAGACGCTCTTCAGAGAAACGCAGCGTTGGGAACGAAATGCTCAGGCCCGCAATGACAACGCCGAAGCGGTCAAACACCGGCACACCGATGCAACGCAGCCCCTCTTCCTGCTCTTCGTTATCTTCCCCGTAACCCTGCTCACGCACTTTATCCAGCACGCTCAGCAGTTCTTCCGTACTGGTAATCGTGCGGTCGGTGCTGCGTTTGTACTCCACCCCGTCAAGGATTTGCTTCACCTCTTCGCGATCGCGCCAGGCCAGCAGTACTTTACCAATTGCGGTGCTGTACAGCGGGTTACGACGACCGATGCGTGAATACATGCGCAGGTTGTACATGGAGTCAATTTTGTGGATGTAAACAATACTGTCTTCATCCAGCGCACCGAGGTGAATTGTCTCTTTCGTCAGTCGTGAAAGTTCACGCATCTGAATGTCAGCGCTGCGGATCAGATCCACGTTCTGCAAGGCGCGGGCGCCCAGTTCAAACAGTTTCAGGGTCAGAGAATATTTTTCTGATTCTCCTTCCTGCGCGACATAACCCAATGATTTCATCGTCTGCAAAAAGCGATAAACGGTGCTTTTCGACATCATCACACGCTGCGACAACTCTGTAATACCAATTTCACGCTCTTCTCCGAGCGCCTGCAAGATGCCAAACACCTTCAGCACGGAAGAAACAGAATCTGGCTGCTTATCCAAATCTGCGATTGCCATTTATCACCTCATGGAGAGTGTTTTATAAAAATCAGAACCGGTTTTTATTATAAATTCGTGTTATGCGTGCTGCAATCTATCTGGGTTTACTTCGTTCCAAATCTGCGACATAAAACCGAAATAACGATGCTAAAATAGTTACTCTGAAAATAATTTCACGTTGAGCCATTCTTTTCCCATGCAAAAAAACGTTTCTGATGGCCTGCCCTTACCGCAGCGGTACGGGGCAATTGCCACTATTGTCATCGGTATTTCGATGGCTGTCCTTGACGGTGCGATTGCCAACGTGGCTCTTCCTACGATTGCCAAAGACCTTAATGCTTCGCCGGCAAGCTCCATCTGGATTGTCAACGCGTACCAGATAGCGATTGTGATTTCCCTTCTGTCACTCTCTTTCCTGGGCGATATGTTTGGTTATCGCCGGGTTTACCAGTGCGGGCTGGTGGTGTTTACCCTCACCTCGCTCTTCTGTGCCCTTTCAGATTCACTGCACACCCTTACGCTGGCGCGTATCGCGCAGGGCTTTGGCGGCGCGGCGCTAATGAGCGTGAACACGGCCCTGATACGGCTTATTTATCCTCAACGCCACCTGGGGCGCGGCATGGGCATTAACTCCTTTATTGTGGCCGTGTCGTCCGCCGCCGGCCCAACGATTGCCGCCGCCATCCTGTCCGTTGCCTCGTGGCAGTGGCTGTTTGCCATTAACGTGCCGCTGGGCATTGTGGCGTTCTTCTTCGCCCTGCGCTATCTTCCGGAAAATGGTCCGAAAAGTACCATGCCACGTTTCGATCTGCCCAGCGCCGTGATGAACGCGCTGACTTTTGGCCTGCTGATTACCGCGCTGAGCGGATTTGCGCAGGGACAGTCTCTGTCGCTCATTGCCGCAGAAATCGTTGCCATGCTTATCATCGGCTTTTTCTTTGTACGACGTCAGCTGGCGCTGCCCGTGCCGCTACTTCCGGTGGATTTGCTACGTATTCCGCTGTTTTCGCTATCCATTTGTACCTCCATTTGCTCGTTCTGCGCCCAGATGCTGGCGCTGGTTGCGCTGCCGTTCTTTTTGCAGAGCGTGATTGGCCGTTCAGAAGTGGAGACAGGCTTGCTGCTCACGCCCTGGCCGCTGGCAACCATGGTAATGGCCCCGCTGGCCGGTTACCTTATTGAGCGCGTCCATGCCGGGCTTCTGGGGGCGATTGGGCTGGTTGTCATGGCGGTGGGACTGTTTTCGCTGGCGCTCCTGCCCGCCTCGCCGGGGGATCTGGATATTATCTGGCGCATGATCCTGTGCGGGGCCGGTTTTGGTCTGTTCCAGTCCCCTAATAACCACACGATTATCACCTCTACCCCACGTCATCGCAGCGGTGGCGCCAGCGGGATGCTGGGCACGGCAAGACTGTTAGGGCAAAGCACCGGGGCCGCACTGGTGGCGTTGATGTTTAACCTTGCCGGGCAGAATGCGACACAGGTTGCGCTGATTACCGCAGGGACCCTGGCGACCCTCGCGGCTGTCATTAGCGGCCTTCGCGTCACCCAGCCAAAGGCGCAGGCATAAAAAAACCGGGCGGAGAATGGCTCCAGCCCGGTTCTTTTCACCCCGATTACGTTACTTCAGGTATTCGCCGCTACGCAGCGCTTCAATACGTTTATCCAGCGGCGGGTGAGACATAAACAGCTCGCTCAGCGACTTTGATTTGCCGTTGATGCAGAAGGCCATCATGCTGTTTGCTTCCTGCGGCTCGTAGCTGGTTTTAAGACGTTGCAGCGCAGCAATCATCTTTTCACGACCCACCAGTTTCGCGGAACCGGCATCCGCGTGGAACTCACGATGACGGGAGAACCACATGGTAATGATGCTTGCCAGGATACCGAACACCAGCTCCAGCACCATTGAAACAGCAAAATAGATCAGCGGGTTGCCGTTGCTCTCTTCACCCTCATCACGGTTGCCACCCATAAACCCGGCAGCAATCTGTGCCAGAATACGAGAAATAAAGATAACGAAGGTGTTCACCACACCCTGGATCAGGGTCATGGTGACCATATCGCCATTGGCGATATGGCTGATCTCGTGAGCAATAACCGCTTCCGCTTCGTCACGGCTCATGTTTTGCAGCAGGCCGGTACTGACGGCCACCAGGGACGCGTCACGACGCGCACCGGTAGCAAACGCGTTAATATCCGGCGCGTGGTAGATGGCTACCTGCGGCATGGCAATGCCCGCCTGCTTTGACTGCTGAGCAACCGTGCTCATCAGCCACTGCTCCATATCGTTACGCGGTTGCTCAATAACTTCACCGCCCACGGATTTCAGTGCCATCCACCTGGACATCAGCAGTGAAATGAAAGAGCCACCGAAACCAAACAGCAGCGCCATAATCAACAGACCCTGAACGCTGCTCGACTGAATTCCCGTCAGGCTTAGCACCAGCCCGAATACCACCATCACCGCCAGGTTGGTGAGCAGGAAGAGCGCGATTCGCATCATAATATTCTTTTAACCTCAGTTTAACAAAACGCACTATGCGATTACCCACATCGTATGGGTATTACGGCTATTTTCAAGCATCCAGACGGCGTAAGTCACCAGAAAGACACAACTTTACACAATTGGAAATCTGCCTGACGGAAGAAGGAGGTACATAAAGAAACAGGCACAATTTCTTGTGCCTGTTGGGGGATTATTTTGTCGGAGCAGGTTGCAGGGCAGGTTTCTCTTTTTCCAGCTTCGCGAGATCAAGCGCGATATGCACCGTCTCGTCCAGATACGGATCGGGCTCCTGGTAATCCTTAGGCAGATCGTCCAGTTTTTTGAGCAGAGGCTTGCCTTCACGTTTGAAGCGATCGTTGATACGCGCCAGACGTGTCGCGTCATCTTCATTGTTCTCTTTCTCACGCTGGGCGTAGTTCAGAGACACAATGTTCCGTTTCGCTTTCAAAGCGTTGAAACGCGCGATGTCCTTCATGATGTACTGGAATTCCGGATCCTTCCCGATGCGATCGTTGTGATTTTTCAGCAGTTCCGGTCCGAACTGTTTCATATCACCTGATTTCACGAATGTCGCGGCATCAATGCTATCCCACGGCAGCGCGTTATCTTCAAACTTCTCGCCCGTTTCCGTCTCTTCGGTACCTGTCGGCATCATGATATCCGGCGTCACGCCTTTGCGCTGCGTACTGCCGCCGTTGACGCGGTAAAACTTCTGAATGGTGTACTGTACTGAGCCCAGCGCAGGCCACTCAGGGCGCAGCATCTGGTCGTAAATACGGTTCAGAGAGCGGTACTGCTGAACGGTGCCCTTGCCAAACGTCGGTTCGCCGACGATTAATGCCCGGCCGTAATCCTGCATGGCAGCAGCGAAGATTTCCGATGCAGAGGCGCTGAAGCGATCGACAAGCACCACCAGCGGACCCTTATAGTAGACCACACCATCGGTATCGGCATCTTCACGCACTTTACCGTTGTTATCGCGCACCTGTACCACCGGGCCAGACGGGATAAACAGCCCGGAAAGCGAGACGGCCTCGGTCAATGCCCCGCCGCCGTTGCTTCGCAGGTCAATGATCACGCTGCTGACATTCTGCTTTTCAAGCTTCTGGAGCTGCACTTTCACATCATCGGTCAGGCCGACGTAGAAACCAGGGATATCCAGAACGCCAACCTTCTCTTTACCCACGGTTTTCACCGACATTTTCACCGCGCGATCTTCCAGACGGATACGCTCACGGGTCAGAGTAACGATACGGGTTTTGGTCCCCTTACCGGCTGGCAGGATCTCCAGGCGAACTTTGCTGCCCTTCGGCCCTTTGATCAGCGCAACAACATCATCAAGACGCCAGCCAATCACGTCCACCATGCTCTTTCCGGTTTGACCCACACCGACAATACGGTCGCCTACGCTGATCGCTTTGCTTTTCGACGCAGGGCCACCGGCCACCATGGAGTTGATTACGGTGTAGTCATCGTCCATCTGAAGCACAGCACCGATACCTTCCAGAGACAGGCTCATTTCGGTATTGAACTGTTCGGTGTTACGTGGAGAGAGATAATTAGTGTGCGGATCAATTTCATGCGCAAACGCGGTCATCGCCAGCGAGAAAACATCTTCACTGTTGGTCTGCGCCAGACGACGAATAGCGAATTTGTATCGACGATTTAACGTCTCACGGATCTCTTTCTCGTCTTTGCCTGTAAGCTTGAGGCTCAGTTCGTCATATTTGACTTTTCCGTCCCACAGCGCATTCAGTTCAGCCTCGTCTTTCGGCCATGGCGCTTTGCTGCGGTCCAGATTAAAGGTGTCGTTGCCGGTGAAGTCCATCGGACGTTCCAGCACTTTCAGCGCGTATTGATAACGCTCAAAACGGCGCTTTTGCGATAAGTTGTACAGATCGTAGAACAGATCGAGCTTTCCGGAGCGCAGCTCATCACCCACTTCGGATTTGCGTTTAGCGAACTGTTCGACATCGCTGGCCAGCAGTACGTTATGGCTGTAATCCAGCAAGTTCAGATAACGGTCAAAGATTTTGGCCGAAAAGGCCTGATCGAGATCGAACTGACGATAGTGCGAACGAGTAAAGCGCGACGTCACGCGCTCACTCACCGTCGCGTGCTGAGTCTCTTCCTTGAGAACCGGAATTTGATCAACACGCGTAATATCGTCCACAGCGAAAGCATGGCCTGTTATAGCAAACAGGCCAGCCAGCGCGGTGAGCTTAAAAAAAGTGTTCATGCCAGGCTCGGCCTCCGTTTCAGAACAACAAGTGTTCTGCGCGTACAATCATTGACATACCAGAAGTCAGCTGTACACGAACGCCATCTTTGGTGATTTCCAGTACGGTGGCGTCCATCGCGTTGTTACCCGCTTTCACCTTCAGAGACTGACCTACGCTCAGCGCATTGATGTCAGAAACTGGGGTGTGGCGCGGCTCTTCGCGCGGCGCACGTGGGGCTTTAGCTGCGGGTTTGTCAGCACGCGGTTTGCGATCGTTATTTTCAGTACGACGCGGTGCCGGGCGCGGTTTACGCTCGCGACGAGGGGCGTCTTCCTGACCGTTTGCCGCTGCGGCTTCGCGTTTTTTCGCCTGCTGTTCCGCACGCTGTGCCTGCACGCGAGCTTTGGCTTCTTCAAGCTGCTTACGCGCATGTTCTACGTGCTGCTCGTCCAGCTCACCGCACGGGTTGCCGTCAAGGTCGACACGGGTCGCACCCGGCTTGATACCGTACAGGTAACGCCAGCTCGAGGTATAAAGGCGCAAGGCAGAACGAAGCTGCGTTTTGCTGAGGTTCATCTCCCCCTCAACGCGCGCGACCAGATCCTGAAAGATACCGACTTTCAGAGGACGCGCTTCACCTTCAGCGCTGAAGCACTGCGGGAAACGCTCGGCCAGAAATGCGATAACTTCTTTACTGCTATTCAACTTAGGTTGATTTTCCATGAAATTTCCTGATTACAACGGACGTTGCCAACAAGCGCAGGCATGAACAGGCGACATTATAATGACGCTATCAGTAAATGCTACGTTATCCGTTGATTATCCTGCGACGCTCGCAAAGAATTTATGATAATCGGTCTCTGCCAGAACATTTTCCAGGTTTGCGGCCAGCGCGCGCAGCCCCTGCTCATCCTCGGCAGTAAAGCGGCTGAAGACCGTGCTGTCGATATCCAGAACGCCAATAATCTGATTTTTAACCACCAGCGGCAGTACGATTTCAGAATTGCTGCTGGCATCGCAGGCAATGTGGCCGGCAAACGCATGAACATCTTCGACACGCTGAACCTGACGGGTCGCCACTGCGGTACCGCACACGCCACGACCTACCGGGATGCGTACGCAGGCGAGTTTACCCTGGAAAGGCCCCAGCACCAGCGTGTCACCTTCCAGCAGATAAAAGCCCGCCCAGTTCACGTCAGAAAGGCGTTCGAACAGTAACGCACTGGTATTTGCCAGAGTGGCTAAGAAACTGGTTTCCCCTGCCATTAATGCCTTAAAATCGCGATTCAGATCCGCGTAGAATTCTGTTTTGTTCATTATTCAATCACTTAGTTATCTTACATAGTTACCGCATAGCCTATTAAAATAAGCATTAAATGCGCTCATGCTCAAGATGAATCCGTTCATGAGTTATTATAACTTTCAACAATACTAATCTGTGTGCGACTGATGGCCCTAAAAACACCCCAAATTACGCCGACACGAAAGATCGTTGTCCGTACGGTAAGCCAGGCTCTGCCCCGTGCACATTATCAGCGTTGTCCACAGTGCGATACGCTTTTTATGTTGCCGAAGATGAAATCGCACCAAAGTGCTTTTTGTCCATGCTGCGATGCCAAAATCCGCGATGGCCGGGACTGGTCATTGACGCGTCTGGCGGCAATGGCGGTCACCATGCTGCTGCTGATGCCCTTCGCCTGGACCGAGCCGCTGTTAAAGCTCTACCTGCTTGGCGTGCGTATTGACGCTAACGTGTTGCAGGGGATCTGGCAGATGACGCGCCAGGGTGATCCGCTTACGGCCACCATGGTGCTGTTCTGCGTCGTCGGCGCGCCGTTGGTGCTGGTCGCGGCAATTGCCTACCTGTGGTTTGGCAACATTCTGGGGATGAACCTGCGCCCTGTCCTGCTCATGCTGGAAAAGCTCAAGGAGTGGGTGATGCTGGACATCTATCTGGTAGGCATTGGCGTGGCCTCCATCAAGGTGCAGGATTATGCGTTTTTACAACCCGGCATCGGCCTTTTCGCGTTTATTTCACTGGTCCTGCTGAGTATTTTGACCCTGATTCATCTCAATGTTGAACAGCTTTGGGAGCGATTTTACCCGCAGCGCCCCGCGACCCGGCCTGATGAAAACCTGCGCGTCTGCCTGGGCTGCCATTACACCGGTTTTCCGGATAAACGCGGGAGGTGCCCACGCTGCCACATTCCGTTAAGATTGCGACGCAACAACAGCCTGCAAAAGTGCTGGGCGGCGCTAATCGCCTCCCTGGTATTTTTGTTCCCGGCCAACATGCTGCCGATCTCCGTAATTTATGTGAACGGCGCCCGTCAGGAAGATACTATCCTTTCGGGGATTATCTCTCTGGCGCACAGTAACGTGGGGGTCGCCGCCATTGTTTTCATCGCCAGTATTCTGGTGCCCTTTACCAAAGTGGTGGTGATGTTTACGCTGCTTATTAGCATTCACTTTAAATGCGAACAAGGACTACGCACCCGCATCCTGCTTCTGCGATTTGTGACCTGGATTGGTCGCTGGTCGATGTTGGATCTGTTCGTGATTTCGCTGATGATGTCGCTCATCAATCGCGATCAGTTACTTGCTTTTACCATGGGACCCGCAGCTTTTTATTTCGGCTCTGCGGTGATATTGACTATTCTTGCAGTGGAATGGCTGGACAGCCGCTTACTTTGGGACGCACATGAGTCAGGAAACGCCCGCTTCGCCGACTGAAGCGAGAATTAAAACAAAACGCCGCATTTCGCCATTCTGGTTGCTGCCTGTCATCGCGCTGATGATCGCAGGCTGGCTTATCTGGACGAGCTATGAAGATCGCGGAAGTACCATCACGATTGATTTCCAGTCTGCGGACGGCATTGTCGCCGGACGTACCCCCGTTCGCTTCCAGGGGGTGGAAGTGGGTACCGTGCAGGATATTTCCCTTGGCAAAGGGCTGAACAAAATCCAGGTCCGGGCGAGCATTAAGTCTGATATGCAGGATGCCCTGCGTGCCGAAACGCAGTTCTGGCTGGTCACGCCTAAAGCCTCCCTGGCCGGCGTTTCCGGGCTGGATGCGCTTGTGGGCGGTAACTATATCGGCATGATGCCCGGCAAAGGTGAGCCACAGGATCACTTTGTTGCGCTGGATACCCAGCCGAAATATCGGCTGAATAACGGCGATTTGATGATCCATCTCCGCGCGCCGGATCTCGGCTCGCTGAACAGTGGTTCTCTGGTCTATTTCCGCAAAATTCCGGTTGGCCGCGTTTACGACTACGCCATTAACCCGAACAAAGATGGCGTGACCATTGATGTACTCATCGAGCGCCGTTTTACCAACCTGGTGAAAAAAGGCAGCCGCTTCTGGAACGTCTCAGGCGTCGATGCCGACCTGAGCTTAAGCGGTGCGAAAGTGAAGCTTGAGAGCCTGGCGGCGCTGGTGAATGGCGCTATCGCCTTCGACTCACCTGCTAACTCCAGCCCTGCCGCCGCAGAAGATACCTTTGGCCTGTACGCCGACCTGGCGCACAGCCAGCGCGGTGTCATCGTCAAGCTGACCCTGCCGGATGCCAAAGGCCTGAAAGCCGGTTCGACCCCGCTGATGTACCAGGGTTTAGAGGTCGGGCAACTGACAAAATTAACCCTCAATGCGGGCGGTTCCGTTACCGGCGAAATGACGGTGGATCCGAGCGTGGTGGATCTCCTGCGGGAAAAAACGCGCATTGAACTGCGTAATCCGAAGCTCTCCCTCAGCGACGCCAGCATCAGTTCTCTGCTGACGGGAAGCACCTTTGAGCTGATCCCCGGCGAAGGTGCGCCGAACAAAAACTTTGTTATCGCGCCGGCGGATAAAGCCCTGCTGCAAAAACCGGGCGTGTTGACGGTTACGCTGAATGCACCGGAAAGCTACGGTATTGAAGCCGGGCAACCGCTGATCCTGCACGGTGTGCAGGTGGGCCAGGTCCTCGAACGTAAGCTGTCGGAAAAAGGGGTCTCCTTCTCCGCCGCCATCGATCCGCAGTACGGCAACCTGGTCCACGGCGACAGTAAATTTGTGGTTAACAGTCGGGTCGACGTGAAGGTGGGTCTGGACGGGGTTGAGTTCCTCGGCGCCAGCGCCAGTGAGTGGGTTAACGGCGGGATCCGCATTCTGCCGGGCAGCAAAGGTGAGCTGCGCGAAAGCTATCCGCTGTTCGCCAATCTGGACAAAGCCATTGAAAACAGCCTCGGCGACCTGCCAACCACCACGCTGACCTTAAGCGCTGAAACGCTGCCGGATGTCCAGGCAGGCTCCGTCGTGCTTTACCGTAAGTTTGAGGTGGGGGAAGTGATCACCGTTCGTCCTCTTGCGGACGCGTTTGATATCGAACTGCATATCAAGCCGGAGTACCGCAAGCTGCTCACGCCAAACAGCGTGTTCTGGGCTGAGGGTGGCGCGAAAGTGCAGCTCAACGGCAGCGGGCTGACCGTACAGGCATCGCCTCTCTCCCGTGCCCTGCGCGGTGCGATCAGCTTCGATAACCTGAGCGGCGCGGGCGGCAACATGCGTAAAGGTGACAAGCGGATCCTCTTCCCGTCCGAAACCGCGGCGCGCGCGGTCGGGGGGCAAATTACCCTGCACACCTTTGATGCCGGTAAACTGGCTGAAGGCATGCCCATCCGCTATCTCGGCATTGATATCGGGCAGGTCCAGAAGCTGACGCTGATCACCGCACGCAACGAAGTGCAGGCGACCGCCGTGCTTTATCCGGAATATGTGCAGACGTTTGCCCGGGCAGGCTCGCGCTTCTCGGTGGTTACGCCGCAAATTTCTGCCGCAGGGGTTGAGCATCTCGACACCATACTTCAGCCGTACATTAACGTTGAACCGGGTCGCGGCAACGCGCGTCGTGAATTTGAGTTGCAGGAGGCCACCATCACCGACTCCCGTTATCTGGACGGTTTGAGCATTGTGGTTGAAGTGCCGGAAGCCGGTTCGCTGGGCATCGGTACGCCGGTCCTGTTCCGCGGCATTGAAGTAGGGACAGTAACAAGCCTGACGCTGGGTAATCTGTCCGATCGCGTGATGGTCGGCCTGCGCATCAGCCAGCGTTATCAGCATCTGGTGCGCAACAACTCGGTGTTCTGGCTCGCTTCAGGCTACTCGCTGGACTTCGGCCTGACCGGTGGCGTGATCAAAACGGGGACCTTTAATCAGTTCATTCGCGGCGGCATTGCCTTCGCGACGCCGCCTGGCACGCCTCTGGCGCCTAAGGCGCAGGCAGGTAAACACTTCCTGCTGCTGGAAAGTGAACCGAAAGAGTGGCGCGAATGGGGAACGGCGCTGCCGCGTTAATCTCGCAGGCTCCGGTGTCAACGCGCCGGAGCCTTTATGTTACACTGCGCACCTGAATATTTCCCTGTGGTGTGCCCGTGGCTCAAAACTCCGTATTTCTTCCCGAACAATTCCTCGCACAGATGCGCGAGGCGCTTCCAGCTCATCTCTCTTTCGACGATTTCGTCGCCGCATGCCAGCGCCCTTTGCGCCGGAGTATTCGCGTCAATACGCTGAAAATCAGCGTCGGGGCGTTTCTGGATCTCGTCTCCCCCTACGGCTGGCAATTAACGCCAGTGCCGTGGTGTGAAGAGGGTTTCTGGATCGAACGGGATGACGAGGAGAGCCTGCCGCTCGGCAGCACCGCCGAGCACCTGAGCGGGCTGTTTTATATTCAGGAAGCCAGCTCCATGCTGCCGGTTGCTGCGCTGTTTGCCGACGGGAACCAGCCTGAGCGGGTTATGGATGTCGCGGCGGCGCCGGGCTCTAAAACCACGCAGATTGCCGCCCGGATGAACAACCGCGGCGCGATCCTCGCCAACGAATTTTCCGCCAGCCGCGTTAAAGTCCTGCATGCCAATATCAGCCGCTGCGGGATCCACAACGTCGCGTTAACGCACTTCGATGGTCGCGTGTTTGGCGCTGCCCTGCCGGAAGCCTTTGATGCCATCCTGCTCGACGCGCCCTGCTCCGGCGAAGGCGTGGTGCGTAAAGATCCTGATGCGTTAAAAAACTGGTCCGTTGAAAGCAACCTGGAGATCGCCGCCACACAGCGCGAACTGATCGACAGCGCGTTTCATGCCCTGCGCCCAGGCGGGACGCTGGTTTACTCTACCTGCACGCTGAATCGCGATGAAAACGAGGACGTCTGCCTGTGGCTCAAGCAACGCTATGCGGATGCCGTCGAGTTTCTGCCGCTGGACACCCTCTTCGACTCGGCCAGTCATGCGGCCACCCCTGAAGGCTTCCTGCATGTCTTCCCGCAGATTTACGATTGCGAAGGCTTCTTTGTTGCCCGTCTGCGTAAAACCCGCGCCGTCGATCCCTTGCCTGCCCCTAAGTTTAAGGTCGGCAACTTCCCGTTCACGCCGGTCAAAGGCCGTGAGGCGGCACAGGCGCAAGCGGCTGCGAGCAAAGTCGGCCTGCACTGGGATGAGAGCCTGCGCCTCTGGATGCGTGACAAAGAGCTGTGGCTGTTCCCGGTCAACATCGAACCGCTGATTGGTAAGGTGCGTTTCTCCCGCCTCGGTATTCGCCTGGCGGAGATCCACAACAAAGGCTATCGCTGGCAGCACGAAGCGGTCATTGCGCTGGCCGGCAGTGAGAACACCTTTGCCCTGACGCATCAGGAAGCGGAAGAGTGGTATCGCGGTCGTGACGTTTACCCGGAAGACGGCCCCTCACAGGATGAAGTCATCGTGACGTATCAGGGCTATCCGCTGGGGCTGGCGAAAAAAGTCGGCTCGCGGCTGAAAAACAGCTATCCGCGCGAACTGGTACGCGATGGCCGCCTGTTTACCGGTAACAACCGCAGCGCCTGAAAAAAAGCGCATTTTTTTACTGGCGATTTCGCTCTCCTTGTCTAGGATCAAAAATGGGTGACTGCACTGGTCATACCAGATTTTGGGCAACAAACCGGAGAGCATTATGACGAAAACCAGCGTACGCATTGGCGCTTTTGAAATCGACGACGCTGAATTGCGCGGCGAATCACAAGGCGAACGAACGTTAAGTATTCCCTGCAAATCCGATCCGGATTTGTGCATGCAGCTGGACGCCTGGGATGCAGATACCAGCGTCCCGGCGATCCTTGATGGGGAACATTCCGTTCTGTACCGTGAGCATTACGACAGTAAAACCGATGCCTGGGTCTTGCGTCTTGCCTGACCCAAAGAGAACCCGCCCGAAGGCGGGTTATTTATTACTGAAGCTGCGCCAGCGTCAGAAAGCCCCCGAATACTGCCCCCGTATCAATGTAGTGCAGATTGTTAAAATCGTAGCGTTTGTCCACAGGCGTATGTCCAAACCAGAAGTGATCCGCGCCGCTAATGCCCTGCCCTTTGCCCACCATAAAGCCCATTAACCGGTCGCGATCCCACAGCACGCGCTGGGCATCCACTGGCTTATGCCAGCCATATTCGGCGGAGGGATAATCCGCATGAGCAATCACGTTCAGACCGTTTTTGCAGGTTATTTCAATAATGTGCGGTAAGTCCCGACACGCATCGAGTAAACCCTTCGCCTGTTTTTGTTGAGCGTCCTTAAGCCCGGTAAACCAGTTACCGCCATTTATCGACCAGAGACTAAAATCATTATTTTCAAGCGCATCTAACGCCATTTGCTCGTGATTACCGCGTACCGCATAAAACCAGTTTTCCTGCATCAGCTGTAAACATTTTACGCTGTCAGGCCCGCGATCGATAATATCCCCCACCGAGATCAGCAGATCCGTATCAGGATTAAAATGCCGTCGTTTCAGCTCATCTATAAGCCACTGATAGCAACCATGAATATCGCTGACAACCCAGACATGACGCCAGTGTTCTCCCTCTATTTTCTGATACATAACGCCTCCTGTAAGAAGTATAGCTGCCACAGAAAATGTCATGAGCTGGCGCTGGATTTTGCGAATCCAAACAAACCATAAACCAGCCGGAAATAAAGATCGCTGCGCTATTAATCCCTTATTCCCTGGCCTTTAAAATAGAGCGGAATAAAAAGAGGGATTTTCACGTGTCAAACATACACCTGCAAAACGATGTTTTTTATCCGCATCGCACAAATATTATTTCTGAACTGGTGAGAGGAAAACGCGTTCCCGGCCCAATCTGGCACAAACGTGATTACCGGTTAAAGTTCCTTCTACGCTCGCTTTTATTCTGGTCCTCCACCCATCGCATGCTGGAGGCCCTGTCCGGGCGCGATGATTTCGACAGGCTGCTCACCTCTCAAATTACCTTGCCGAGCAAAACTCACCGCCAGTATCTGATGCGCGGCCTGAACTCAAACGATCGGGCCGATGCTATCGTCAGCCACTATCAGTGGATTGATAGTCTGAAAAACATCGCCCTCGCCCACGCGCTGACCAGCCCGCAAGAGGTGCCGGTTGTCCGGTTCGAGGCAAAAAACGGCGAAATCTATACCGTCCACGCCTCGTCCGCAGGTAAGGCCGAACGCGAAGGCGAAAGCACGCTTTGGCTGCACGACAATGACAATACGCTGCTTGCCAGCCTGACGTTCTGTGTCGCACGCAGTAACGGCCGTACGGTGCTGGTGATCGGCGGCCTTCAGGGTCCACGTCGTCATGTTTCACGGGAGGTGATTAAGCAGGCTACCCGTGCCTGCCATGGGCTTTTCCCGAAACGCGTGCTGATGGAGGTGATCTTCCAGCTTGCCTCACGCTCGAACATTAGCGCGATTTTTGCCGTCAGCGATGAAGGCCATGTTTTCCGCGCGCTGCGCTACCGTCTGAGCAAAGGCCGTCATTTTCACGCCAGCTACGACGAGTTCTGGGAAGGCCTGAACGGAAAGAAACTCTCCCCCTTCTGCTGGCAGTTGCCGCTTCAGATGGAGCGTAAAGCACTGGATGAGATTGCCAGCAAAAAACGCGCCGAATACCGTCGCCGCTTTGCGTTACTTGATGATATTGCGGCTTCCGTACATGCGCGCATTGATCCCGCAGTCGTCTCAGGCAAAATACAAACAAAAATTTAACAAAACAGCCAAAAAGGACTGGACTTACGCCTGCCGGGTTGTGGTATGTTTGAAGCAGGCGCACAGGAAGTGAACCTTCTGCTGAGACGAAAACCGGATTTTATCGTTTATTTTCAAGCAGATAAAAAGAGACCGAATACGATTCCTGTATTCGGTCCAGGGAAATGGCTCTTGGGAGAGAGCCGTGCGCTAAAAGTTGGCATTAATGCAGGCTCAATCGCCTTGCCCTTTAAGAATAGATGACGACGTCAGGTTTTCCAGTCCACAGCAAAAGTGGTCTGAAAAAAAGCGTCATAACATCACTAAATGTGAAAAACCGCAGAGCTTTTACAAGCACCTGCGGTTTTTTTTTACTGGAAACCTGACGGCTAGCAGAGCTTTTCAGCGCGCTCAATAAACGGTGCCAGACTCATCTTCTGCCCGGGGTTTGCCGGGTCATCTACCTGGATCACGCTGACAGGCTGTCCGTTACTTTTCCCGCTGGCAACCTGCTGCTCCGCCACGTCATTTAACGGATACTGCACGAGCGTACTGGGATTGATGACATACAGCGCGTTACCGGGACGGCAGGTAAGCATGACTTCTTCACGATTAAATGCCCAGTTGTCCTTACCCACTTCAAACCGGCTGACAGTGATGACCTGCGGCGCGGCTAACGCACTGCTGGCACAGGTGAGAAGTAAAAGAGAAAGCAGTGTCTTTTTCATATGTTATTTAACCTTGTCAGAAGGGTTCCCAGGTCGCGAACAGGCTGACGGCCGCCAGTACCAGCGCGCCCAGCACCACCTCTGCCTGTGTCATCCTGATAAAAATCTGTTGTTCCCGCCCGGCCTCCGGGCGAAAGCGTGGCACAAGAAAATACCGATTCGCCAGCGCAATTGCCACCATCATCATGACCAGCGCACATTTGAACAACAACAGCTGGACATAAGGCGCCTGCCACGGCACGTTTATGCCAACAATAAAGAGCGTATTGATTATCCCGGTCAGCAGCACGCCTGCCACGGCGTAATGCCCCACGCGGGAGAAGCGCATCATGGTAAAGATAACGGCTGGCTGCCAGCGGCCTTTCGCCAGACGCATGCAAAACAGCAGCGGCAGTAAACCACCCACCCAGGTCGCGGCGCAGAGCAGGTGAAGCGCATGGTTGAGACGATGCAAAGCTCCCGGTGCGCCACCGTTCATCGCGGCATGTCCCACGCCCGCCAGCAGCACCAGCTGCCCCATCGCGAGCAGTAACAGCCGTGAGCCTTTTTGCGGGGTAAGCCATGCAGCGCCCGCCGTCACAGCGGCCAGCACCATTTGCCACAACCAGACGCCGCCAAATTGCGTTCCCAGCACGCTGCGCCAGACCGCCGGACGAATGACATCGCCCCAGCCGTTGCCCATCAACCCACTTTGCAGGCCAAACATCAGCAGAGCCGCTATCAGGCTGATTAAGGCCGCGAGTTTCTGCTGCCGCTGGAAACGCCGGGTCATGAGGCGCTGCAACGAAGACGGCGCAAACCAGACGCTGTAAAGCGCGTTGCCGAAAAGCAGCATCAGCGCAGCAAAATGGATAAAGCGTAACGCGACGTAGCTCAGGGTCAGCATGCTATTTCACGCTAAAGTGATAGCTGCCTTTGGTTTTGTGGCCATCCACGGAGAACACATGCCAGTCCACCGTGTAGGTGCCGGACGTCAACGGTTTCTCAAGAGGAACAATCAGCTTTGCGTTATCCTTCTCGTCACGCTTCACCGCGCCGGTCTGGATCTTGTGCTGCTGTGCGTCCGTCACCACCACGCCGCTGAAGGCAGGCTCAATGCCTTCCGAGAAGTTCAGGGTAATGACCTCTGGTGCCACCGCAACGGTATTTTCCTGCGGGGATTGCTGCTTAAGATGCGCATGGGCCAGAACTGAGGGCGTGATGGCTGAAGAGAGCAGAAATGCCAGCGCGCACGCGACACGGGAAGGGGTAAAATGCATCACAATCATTCCTTTTCGTTATGCCTGAATGCTAAAGAATAACTCTGTATAATTAACGAGTCGAGGAACATCCTTTGCTCCCTTGTCATCGTTGAACAATCGCGGTAACGTTGCCGCCGCAGAAAAAGGAGAAGGAAATGAACGTTAATCTGGCCGCCCTTCCTCAGGACGAGATGGACAAAGTGAATGTCGATCTCGCCGCCGCGGGGGTCGCATTCAAAGAGCGTTACAACATGCCCGTCGTGGCTGAAGTGGTAGAGCGTGAACAACCCGCGCATCTCCGCGACTGGTTTCGCGAACGTCTCATTGCGCATCGCCTCGCCTCCGTCAATCTCTCGCGCCTGCCGTACGAACCTAAAGTTAAATAAGCTTAACGTCTCGTTACACTTCCTTACGCGTTATGTGGCAGGATAAGAAAACCCTGATAAATTTAGGTGTAATCTTAAAATCCCAGCGACTTAGTGTATAAGGAAGTCACGATGTCACGATGGAATATTGCCGCGGCTCAGTATGCCCCGCGGCACAACTGTGTTGATGAGCACGTAAAACATCACCTGCACTTTATTGCCGAGGCTGCATGGCATGGGTGCGATTTGATCGTCTTTCCGGAGCTTTCGCTTACCGGCCCAGGCGGAACATCCTTACCCCCACCCCCTGACGATTTGCAGCTTGCCCCCCTCCTTCACGCCGCCCAGTCACGTTTCATCACGGTGATTGCTGGTATTACGCTCCAGCAACACGGCCAGCCCCAGAAAGGACTCGCGCTTTTCACCCCTAACCTGTCGACTATTCGGCGTTATCCGCAGGGCAACGGTGCGGGTGTTATTCCTGGCGATAAACGGTTAACCATCGTGGATAACCAGGCTGACGCCCCGGAACTGGACCCGGAGGCAACGCTGTTCACCAGCAGCCTGGCCGTGGGCGAGCATCGCTGGCGGCAATCCATCGGTTCGTTACAACGCTTCGCGCACAAGTACGCCATCGCGGTATTAATGGCGAACGCGCGCGGCGGTAGCGCGTTATGGGATGAAAAAGGTCAGCTGATCGTACGTGCCGATAAGGGAGAACTGCTGCTAACCGGTTCTTTAGGCCAACAGGGTTGGCAAGGCGATATCATTCCATTAGGCTAGGCATTTTTGGATCAGGAGCGATCAATGCTGCGCGTTATCGATACCGAAACCTGTGATTTGCAGGGTGGAATTGTGGAAGTCGCTTCTGTCGACGTGATTGACGGAAAGATAGTCAACCCCATGAGCCATCTGGTGCGCCCGGATCGTCCCATCAGTGCGCAGGCGATGGCGATACATCGCATTACGGAATCGATGGTGGCGGATAAGCCGTGGATTGAAGAGATCATCCCTCTTTACCACGGTAGCCAGTGGTATGTGGCCCATAACGCCAGCTTTGACCGCCGCGTGCTGCCGGAGATGCCCGGCGAATGGATTTGCACTATGAAGCTGGCGCGCCGTCTGTGGCCGGGGATCAAATACAGCAATATGGCGCTGTATAAGTCGCGTAAACTCAGCGTGCGGACGCCGGAAGGGCTGCATCATCACCGCGCTCTTTACGACTGCTACATCACCGCAGCGCTCCTGATTGATATCATGAATACTTCCGGCTGGACGCCAGACGATATGGCGACCATTACCGGGCGCCCCGCGCTACTGACCACCTTTACGTTCGGAAAATATCGCGGGAAGCCAGTATCGGAAGTGGCGGACAAAGATCCGGGCTATCTGCGCTGGCTGTACAACAACCTCGACAGAATGAGCCCGGAACTGCGCCTGACGCTGAAGCATTATTTAGGCGAAGCCTGAGTCCCCGCCCGGCCTGGCAGCGTATCCTGCGCCAGGCCAATCAAAAAGGCGTACTCCAGCGCCACCCCTTCATAGGATTTAAATCGCCCTGATTTCCCTCCGTGCCCCGAGTCCATATCGGTACACAGCAGCAGCAAATTATCGTCAGTTTTCAGCTCACGCAACTTCGCCACCCATTTCGCGGGCTCCCAGTACTGTACCTGGGAATCGTGCAGGCCGGTGGTCACCAGCATATGCGGATAGGCTTTCGCCTCGACGTTATCGTACGGGCTGTACTCTTTCATGTAGCGATAATAGGTTTCATCCTGCGGGTTCCCCCACTCCTCAAACTCCCCGGTGGTCAGTGGAATGGACTCATCCAGCATGGTCGTCACCACGTCCACAAACGGCACCTGGGCGATAACGCCTTTAAACAGTTCAGGCCGCTGGTTGATCACGGCGCCCATAAGCATGCCCCCGGCGCTGCCCCCCATGCCAAAGCAGAGCTGCGGATCGCCATAACCCTGCGCGATCAGCGCATCGCAAACATCAAGGTAGTCATTAAAGGTATTTTTCTTTTTGAGAAATTTTCCGTCTTCATACCAGTGCTGACCCAGCTCGCCGCCGCCGCGAATATGGGCAATCGCATAAACAAAACCGCGGTCGAGCAGGCTCAGCCTGCTGCTGCTGAAATCGGCGTCCATGCTGGATCCATAGGAGCCATAGCCATAGACGAGGATGGGGTTTTTACCTTTGTTGAAGTGCGCCTTGTGATAGACGAGCGACACTGGGACTTCAACGCCGTCGCGTGCGGTCACCCACAGGTGCTCACTGCGATAATTTTCCGACTCAAAACCCCGGACCTCAGCCTGTTTAATCACCTGACGCTGCCCGGTGTCCATATCCAGTTCAAACAACGTATCCGGGGTGGTCATCGACGAATAGCCGTACCGCAGGCGGGACGATTCCGGTTCCGGGTTAAAGCCGATCCACGTTACGTAAGCCGGGTCATCGAACGCAATGCCCACCACTTCGCGGGTTTTGCGGTTGATTTGGCGGATACTGGTCAGTCCGCGCTGACGCTCTTCCACCACCAGCCAGTCGGTAAACAGGGTGAACCCCTCCAGCATCACCTGATCGCGCGCGGGAATTAACACTTCCCATTTGCGTTCATCGCGCACTTTGGTTTTATAAAGGCCAAAGTTTTTGCCCTCGCGGTTCGAACGCAGGTAAAAGCTGTGCTGGAAGTGATCCAGGCTGTACTCATGATCTTTACGGCGCGGCAGGAAGCACAGAGGCTGCGCATCCGGCAGCTCTGCATCCAGCAGCAGCACTTCTGAGGTGGTGGCGCTGGAGAGGAAAATGATCACGTAGTGGCGAGACGACGTTTTGTGCAGGCTGACATAGAACGTCTCGTCTTTTTCCTCATACACCAGTTCATCGCCGGCGGAATCGGTCCCCACCGTATGACGCCAGACCTGATAAGGCAGCAGCGTTGAGACATGCTTTTTAACGTAGTAGACCGTTTCTGAATCGTTACCCCAGACGAAATCGGGGGAGACATTATCCAGCATTTCGGGATACCAGTTTCCCGTTTCAAGATTGCGGAAACGCAAACCGTACTGGCGGCGGGAGAGGTAATCCTCAGCCAGCGCCATAATGGCGTTATCGGGGGAAATGGACATGCCGCCCAGCGTATAAAACTCACTGTGGGCCGCACGTTTGTTGGCATCCAGCAGGATCTCCCATTCATCCCACTCGGCGCTCAGCACAGACTGGCGCTGGTAGATGGGATATTCGTTTCCCGGCTCATAAATATGGCGATAGCGATAACCGTTTTTGCACCACGGGGCAGAGACATCACGCTGAGGGATACGCTGCACCATTTCCTTCAGAAGTTGATCCTGAAGCGCCTGCTGGCTGGCCATGACCTGGCGGCCATAGTCGTTTTCCTCGTGCAGATAGTCCAGCACCTCTGGCCGGGAACGAGAATCGTCCCGCAGCCAGTAGTAGTTATCTATACGCGTATCGCCATGCGTGGTGATCGCATAAGGAGTACGTCGGGCTTTTGGAGGCATGGCATTCTTACTTTTTCGTTTTACATCCTATAAGGTTGGCAAAACACGCGTATGATGCAAGCGAAACATGGCCTTCTAGCCCACGAGGGTCTGCTTCTGCTGCTGAATATCCTGCTCAATTCCCTCACGAACGTCCTGTGGGATCTTCAGCGCATCGCCCAGGGCGTTCAGGTAGCTGCGCTCCATAAAGTGATCGATATCGATGGCGGCACAGCTCAGAAAATAGAGTTCCAGCGCCTCTTCTTCGTTTTTCACGCTTTGCGCCAGACGCTGCGGATCAAGCGGCTGTTCGATGGCCTGCGCCACCAGCGCCCTGCCCTGCTCCTCAACGCCCGCTTCCCGCATCTGCTGTTCAATTGCGGCACGTTCAATGGCATCAATATGCCCGTCGCTCTTGGCCGCAAAGACCAGGGCGAGGATCAACCGCTCGGTGCGTAAATCTAACGGCGATACCTGCTTCCCGTACTGCGGTTCATCCTGATGCGCGCTGCGCACCTTGTCTTTGTATTTGTTCCATAAGACGGAGCCTGCAATAGCCCCTCCGCCCGCCAGCAGCGCGCCGGTACCGTATTTGGTAAGCAGTTTCCGCGATGATTTATTGGCAACCAGCAAACCGGCCAGCCCGCCGAGCGCACCCGGCACCAGCAGCTTGCTCAGACCCTGCTCGCCGGACGACGAGCCTTTTTGTCCCAACAGGGATTGCAGTTGATTCATCCAGCCTGACATATTTTTCCTCACGTAACAGTGCGTAACCTTCACAGCCTAAGCGAGCGGGTGTCAGGAAATGTCTGTCAGTGCTAAAGAAGCGCAAATTTCCCCCCTGTCCGGTTATCCCCATACAAGACAGACGCAAACGTTTTCGTTTATACTGCCCGCATCTTTTTCAGGGGGATTTTTATGACTCGTTTAGGAACCGCGCTGCGTCCCGCCGCGACGCGCGTCATGCTGTTGGGATCGGGTGAACTGGGTAAAGAAGTGGCCATTGAATGCCAGCGTTTAGGTGTGGAAGTGATTGCGGTGGACCGTTACGCGAATGCGCCCGCCATGCACGTCGCGCATCGCTCGCACGTCATCGATATGCTTGACGGTAATGCCCTGCGGGCGTTAATTGCCGACGAAAAACCGGATTTCGTGGTACCTGAAATTGAGGCCATTGCCACTGAGATGCTGGTTGCCCTTGAACAGGAAGGCCAGCGCGTGGTCCCCTGCGCCACTGCGGCAAAACTGACCATGAACCGGGAAGGCATTCGTCGCCTGGCGGCAGAAGAATTACAGCTCCCGACCTCCAGCTACCGTTTTGCCGGGGATAAAGCTGCGTTTCTCCAGGCCGTAGAGGAGATTGGCTACCCGTGCATCATTAAGCCGGTAATGAGCTCCTCCGGCAAAGGGCAGAGCTTTATCCGCGACAGCAGCACGCTGGACAACGCCTGGGACTATGCCCAGCAGGGCGGCCGAGCCGGGGCCGGGCGCGTCATCGTGGAAGGCGTGGTGAAGTTTGATTTTGAAATTACCCTGCTCACCGTCAGCGCCGTGGATGGCGTTTATTTCTGCGACCCTATTGGTCATCGCCAGGAAGACGGCGATTATCGCGAATCCTGGCAGCCGCAGCAGATGAGCGAGCTGGCGCTGGCACGCGCACAGGAGATCGCCCGCAAGACGGTGCTGGCGCTGGGCGGCTACGGCCTGTTCGGCGTGGAGTTGTTTGTTTGCGGCGACGAGGTGATCTTCAGCGAAGTCTCCCCTCGTCCACACGATACCGGGATGGTTACGCTGATTTCACAGGATCTCTCCGAGTTCGCGCTGCACGTACGCGCTTTCCTCGGCCTGCCGGTTGGCGGCATCCGTCAGTACGGCCCGGCAGCCTCGGCGGTGATCCTGCCGCAGCTGACCAGCCAGAATGTCACCTTTGATAACGTCGAAGGTGCGGTTGGCGCAGGCTTGCAGGTCCGGCTGTTCGGCAAACCGGAGATCGACGGAAGCCGTCGTCTGGGCGTGGCATTAGCGACCGGGGAAAATGTGGACGAAGCCGTCGCGAGAGCAAAAAGAGCGGCTGCGAACGTCAGCGTAGCAGGATAAAAAAACGGGCCGAAAGGCCCGTTTTAACTGTCTGGCTGGCCGGGTTAGGCGCAGCCGACACCCGGCAAACAAACTTACTGTTTCGCGCCTTCTACCGCTTCGCGAGCCAGTTTAGTGATGCGATCCCAGTCGCCTGCTTCCAGCGCATCCGCCGGAACCAGCCAGGAGCCGCCGATGCACAGCACGCTTTTCAGCGCCAGATAGTCACGGTAGTTGGCCGGAGAGATGCCGCCCGTTGGGCAGAAACGCACCTGAGAGAATGGGCCCGCAATGGCCTGCAACGCTTTGGTGCCGCCGTTCGCTTCAGCCGGGAAGAATTTGAACTCTTTCAGGCCGTAGTCCATGCCCAGCATCAGTTCAGAAACGGTGCTGATACCCGGGATCAGCGGAATAGAACCTTCGGTTGCGGCTTTCAGCAGCGGCTCAGTCAGCCCCGGGCTGATGGCAAACTGTGCGCCCGCTTCGGTCACTTCCGCCAGCTGCTGCGCATTCAGAACCGTACCGGCACCAATGATCGCTTCCGGCACTTCTTTGGCGATAGCACGGATCGCATCCATCGCACAGGCGGTACGCAGGGTCACTTCCAGAACGCGAACGCCACCCGCAACCAGTGCCTTCGCCATTGGGACAGCGTGCTCCAGTTTGTTTACCACAATAACCGGCACGACAGGGCCAGTGGTCAGGATTGCTTCTGCACTTGTTTTCCAGTTTTTCATCAGAGTTTTCTCTCACCAGATCGTTAAAATCAAGTCGTCTTAAAACGTAATACAGGTTGCGCCCTGCTCCGCACCGGAGAGTTTCTCACGCAACGCACCAAACATTTCGCGTCCGGTACCCACGCGTGACGCGCTCAGGTCAGGAATATGTGGCTGACGCGCCGCCAGCTCTGCTTCATCCACCAGCAGGGTTAACTCGCCTGTCTGACCGTTAACGCGGATCATGTCACCATCACGCACTTTCGCCAGCAGGCCGCCGTCGTAGGCTTCCGGGGTGACATGAATCGCTGAAGGCACTTTACCGGATGCCCCTGAAAGGCGTCCATCGGTTACCAGTGCAATTTTGAAACGGCGGTCCAATAATACACCAAGCGGCGGCATAAGTTTATGTAATTCTGGCATCCCGTTCGCTTTTGGTCCCTGATGACGCACCACGACCACACAGTCTTTATCAAGCAGACCCGCGTCAAAGGCAGGTAAAACGTCGTGCTGGCTTTCAAACACCACCGCCGGGGCTTCGATAACCTGATTCTCTTCCGGCACGGCAGAGGTTTTCATCACGGCACGTCCAAGGTTACCGCTCAGCACTTTGGTGCCGCCGTGAGGAGAGAACGGCTGTTCGAAGGTTGCGATAACCTGAGGATCGAGCGAGTCGCTCGCCCCTTCGCGCCAGTCCAGCTCACCGTTGTTCAGCCAGGGTTCAAGGGTATAGCGATGCAGGCCAAAGCCCGCCACCGTGTTGACATCCTCATGCAGCAGGCCGCCTTTCAGCAGCTCGCGCATCAGCACCGGCACGCCGCCCGCGGCCTGGAAGTGGTTGATGTCCGCCGGACCGTTCGGGTACAGACGCGCCATCAGCGGTACCACGGAGGAGATATCGGAGAAGTCATCCCAGTTGATCAGAATGCCCGCCGCGCGCGCCATCGCGACAAGGTGCATGGTATGGTTGGTTGAACCGCCGGTCGCCAGCAGGGCGACAATCCCGTTTACGATGACTTTTTCATCCACCATTTTGCCCATTGGCATCCACTCGTTGCCGTTACCGGTCAGGCGCGTCACCTGACGGGCTGCGGCTTCGGTCAGCGCTTTACGCAGTGGCGCATCCGGCTGGATGAACGACGAGCCCGGCAGCTGCATACCCATAAACTCCACCACCATCTGGTTGGTGTTGGCCGTACCGTAGAACGTACAGGTGCCCGGCGCATGATAGGACGCGGCTTCCGCTTCCAGCAGTGCCTGACGGTCCGCTTTTCCTTCGGCATACAGCTGGCGGATACGGACTTTTTCCTTGTTTGGCAGACCGCTAGCCATCGGGCCTGACGGCACAAAAATCGCTGGCAGATGGCCAAACGACAGCGCGGCCATCACCAGCCCCGGGACGATTTTGTCGCACACGCCCAGATAGAGCGCGCCATCAAACATGTTGTGAGAGAGGCCCACTGCCGCCGACATGGCGATCACTTCGCGGCTCAGCAAGGACAGCTCCATACCGTCCTGGCCCTGGGTTACGCCATCACACATGGCCGGCACGCCGCCTGCAACCTGGCCCACCGCGTTCACGCTGTGCAGCGCATTGCGGATGATAGCCGGGTAGGCCTCATACGGCTGGTGGGCTGAAAGCATGTCGTTATAGGAGGTAATGATGGCGATATTGTTACGCAACATGCTTTTCAGCGCGTCTTTATCACCAGGCTGGCAGGCCGCAAAGCCGTGGGCCAGATTCCCGCAGGCCAGCTGAGAGCGATGGACAGTTTCACTCTTCGCCTGTTCGATGCGGGCAAGGTAGGCAGCACGGGTCTCTTTCGAGCGTTCAACGATGCGTTGTGTTACGCGTAACAATGTCGGATTCATAAAAGCTCCTCTAATTTATCTGTCCAGGCTCGGGAGTTTACACAGTTTCTGACGGTTGTTAACAACGCTGAAACGCCTGTTATCCGGAGCACAGGAGCAAAATGTCTGAAGGGAGTGTAATAAAAAAAGCTCCGCGGGTGAATCCACGCGGAGCTTAAAAGATAAAAATTATGCCACTTGCTGTGTTAGATCATGTTACCGGTAAAATAACACCTTTGGGCTAGAGAAGGTGGTTATTCAAACTCGTTCCAGGAGCGGCCATCACGGGTGATCATCGCAACGGAGGCGACAGGTCCCCAGGTTCCCGCCTGATACGGTTTTGGCGCGTCCTGATCGGCTGCCCACGCTTCGGTGATAGAGTCGACCCACTTCCACGCCTCTTCCACTTCATCGCGGCGGACGAACAGCGCCTGGATACCACGCATGGTTTCCAGCAGCAGACGCTCGTAAGCATCGGCGAGATGCGTCTGGTTGAAGGTTTCAGAGTAGCTCAGGTCCAGCTTGGTAGTTTGCAGGTTGTGTTTGTGATCAAGACCCGGCACTTTGTTGAGGATCTGAATATCCACACCCTCGTCCGGTTGCAGACGGATGGTCAGTTTGTTCTGCGGCAGTTCCTGCCAGGATTCTTTGAACAGGTTCAGTTCCGGATTTTTGAAGTAGACCACCACTTCGGAGCATTTTGCCGGCAGACGTTTACCGGTACGCAGGTAGAACGGCACACCGGCCCAGCGCCAGTCGTCGATATCCACGCGGATCGCCACAAACGTCTCGGTGTTGCTGGACTTGTTCGCGCCCTCTTCTTCCAGATAGCCAGGAACTTTTTTCCCCTGGGCAAAACCTGCGGTGTACTGGCCGCGCACGGTTTTCTCACGTACGTTGGAGCGGTCAATACGGCGCAGTGATTTCAGTACTTTCACTTTGGCGTCACGAATGCTGTCGGCCGTCAGATCTGACGGTGGAGACATGGCAATCATGCACAGAATTTGCAGCAGGTGGTTCTGGATCATGTCACGCATTTGGCCGGCCTGGTCGAAGTAGCCCCAACGGCCTTCGATGCCCACCTCTTCCGCCACGGTAATTTCCACGTGGTCGATAGTGCGGTTGTCCCAGTTGTTCACGAACAGGGAGTTGGCAAAACGCAGCGCCAGCAGGTTCAGTACCGTCTCTTTACCCAGATAGTGGTCAATACGGTAAACCTGACACTCCTCAAAGAACTCGCCTACCTGGTCGTTGATTTCACGCGAGGTCGCCAGCGACGTACCCAGCGGTTTCTCCATCACCACGCGCGCCGGTTTGGCGTTCAGCTTCGCCTCGCCCAGACCTTTGCAGATGGCGCCGAAGGTGCTTGGCGGCATCGCGAAATAGTTAATAGTGACACGATTTTCCTGGTCAAGCATTTCACCCAGACGGGTAAAGGCGCCTACATCGTTGACGTCCAGGTTGCAGAAATCGAGACGCCCGCTCAGCTTATCCCAAAGGCTTTCATCGATTTTCTCTTTCATGAACGTTTCGAGCGCCTCGCGCACGACTTTGGTATAAGCCTCCTTATCCCAGTCTGCGCGCCCTACCCCAAGGATTCGGGTGTCGGGATGGATCTGGCCCGCTTTTTCGAGCTGATACAGGGAAGGCAGCAATTTTCGGCGTGCAAGATCGCCTTTCGCGCCGAAAATGACCAGGTCACATGCCTGGGCTGTTTGCGTTACCGCCATGTCATTCTCCTCAGTTAGATCGCCTGGTACTCTGCCAGGTATCGTTGTAATTTTATTACAATGCACTGTACTGCTTTTACGCGTTTCCTGAAACCATTAGCGCTTAACGTCGCGTGCGATACGGTGATTTTTCGTCGCCCGGGCCATTACGCCCGTCTGATGACGCAACAAACGTCGATTCTTTGCGCAACAGGGTCAGAGCAAAACCCGACGTCGATCAAGTAATGAAAAAAAACAACAACATTTCTTGTCGACGATTACCCTTTCGGGAGTCCCGGGGGTAATATCGGCTAAATCGAATCAAGATTTCATCTCTTTATGAAATCGTTTATGCCCTCATGAGCGTCTTGTTAACAATGAACATGCTGGAAAAAATCCAGTTTCAACTGGAACACCTTAGCAAATCCGAGCGCAAAGTGGCTGAAGTTATTCTCGCCGCGCCCGCTCAGGCGATTCATTCAAGCATCGCCGCTCTGGCACAGGAATCGGGCGTCAGCGAACCGACGGTCAATCGATTCTGTCGTAGTCTGGACACGCGCGGCTTTCCTGATTTTAAACTGCATCTGGCCCAAAGTCTGGCAAACGGCACCCCGTATGTTAATCGCAATGTAGATGAAGACGACAGCGTTGATGCTTACACCGCAAAAATATTTGAATCGGCTATGGCCACGCTCGACCACGTTCGCCAGTCTCTGGACATGAGTTCAGTGAATCGCGCGGTCGATCTTCTCACGCAGGCCAAACGGATTGCCTTCTTTGGCCTTGGCTCGTCCGCCGCCGTGGCGCATGACGCCATGAATAAGTTCTTTCGCTTTAACGTGCCGGTGATTTACTCCGATGACATTGTGCTGCAACGCATGAGCTGTATGAATTGTAGTGAAGATGATGTCGTGGTACTCATCTCCCATACGGGCCGCACCAAGAGCCAGGTGGAGCTGGCGCAGCTCGCGCGTGACAACGATGCGATGGTCATCGCCCTGACGACGGCAGGTACGCCGCTGGCCAGGGAAGCGACGCTCGCCATTACCCTGGACGTACCGGAGGACACCGACATGTACATGCCGATGGTCTCCCGCCTGGCGCAGTTGACGGTCATCGACGTGCTGGCGACCGGTTTTACCTTACGCCGGGGCGCAAAATTCCGGGATAACTTGAAGCGGGTCAAGGAAGCCCTGAAAGAATCGCGTTTTGATAAAGAATTGCTTATAAAGAGCGATGTTCCCTAATAACTACGATGTACGATTTACGGCATTCGGTCCCCTCGCTACTGCCTTGCGATAGATGAAGGCCGATTCTATGTTCACGCAACACCAAAGTTGTTTCAGTCAACGGAGTATTACATGTCCAGAAGGCTTCGCAGAACCAAGATCGTCACCACCTTAGGCCCGGCCACCGACCGCGATAATAACCTCGAAAAGATTATCGCCGCGGGTGCCAACGTGGTGCGCATGAACTTCTCTCACGGTACGCCAGAAGACCATAAATTACGTGCCGACAAAGTGCGTGAAATCGCAGCTAAACTGGGCCGCCATGTTGCTATCCTCGGTGACCTGCAAGGTCCAAAAATCCGCGTATCGACCTTTAAAGAAGGCAAAGTCTTCCTCAACATCGGCGATAAATTCCTGCTGGATGCCAACCTGAGTAAAGGCGAAGGCGATAAGGAAAAAGTGGGTATCGACTACAAAGGTCTGCCTGCTGACGTTGTGCCTGGCGACATCCTGCTGCTGGACGACGGACGCGTACAGCTGAAAGTGCTGGAAGTTCAGGGTATGAAGGTATTCACCGAAGTGACCGTCGGCGGCCCGCTCTCCAACAACAAAGGCATCAACAAACTCGGCGGTGGCCTGTCTGCCGAAGCGCTGACCGATAAAGACAAAGCGGATATCGTGACCGCAGCGCAGATCGGCGTGGATTACCTGGCCGTCTCCTTCCCGCGCTGCGGCGAAGATCTGAACTATGCTCGCCGCCTGGCGCGCGATGCAGGCTGCGATGCGAAAATCGTTGCGAAAGTGGAACGCGCTGAAGCGGTCTGCGATCAGGACGCGATGGACGACGTGATCCTGGCGTCTGACGTGGTGATGGTTGCCCGTGGTGACCTGGGCGTGGAAATTGGCGACCCTGAACTGGTCGGTATCCAGAAAGCGCTGATCCGTCGCGCGCGTCAGCTGAACCGCGCGGTGATCACCGCCACCCAGATGATGGAATCCATGATCACCAACCCAATGCCAACCCGTGCGGAAGTCATGGACGTGGCGAACGCCGTGCTGGATGGTACCGATGCGGTGATGCTGTCAGCGGAAACCGCGGCAGGTCAGTATCCGGCAGAAACCGTGGCCGCCATGGCGCGCGTGTGCCTGGGTGCAGAGAAGATCCCAAGCATTAACGTCTCTAAACACCGTCTGGACATTCAGTTCGACAACGTGGAAGAAGCGATTGCGATGTCTGCGATGTACGCAGCCAACCACCTGAAAGGGGTCACGGCGATCATCACCATGACCGAATCTGGCCGTACCGCGCTAATGACGTCCCGTATCAGCTCCGGTCTGCCGATCTTCGCCATGTCCCGTCACGAGCGTACGCTGAACCTGACGGCGCTGTATCGCGGCGTGACGCCAGTATACTTCGACAGCACCAACGACGGCGTGGCCGCCGCGCACGATGCCGTGAACCTGCTGCGCGACAAAGGTTATCTGGTATCCGGTGATATCGTTATCGTGACGCAGGGTGACGTGATGAGCACCATCGGCTCAACCAATACCACCCGCGTACTGACCGTAGAGTAAGCTCCAATCCCCTCTCCCCTAAGGGGAGAGGGGTGAAGGTTTCCTATTTCTTCGGGAAAAGCTCTTTACGCTTGTACGGCTCTGTTTCGCCAGGTTTACGCGTTTTGAGCAGCTTCAGGATCCACGTATATTGCTCCTTATGCGGCCCCACCAGCACCTCCACCTCTTCATTCATGCGACGTGCGATGGTGTGATCGTCTGCGGTCAGCAGATCGTCCATCGGCGGACGTACCTCAATGCTCAGGCGATGCGTTTTACCGTCATAAACCGGGAACAGTGGGATCACGCGGGCGCGGCAGACTTTCATCAGGCGACCAATCGCGGGTAGCGTGGCTTTATAGGTTGCGAAGAAATCGACAAACTCGCTGTGTTCCGGGCCGTGGTCCTGATCGGGCAGATAGTAGCCCCAGTAACCCTGACGTACCGACTGAATGAAAGGCTTAATGCCATCGTTTCGGGCGTGCAAACGCCCGCCAAAGCGACGGCGCACGGTATTCCAGACGAAGTCGTAGATTTTGTTTCCCTGATTATGGAACATCGCCGCCATTTTCTGGCCCTGCGACGCCATTAACATCGCCGGAATGTCTACCCCCCAGCCGTGCGGCACCAGGAAAATCACCTTTTCATCATTGCGACGCATCTCGTCGATGATCTCCAGCCCTTTCCAGTCAACGCGTTCGACGATCTTCTCCGGCCCTTTCAGCGCCAGTTCCGCCATCATCGCCATGGCCTGTGGCGCGGTGGTATACATGTCATCAATGATTGCTTCGCGTTCGGCGTCGCTTTTATCCGGAAAACAGTACAACAGATTTATTTGCGCGCGGCGGCGTGCGCTTTTACCTAAGCGCCCTGCCAGGCGCCCCACTTTGCCGAGCACCGGATCGCGGAGGGAAGCAGGTAGCAACGCCATGCCAGCAAACGCGTATACGCCAAGCCAGGCGCCCCAGTTACGCGGGTGGCGAAAAGATTTTTCAAACTCAGGAATGTACTCAATATTGTTTTTTTTGGTTTCCATGCGGGTTCCAGGGTCTGGTGACGCAAAAATATATTCGGATAGTGTAGCGAGGCTGCCGCCCGCGCACAAAAGAAAAAGCCGGCGCATACTGACGCCGGCTTTTTAAATCAGGAGAGCTTAGTCGAAGCGCAGCTGCGGCATCACCTCTTTCACCTGCGCCAGGTAATCTTTGCGATCTTTGCCGGTCAGCCCTTCGGTGCGCGGCAGTTTCGCCGTCAGCGGGTTAACCGCCTGCTGGTTGATCCACACTTCGTAGTGCAGGTGCGGACCCGTCGACCGGCCGGTGTTACCGGACAACGCGATGCGATCGCCACGTTTCACTTTCTGGCCCGGTTTGACCAGCAGTTTACGCAGGTGCATGTAGCGGGTGGTGTACGTACGACCGTGACGAATAGCAACGTAGTAGCCAGCAGCACCGCTGCGTTTCGCCATGACCACTTCACCATCCCCTACCGCCAGCACTGGCGTGCCCTGCGGCATGGCGAAGTCAACGCCACGGTGCGGCGCTACGCGGCCAGTTACCGGGTTCAGACGACGCGGGTTGAAGTTGGAGGAGACGCGGAACTGTTTCGCCGTTGGGAAACGCAGGAAGCCTTTTGCCAGACCCGTACCGCTGCGGTCATAGAACTTACCGTCTTCCGCGCGAATAGCGTAGTAGTCTTTGCCGTCTGAACGCAGACGAACGCCCACCAGCTGGCTCTGCTCGCGCTTACCGTCCAGCATTTCGCGGGACATCAGGACAGAGAACTGATCGCCTTTTTTCAGTTTGCGGAAATCCATCTGCCACTGCATGGCTTTGATCACCGAGCTGATTTCAGCGCTGGTCAGGCCGGCATCGCGTGCGCTGGAAACAAAGCTGCCGCCGACGGTCCCTTTCATGACGCTGTTAACCCAGTCGCCCTGCTGCAATTCGCTGGTCATTTTGAAACCGTTTGCAGTGCGATCGTAGGTGCGGGTTTCGCGACGGGACATCTCCCAGGTCAGACGTTGCAGATCGCCGTCGGGCGTTAGGGTCCAGGAAAGCTGCTGACCAATTTTCAGGTTACGCAGCTCTTTATCGGATGCGGCGAGCTGGCTGATGTTGCCCATGTCGATACCGTACTGGTTCAGGACGCTGCTCAGCGTATCGCCAGTAGAAACAACATATTCATGAATGCCGGCTTCATTCTGGATCTTGTCATCCAGCTCATCCTGGGGAATCGCTTCATCTTCCTGAGCGGCCTGATCGATAGGCTCGCTGGCCTCAGGCAGCAGAGAGCGGATCTCGCTCTTCTCCAGTTCGATGGTTTTAATGATTGGGGCGGAACTCGGGTGGTAAACATAGGGCCGCCAGACGGCGACCGCTAATGTGAGAACTGTAAGCGACCCCAGCATAACGCGGTGGGGTCGAGGCAGATTGTTAAATGCCAGGGCGACAGAGCGGGCTATCTGTTGCACGTATTCACTTCCTCGTTAATCTCCTTTCAGGCAGCTCGCATACTGATTCGCCAGTTGGCTGAGGAACTGCGAATAGCTCGCTTTGCTCAACTGGATGTTCGTACCTAGCGGGTCAAGGGTTCCCATGCGCACGGATGTTCCCCTGGCCACGGCTTCTACGACCGCTGGCCTGAACTGTGGCTCAGCAAAAACGCATGTCGCTTTTTGCTCAACCAACTGTGTTCTGATTTCATGTAAACGCTGCGCACCAGGCTGAATTTCAGGGTTGACGGTAAAATGCCCCAGCGGGGTCAGACCGTAATGTTTCTCGTAATACCCGTAGGCATCATGAAAAACGAAGTACCCTTTTCCTTTAAGCGGTGCGAGCTCGTTACCCACCTGTTTGTCGGTTGCGGCTAATTGAGCCTCAAAATCCTTCAGGTTGGCGTCGAGTTTGATTCGACTTTGCGGCATAAGTTCCACTAATTTGTCGTGGATTGCAACCGCTGTAAGCCGCGCTATCTCTGGGGAGAGCCAGAGATGCATGTTGTATTCGCCGTGATGGTGATGGTCGTCACCTTTTTCACCGTGAGCATGGTCGTGGTCGTGTTCGTCACCCTCGTCCTCAGCTCCTTTCATGAGTAACGGTTTCACGCCGGACAGCCCGGCAATCGTCACCTGTTTCTCAGCGGCAAGCTGACTGGCTGACTTCTGCATGAACGCTTCCATCTCAGGACCAATCCAGACGACTAAGTCCGCGTTCTGTAAGCGTTTTACATCAGATGGACGCAGGGAATAATCATGCTCGGAAGCACCATCAGGCAGCAGAACCTGGGTCTCAGTGACCCCATCCGCGATGGCAGAGGCGATAAATCCAAGCGGTTTAAGCGAAGCGACAACGGCGGCGTTAACATCTTGTGCTGTTGTACCCCAAAGAGCAGCGGATAAAGCTGCGAAAAGAAGCGTATTTTTCTGTAACATAATGCGACTAATCATCGTAATGAATGCGTGGGATGTGATATTATAACATTCGATGACTTCTGCAAGCTTAAATTGACATGACGACTTTAGTTTCTCTTGAAAATGTTTCGGTCTCATTCGGCCAGCGCCGCGTCCTTTCTGACGTGTCGCTGAATCTGAAGCCCGGCAAAATACTCACGCTGCTCGGCCCTAACGGTGCAGGCAAGTCGACGCTGGTACGCGTCGTATTAGGCCTAGTAGCCCCTGACGCAGGTGTTATCGTCCGCCAAGACAAGTTGCGTATCGGCTATGTGCCGCAAAAATTACACCTCGATGCCACCCTGCCCCTGACGGTGAGCCGCTTCCTGCGCCTCCGTCCCGGTACGCGTAAAGCGGATATCCTCCCGGCGCTGAAACGCGTTCAGGCGGGACATCTTGTTGAGGCGCCCTTGCAAAAGCTGTCGGGCGGTGAAACCCAGCGCGTATTACTTGCCCGCGCCCTGCTCAGCAGCCCTCAGCTGCTGGTCCTGGACGAGCCGACGCAGGGTGTTGACGTCAACGGTCAGGTTGCGCTGTACGATCTGATTGACCAGCTCCGTCGGGAGCTAAACTGCGCGGTGCTGATGGTGTCCCATGATCTGCATCTGGTGATGGCCAAAACCGACGAAGTGCTGTGCCTGAACCATCACATTTGTTGTTCCGGCACGCCGGAAGTGGTGTCAATGCATCCGGAATTTATCTCTATGTTTGGCCATCGTGGCGCCGAGCAGCTGGGCATCTATCGTCATAATCACAATCACCGCCATGATTTACAGGGACGAATTGTCCTGCGTCGGGGAAATGGACACTCATGATTGAACTGTTACTGCCCGGCTGGCTGGCCGGGATTATGCTTGCCTGCGCCGCGGGTCCACTCGGCTCGTTTGTCGTCTGGCGCAGAATGTCCTATTTCGGCGATACGCTGGCCCATGCTTCATTGCTGGGTGTGGCGTTTGGTTTGTTACTGGACGTGAACCCGTTTTATGCGGTGATTGTCGTCACGCTGCTGCTGGCTGCCGGTCTGGTCTGGCTGGAAAAACGCCCTCATCTGGCAATTGATACCCTGCTCGGCATTATGGCGCACAGCGCCCTGTCGCTGGGCCTGGTGGTAGTGAGCCTGATGTCAAACATCCGCGTGGACCTGATGGCCTATCTGTTCGGCGATCTGCTGGCCGTCACGCCCGAAGATCTGATTTCTATTGCCATTGGCGTGGCAGTGGTGCTCGGGATCCTGCTGTGGCAGTGGCGAAATTTACTGGCTATGACCGTCAGCCCGGATCTGGCCTTTGTCGACGGCGTGAAGCTTCAGCGCGTGAAGCTGCTATTGATGCTGGTGACGGCGTTAACCATCGGCGTGGCGATGAAGTTTGTCGGCGCGCTGATCATCACGTCGCTGCTGATAATTCCTGCCGCCACTGCGCGCCGTTTTGCGCGTACGCCGGAGCAAATGGCCGGTATCGCGGTGATTATCGGAATGATTGCGGTGACGGGCGGGTTAACCTTCTCGGCGTTTTATGACACGCCAGCGGGGCCGTCGGTAGTATTGTGCGCGGCGGTGTTGTTTATTTTCAGTATGATGAAAAAGACCGCGCAGTAGTCAGCATGTCCCCGGTGGCGCTTCGCTTACCGGGGCTACCATTTATCGCTGCTTACGGCATCGCGGGCGGCGTAATACCGAAATGATTCCACGCCCGCACCGTCGCCATACGACCACGTGGGGTACGCTGTAAGAAGCCCTGCTGGATCAGATACGGCTCCAGCACGTCCTCGATAGTCTCACGCTCTTCGCCAATTGCCGCCGCCAGGTTATCCAGCCCTACCGGCCCGCCAAAGAACTTATCCAGCACCGCCAGCAGCAGCTTACGGTCCATATAGTCAAAGCCTTCGGCATCGACATTCAGCATATCCAGCGCCTGGGCGGCGATCTCGGCCGATATGGTGCCGTCGTGCTTCACCTCGGCAAAGTCACGCACCCGGCGCAGCAGGCGGTTGGCGATACGCGGCGTACCGCGGGAGCGCTTCGCCACTTCAAACGCCCCCTCTTCGCTCATATCCAGCCCCATGTAGCGCGCGCTGCGGCCCACAATATGCTGAAGGTCAGGCACCTGATAAAACTCCAGACGCTGCACGATACCAAACCGGTCGCGTAGCGGAGAGGTCAGAGAGCCGGCGCGGGTCGTGGCGCCAATCAGGGTAAACGGCGGCAGATCGATTTTGATCGAGCGCGCGGCCGGACCTTCACCGATCATGATATCCAGCTGGTAATCCTCCATTGCCGGATAGAGCACTTCCTCCACCACCGGTGAAAGACGGTGGATCTCATCGATAAACAGCACGTCATGCGGTTCGAGGTTGGTCAGCATCGCCGCCAGGTCCCCTGCTTTCTCCAGTACCGGGCCGGAGGTGGTACGCAGGTTAACGCCCATTTCATTGGCGACGATATTCGCCAGGGTGGTTTTACCTAACCCCGGCGGCCCAAAAATCAGCAGGTGATCGAGCGCATCGCCGCGCAGCTTTGCCGCCTGGATGAAAATCTCCATCTGAGAACGAACCTGCGGCTGGCCGATGTACTCATCCAGCAGTTTGGGACGGATCGCGCGATCCACCACGTCATCTGGCTGAATAGTGCCTGCCGATACCAGGCGGTCTGCTTCAATCATCCTTTACCTCACAATGCAGCGCGCAGCGCTTCACGAATCAGGGTTTCACTGCTGGCATCCGGTTTAGCAATTTTGCTCACCATCCGGCTGGCCTCCTGAGGTTTATAGCCCAGCGCCACCAGCGCGGCAACCGCTTCCTGCTCGGCATCATCATCCGATGCAGGCGCGCCCGGGGAAGTCAGCACCAGATCGGCTGCCGGCGTGAACAGATCGCCATGCAGACCTTTGAAACGGTCCTTCATCTCGACAATCAGGCGCTCGGCGGTTTTCTTCCCGATGCCAGGAAGTTTAATTAACGCAGCCGGATCTTCACGCTCAACGGCGTTCACAAACTGTGGCGCTGACATACCGGACAGAATCGCCAGGGCCAGCTTCGGCCCGACGCCGTTGGTTTTAATCAATTCGCGGAACAGGGTGCGTTCCTGTTTGTTATTGAAGCCGTACAGCAGCTGAGCGTCTTCACGCACCACAAACTGGGTAAAGACAACCGCCTCTTTGCCCGCCTCCGGCAGTTCGTAGAAGCAGGTCATCGGCATATGGACTTCATAGCCCACGCCACCCACTTCCAGCAGCACTAACGGGGGTTGTTTTTCAATGATGATGCCTCTGAGTCTGCCTATCACGTGACGCTCCTGCGTTCTGGAAGAAATTAACTGCCGACATAATAAAAAAAGGCTGGATAAACATCCAGCCTGATTTGTCATTATCGTAACCTGCCTCGCGCCAGATTGAGCCGCGACTCGCTCATTTGCATCGCATTCTGGCTGACGTGACAGTGGGTAATCGCAATGGCCAGCGCATCCGCGGCGTCGGCCTGCGGGTTCGCAGGGAGCTTCAGCAGGGTACGCACCATGTGCTGCACCTGGCTTTTCTCCGCGCTACCAATGCCCACCACCGTCTGCTTAACCTGACGGGCCGCGTACTCAAACACCGGCAGATCCTGGTTCACGGCGGCAACAATCGCCACGCCGCGCGCCTGACCGAGCTTTAACGCCGAGTCAGCGTTTTTCGCCATAAAGACCTGCTCGATGGCGAAATAGTCCGGCTGGAACTGGGTGATGATCTCCGACACGCCCGCATAGATGAGCTTCAGGCGCGACGGCAGATCGTCCACTTTGGTGCGAATACAGCCGCTGCCGAGGTAGGTTAGCTGGCGTCCCACCTGACGGATAACGCCATAGCCGGTGACGCGTGAGCCGGGGTCAATCCCGAGAATAATCGACATCACGCGTCTCCCGTAAACGGTTTACAGGCTCTCATCAGAGAGTCGCTGCAACCTCATCAGAGATTTCACCGTTGTGATACACTTCCTGCACGTCGTCGCAGTCTTCGAGCATGTCGATCAGACGCAGCAGTTTCGGTGCGGTTTCCGCATCCATGTCCGCTTTGGTAGACGGGATCATGGAGACTTCAGCGTTATCCGCCTTCAGGCCAGCCGCTTCCAGCGCATCGCGCACGGCCCCCATCTCTTCCCATGCGGTGTAAACATCAATAGCACCGTCGTCATAGGTCACCACGTCTTCCGCACCGGCTTCCAGCGCCGCTTCCATGATCGCATCTTCGTCGCCTTTCTCGAAGGAGATGACGCCTTTTTTGCTGAACAGGTACGCTACAGAACCGTCAGTGCCCAGGTTGCCGCCGGTTTTGGTGAACGCGTGACGCACTTCCGCAACGGTACGATTACGGTTGTCGGACAGACACTCAACCATCACCGCCGTACCGCCAGGACCGTAACCTTCATAAATGATGGTTTCCATGTTCGCGTCTTCATCACCGCCCACGCCACGTGCGATGGCACGGTTCAGGGTGTCACGCGTCATGTTGTTGGACAGGGCTTTATCCACCGCTGCGCGCAGACGTGGGTTAGAAGCCGGATCGCCGCCGCCCAGACGCGCCGCTGTCACCAGCTCACGAATGATTTTGGTAAAGATTTTACCGCGTTTGGCATCCTGTGCCGCTTTGCGGTGTTTGGTGTTGGCCCACTTACTATGACCTGCCATAAAAAGTTCTCCAAAAATCGCGCCTTCTCAGGCAGCGTTAATTACAAATTCTTCAATCGCCTGCCGGTTGCTCCACGACTTGGTCAGTGCGGCGGCATCCGCCGCATTCACCCAGCGGTAGGTCAGGTGTTCCGTGAACACGATCTCCCGCTCATGGGGAAGCGCAAGGCAGAACCACGATTCCGTATTGCGCTCAATGCCCGGTGCATAGCGATGACGTAAATGGCTAAAAATTTCAAACTCCACCGTGCGCTGACAGTCCTTCAGGGTCAGTTGCTCGTAAGCAACATCAATGGCGACCTCTTCCTTTACTTCACGCGCGGCGGCCTGCGGCGCGGTCTCTCCCTCTTCCAGGCTGCCGGTAACCGACTGCCAGAAATCCGGATCGTCGCGACGCTGCAACATCAGCACCCGCTTCGTGTCTTCTGCATAAATGACCACCAGAACCGAAACGGGACGCTTATATGCCATATCAGTTTTTCTCTTCCTTCTTCACCACCTCAATGCCCAGCTCAGCCAGCGCGGCCGGGTTGGCAAAGCTTGGCGCTTCAGTCATCAGACACGCCGCTGCGGTGGTTTTCGGGAAGGCGATCACATCACGGATGTTGTCGGTGCCGGTCAGCAGCATGGTCAGACGGTCAAGACCGAAGGCCAGACCCGCGTGCGGAGGGGTACCGTACTTCAGGGCGTCCAGCAGGAAGCCAAACTTCTCGCGCTGCTCCTGCTCGTTAATGCCCAGAATGCCGAACACGGTCTGCTGCATTTCACCGCTGTGAATACGCACGGAACCGCCGCCCACTTCGTAGCCGTTGATGACCATATCGTAGGCGTTTGCCACCGCGTCTTCCGGCGCTGCTTTCAGCTCTGCCGCCGTCATCTCTTTTGGCGAGGTGAACGGGTGGTGCATCGCGGTCAGGCCGCCTTCACCGTCGTCTTCAAACATCGGGAAGTCGATTACCCACAGCGGCGCCCATTTGCTTTCGTCGGTCAGGTTCAGGTCTTTGCCAAGCTTCAGACGCAGCGCGCCCATCGCATCCGCAACCACTTTCTTGTTGTCTGCACCGAAGAAGATCATGTCGCCGTCCTGCGCGCCGGTGCGCTCAAGGATCGCTTCCACGATGTCCGCATTCAGGAATTTCGCCACCGGGCTGGTGATGCCTTCCAGACCTTTTGCACGCTCGGTTACTTTAATATAGGCCAGACCTTTCGCGCCGTAGATCTTGATGAAGTTGCCGTAGTCGTCAATCTGCTTACGGCTCAGGGCAGCACCGCCCGGAACGCGCAGGGCAGCCACGCGGCCTTTCGGATCGTTAGCCGGGCCAGCAAAGACCGCGAACTCAACGGCTTTCACCAGGTCTGCCACGTCCACCAGCTCCATCGGGTTACGCAGGTCTGGTTTGTCGGAACCGTAGCGATGCTCGGCTTCCGCGAAGGTCATGACAGGGAAATCGCCCAGTTCAACGCCTTTCACGTCGTTCCACAGGCTACGCACCAGGGCTTCCATCACCTCACGCACCTGCTCAGCGGTCATGAAAGAGGTTTCCACATCGATCTGGGTAAATTCTGGCTGACGGTCAGCGCGCAGGTCTTCGTCGCGGAAGCATTTCACGATCTGATAGTAGCGATCGAAGCCGGACATCATCAGCAGCTGTTTGAAAAGCTGTGGTGACTGCGGCAGCGCGTAGAATTTGCCTTTATGGACGCGGGATGGCACCAGGTAGTCGCGCGCGCCTTCCGGCGTGGCTTTGGTCAGCATCGGGGTTTCGATATCAAGGAAACCGTGGTCATCCATAAAACGGCGCACCAGGCTGGTGATTTTCGCACGGGTTTTCAGGCGCTGAGCCATTTCCGGACGACGCAGATCCAGGTAGCGGTATTTCAGACGCGCTTCTTCGGTGTTGACGTGGTTGGAGTCCAGCGGCAACGCTTCCGCGCGGTTGATGATCGTCAGATCGGACGCCAGCACTTCGATAGCACCGGTCGCCATGTCGGCGTTGACGTTTTTCTCGTCACGCGCACGCACGGTGCCCGTCACCTGAATGCAGAACTCATTGCGCAGCTCAGAAGCCAGTTTCAACGCATCAGCGCGATCCGGATCGAAGAACACCTGAACGATACCTTCGCGGTCACGCATATCAATAAAGATAAGGCTACCAAGATCGCGACGACGATTGACCCAACCACACAGGGTGACCTGCTGCCCGACGTGGGACTGACGCAGCTGCCCGCAATATTCTGTACGCATGAGATATCCCTTAATTAGCCGCAGGCTGATTGTCGCCTGTCTCGCAGGCTACGATGTCGCAGCTTTCTGTATGTCACAACTGGATGAAAAAAGGCGGCTATTATACTGGAAATTCTGCCGCACGATAAGAGCGAAGCACGGCCTGACGCGCGTTTGCTGAACTCTTATTGCCTATTCTCACAAAAATTAACAAAATTATCCGACCGATAACAGGCCATCACGTCGTAAGGTGTAGAAAAGCAATCATTTGACGGGAGTGACGATGTTTACACTTGATGCCAGCAAAACCGCCCTTGTGGTCATTGATTTACAGGAAGGCATTCTGCCTTTTGCCGGTGGTCCGCACACCGCTGACGATGTGGTCAGCCGCGCTGCGCGCCTGGCAGAAAAATGCCGCGCCAGCGGCTCGCCTGTTGTTATGGTGCGCGTCGGCTGGTCCGCTGATTTCGCCGAAGCGTTAAAACAGCCGGTTGATGCCAAGGCCCCGGCGCAGGCGCTGCCGGACAACTGGTGGACATATCCTGTCTCGCTCGGTAAACGCGACAGCGATATAGAAGTCACCAAACGCCAGTGGGGCGCATTCTACGGCACCGACCTGGAGCTCCAGCTGCGCCGTCGCGGGATCGACACGATTATTCTGTGCGGGATCTCCACCAACATCGGTGTGGAATCCACCGCCCGTAACGCCTGGGAGCTGGGCTTTAACTTGGTGATCGCGGAAGATGCGTGCAGCGCAGCCTCTGCGGATCAGCACCAGGGCAGCATGACCCATATCTTCCCGCGTATCGGTCGCGTGCGCAGCACGGATGAGATCCTCAGCGCGCTATGATGTACGTGGGCCTGCCCCAGTGGTCGCACCCGAAATGGGTGCGCCTGGGTATTACCAGCCTTGAAGAGTATGCCCGACACTTTAACTGCGTGACGCGGCAATTTTAAAAATCACTAAAGAACGCCCAAGAGCATGTGTATTCTTTAGAATTATCAATCACATAAAATTCCCTTCATATGAAAATCACCAAAGTTCATATGAGTAAAAATGTCCCACCCATGCCCCAAACCGTCTCAAAAACAATTTTTTTGCCCCATCCATGCCCCATGGATCTCTTCTGAAATGCTATATACCCAACCGTTGACACTGTACAAATAACCAGTATAAATTCTCTTTAAAAATACAGTCGTTTCCGGAGGTCTTTATGTTCGTTGAGCTGGTCTATGACAAGCGTAATGTTGATGGTTTGGTTGGCGCCAGAGAGATTATCCTGGCAGAGCTGACGAAACGGGTGCACCAGATTTTCCCTGACGCAGAAGTGAAGGTTAAGCCGATGCAGGCGAACGCCTTAAACAGCAACGCCAGCAAAAGTGATCGTGAAAAACTGAACCGAATGCTGGAAGAAATGTTTGATGAATCTGACATGTGGTTAACCTCAGACTCACCTACCGTTCGCCAGCATGGATAATAGCTTTACGGGCAGCTATTTCAGCGCTGCCCATTATTCTTTTACGCCTTACCCGCGGGAAACTTTTTATACAGTGAGCACACCGCAACGTCGTAAATAATCGCCACCTGCCTTCTGTCCACTCCGTTGGCGATCAACCGTCCAGCCTGCGCCCATTGCTCCGGTGTTAGCTTTGGTCGCCTGCCTCCTATGCGCCCCTTCTCACGCGCTGCCGCTAATCCCGCCCTGGTACGCTCCACGATTAACTCCCTCTCCATTTCGGCCAGGGCTGACATGATGTGGAATATGAAACGCCCCATTGGGCTGGAGGTGTCTATGCTGTCCGTAAGGCTTTTGAAGTGGATGCCGCGCTGCCGGAGTTCGTCTACCAGCAGTACCAGGTTCCGCATGCTTCGCCCGAGGCGATCCAGCTTCCACACTACCAGCGTATCGCCCTCATTCAGCGTTCGCAGAAGCTTTTTAAGCGCTGGCCGGTTCGCTACCGTCCCGCTCATTTTTTCCTCAAAAACCTGTTCACATCCTGCGCGTTCGAGAGCTTGTCGCTGAAGATCTGTGTTTTGGTCATTTGTT